>JAUMZB010000049.1:1909-11929 GCA_030528345.1 Eikenella sp.
CCGCCTGCCGCCCAACCTTTCAGACGGTCTGATCCTGCCGTCGGATTCAACAACCCGGCTGCCGCTGCAACACCCTTCCCCCGCAGGCGGGGGAAGGCCGGGATGGGGGCGGCTGCCGCACACAAACGGCCAAGGCTACCTGAAAACCGCAAACCCTCCCCCAACCCCTCCCGCGAGCGGGAGGGGGGAGACGGAGAACCGCCCCGCCCGACAAACCGCAGGCCGAATGCCCGTATCCGACCATTCCTCCGCCTGCCGCCCAACCTTTCAGACGGTCTGATCCTGCCGTCGGATTCAACAACCACGCTGCCGCTGCAACACCCTTCCCCCGCAGGCGGGGGAAGGCCGGGATGAGGGCGGCTGCCGCACACAAACGGCCAAGGCTACCTGAAAACTGCAACCCCTCCCCCAACCCCTCCCGCAAGCGGGAGGGGGGAGATGGAGAACCGCCCCGCCCGACAAACCGCAGGCCGGATGCCCGTATCCGACCATTCTTTCGCCTGCCGCCCAACCTTTCAGACGGCCTGAAGCTTCGGCAAAATTCCACCCCGCATTTTCGTAGGGGCGGATTATATATCCGCCCGCCGTCGGCATCAGGCGATTGATATTCAGCCAAAAGTTTGTTTTTAAAATAAACAAACGGCAAATAGGGCGGATATGACATAAGGCTTCCGCATCACCGGCAACGGGCGGATATGCAATCCGCCCCTGCAAATCATTCACCGCAGCAGGTGTTTCCCGTCATAAAACACAGGGAAATGCCCGCACCCAAACTTCTTTTGGTGTTTGCGGTTTACTCCCAACCCAGCCGGGCGAGATTGGCTTTGATTTGTGCGTTCAGCTTTTCCCCTTCCGCCATTTGTTCTTTTAATAAAGCGGTCAGCCGTGCCATTTTGTCGGCAAAGGGTTCGCCGTCTTCTTCCCGTTCGGGTGCGCCGACGTAGCGGCCGGGAGTAAGGATGTAGTCGTGCTGCCGAATATCTTCAAGGCCGGCGGAATGGCAGAAGCCTTTTTCGTCTTGATAGCCTTCGCCGTATTGCCAGTTGTGGAAGGTCTGCACGATTTTTTGCATGTCTTCAACGCTGAAATCACGCAGAACGCGGTTTTTCAGGTAGCCCATTTGGCGGGCGTCGATAAACAGGACTTCGCCGCTGCGGTTGCGCTTTTTCCGGTCAAACGAGAGGCCGTTTTGTTTGTCTTTGCTTAAAAACCAAATGCAGGCGGGGATTTGGGTGTTGGTGAAAAGCTGGCCGGGCAGCGCCACCATGCACTCGACCAAGTCGGCCTCAATCAGGTTTTTGCGGATGTCGCCCTCACCGCCGCTTTGGCTGCTCATGCTGCCGTTGGCCAGCAAAAGCGCCATGCTGCCGGTTGGGGCGAGATGATGCAGCATGTGTTGCAGCCAAGCGAAATTGGCGTTGCCTTGCGGCGGCGTGCCGTATTGCCAGCGGGCGTCGTTTTCCAGGCCGGCGTGCCACCAGTCTTTGAGGTTGAAGGGCGGATTGGCCATCACGAAATCGGCGCGCAAATCGGGGTGTTGGTCGTTGGTGAAACTGTCGGCGTGCTGTTTGCCGAAATTGAAGTCCATGCCGCGGATCACCATGTTCATGGCGGCGAGTTTCCAAGTGGTGGGGTTGGCTTCTTGGCCGTAGATGGAGATGCGGCGGCGCTGTTCGCCGGCCTGATAGTGTTTTTCGGCGGCGTGGTTTTCGATAAAGCGGTCGTTGGAAACGAAAAAGCCGCCGCTGCCCATGGCGGGGTCGTACACGCGGCCGCAATAGGGTTGGAGCATTTCTACAATCAGGCTGACGATGCTTTTCGGCGTGTAGTATTGCCCGCCCTGCTTGCCTTCGGCCAGCGCAAATTGGCCGAGAAAGTATTCGTACACATGGCCTAAGATGTCCTTGCTTTTCAGGTTGAGTTTTTGCCCTTGGTATTCGGGATTGGCAAAAGAGGTATCGGCCAAAAGGTTGATCAGGCCGATCAGGCGGATGTCTTCCACTTGATAGCGACCAATGCGCTCAAGAATGTTTTTGAGCTTGGGGTTGGCTTTTTCGATGGCATCCAGCGCGTTGTCGATCAGCCAGGACACGGAGCGCATTTTCACGTCTTCGCCCGCTTCGTTTTGCCACAAGGTTTCACCGGAAGGAACGGCGGCTTTTTCTTGCAGGGTCTCCCAGCGTGCTTCGGGCGGCACCCAGAAGATGTTTTCTTCGGTGTAATAATCGCGCTGCTCGAGTTCGCCGTTTAAGGCCGTCTGAAACGCTTCTTCGTCGTCGTACAAATCGGGCGGCAGGTAATATTCGTGCGTTTCGTCGCGCAATTGCGCCTCCACTGCCTGCCGGCGCGCGGCAAAGGCATCGGAAACGTATTTGAGGAAAATCAGGCCGAGCACAACGTGTTTGTAGTTGGCGGCATCCATATTGGAACGCAGTTTGTCGGCCGCTTTCCAGAGTTTGGCATCGAGGTCGTTGAGGAATTGTTGTTCGGCGTGTTGCATGGCGGTATGGCTGCTGAAAAATAAGGGAAGGTTAACACATATTAACCTTTAGCCACAGACGGGCACCAAAAAGCCTTTCAGCCAGCCTGAAGGCTGGCTGAAAGGCCGTTGCCTGCTTGGGGAATTATTCCTCCGGCGTCAGCAGATAGGTGCCGGATTCGTGCAGATAGGCCTGCCAGCCCGGTTTGATGACGATGGTGGTGGTGGGCTCCTCAATCAGCGCCGGGCCGTGTACGGTGTGGCCGGCGCCCAGCAGGGTGCCGTCGTACACCGGGCTGTTGATCCAGTGGTGGCTGCCGTCGAAAATCATATTGCGGTGTTCCACCAGCGCATCTTCCACGCCGGTGGTGGCGCCGGGAATATGCGGGATTTGCGGTTTTTCCACGCAGCCGCGCACGGTGACTTCCACGTTCACCAACTCTACCGGGCTGTCGGCCTCGGAATAGGTGAACAGCGCTTCGTGGCGGCGGTGGAAGGCGTTGAGGATGTCGTGCGCCAGGGCGGCATCGATATTGCCGTTGGGTACCTGCACCGTGCATTCGTGGATTTGACCCAGATAACGCATTTCCATGCTGCGCTCGATAACGATGTCGGCGTCGTTAAAGCCGTCTTCTTTCAGGCGTTTGATGCCTTCGGCCTCCATGCGCGAGAGGGTGGCGTTGAGCGAGGCGAAGTCGGCATCGGGCGCCACCAGCATGGCTTCGGTGGCCAGATAGGTGTATTTCACATCGGAAATAATCTGGCCGAAGGCGCACAGGCAGGAGGCGAATTTGGGCACCAGCACCTGTTTGATGCCCATTTCTTCGGCCAGCGGGATGATGTGCATACCGGCCGCACCGCCGGCGCAGATCAGGGCGAAGTCGCGCGGGTCGTAGCCTTGCTCGATGGTGATGCGGCGGATGCCGTTGGCCATGTTTTGGTTGACGATGGCGCTGATGCCGTAAGCGGCGTGGGCGGTGTCGATGCCCAAGGGCTTGGCGATGTGGGTTTCGATGGCGTGCTGGGCTTTATCGGCATCGAGGGTCACGCTTTTACCGAGCACGGCATTGGGTTTCAGGTAGCCCAAGGCGAGGTTGGCATCGGTCACGGTGGGCAGGGTGCCGCCTTTGCCGTAGCAGGCGGGGCCGGGGGTGGCGCCGGCGCTCTGCGGGCCGACTTCGAGCATGCCGAAGGTATTGACGTGGGCAATCGAGCCGCCGCCCGCGCCCAGGGTTTCGACGTGAATCATGGGCACGCCGATGCGGTTGCGCAAGAAGTCGATGTCGCGGTTGAGGCTGGTTTGGCCGCCTTTGGCCAGGGTGATGTCGAAGGAGGTGCCGCCCATGTCCACGGTAATCACATTGTCGATGCCGAAGGGGGCGGCGATAAACAGGCCGGCTTGCGGGGCGGAGGCGGGGCCGGAGTTGATGGCGTTCACCGCGCGTTCGCGCATGATGTCGCCCACGGCCAGGCCGCCGTTGGACTGGAAGTAGCGCACCGGCTGTTGTGCGCCCAGGTCTTTGAAGTACTGGTCGATTTTGCGCACATAAGCGGCCATCACCGGGCTGAGGTAGGCATTCACCAAGGTGGTAGAGGTGCGGGTGTATTCGCGGATTTGCGGATAGACTTCGCTGCCGCAGCACACGAACACATCGGGCAGGTGCTGTTGGATCAGCGCTTTGGCGCGTTGTTCGTGGGCGGGGTTTTTGATTGACCACACAAAGGAAATGGCCACGGCTTCCACGCCTTCGCGTTTGAAGGCTTCTATGGCTTGGAGGATGTCGTCTTCGTTCAGGGGTTCGCGCTCGCTGCCGTCGGCGAGGATGCGGCCGCGCACGGGGAAGCGCAGTTCGCGCGGAGCCAGTTGCGGCGCGGGCGGATAGCTGGCGTCGTAGCGGTAGCCTTCTTCTTTGTGGCCGAGGCGGATTTCGATGCTGTCTTCATGGCCGGCGGTGGCGAGCAGACCCACTTTCACGCCTTTGAGCTGGATGAGGGCGTTGAGCGCCACGGTGGTGCCGTTGATGCAGAAGTCGCAGTTTTGGATGATGTCTTCCACCGGGCGGTTGAATTTTTCCGCCATCTGTGCGAGGCCGGCGGCAATCGCCAGCGTGCCGTCTTCGGGGGTGGAAGGGGCTTTGAACAGATGGATGCTGCCGTCGCGCTCGGCCAGCACGAAATCGGTAAAGGTGCCGCCGGCGTCCACGCCCAGTCGGAATTCGTTTTTCATGGTGTTTCCTTTGTATGGTTGGTTTTCAAGTTTTTTGGGGGTTTCAGGTAGCCCTTCTTCAGCACAGGCTACCTGAAAACCGGTATGGCCTGCCGGAGCGGCCTCAGGCGGCGCGACGGGCGGCGGTGGCGGCTTCGTCTACGCTGAAGTCGGCATTCAGCACCACGCCGTATTCGGCGGCGGCCGCTTCGGCCGACACAATGCCGCGTTTCACATCCAACGCCACATCGGCGGCGGGGCGCTCGTGCGGATGGCCGTAGCCGCCGCCGCCGGGGTTGTAGTTGCGCGCGCGCTGACCCGGCTCGATGGTGGTGAGCGTGTTTTGGATATGCACGGCGGTGCTGCCGTCGGGCAGGTCGATTTCGAGGCGGCCGAGTTTGCGTTCGGGCAGCCCGTCTTGCGCGCCGGCCGCGCCCATGGTGGGAATCTGGCGGCCTTCGCCGAAGGCGACCACGGTCATGGTGTGGTTGAGCGGTTCCACTTCCCATACGGTGCCGCAGCCGCCGCGGTAGCGGCCGGCGCCGCCGGAATCGGGGGTGAGGCCGTAGCGGTGGATCAGAATCGGATATTGGTATTCCAGAAGCTCAATGTCGCCGGAACTCAGGGCGCCGAAGCAGCACAAGGGGCCGCAGGCGTGCCAGCCGTCCATCACCTGGGTGGCGCCGGCACCGGAGATGATGGAGGCCAACACCATGGTGACGTATTGCTCGCCGGTGTCGGGATTGATGCCGGCGATGTTGATGCCGGAGGCGTGGCCCCAAGAGGCGCTGATGCGGTCGGGTGCGGCGGCCTCAAAGGCTTTGCGCACGGCGTCGGTGAGGGTTTCCATCGGCGTGGTGGTGCAGTTGACGTGCGGCGCGGGTTCTTTGGCGTTGCACAGCGTGCCTTTGGGACCCATGTCCACGGTCACGCAGCGGTAGAGACCCTCGTTGTAGGGCGGCGGCACTTGGGCGAACATCATCAGACCCAGGAGCACGCCCGACATGGAGTTGCCTTCGTAGGAGTTGATGAAGTAGGGCACTTGCGGCGGGCTGGAAATGGCGATGTGCACATCGTCGCCCTTGATGGTGATGTCGGCGGTGATGGTGAGGTCGCCCAGGCCGTGGCCGGAGTCTTCCAGCACCGCTTCGCCGCGGTAGCTGCCGTCGGGGATGGAGGCGATGAGGTGGCGCATGTGGCGGTCGGCCATGTTTTTCAACTCGGCAATCGCCGCCTGCACGGTTTCCACGCCGTATTTGTCCAACAGGCGGATCATATTGCGCTCGCCCACGCGGCAGGCGCCGTATTGGGCGTTCAAATCGCCTTCCTGGTTGTGGCGGGCGCGCATATTGCTGTGTAACAAATTAATCACATCGTCGCGGCGCTTGCCTTTTTCCCATAGTTTCACCGGCGGAATACGCAGGCCTTCGGCGTAGATTTCTTTGGCGTCGGGGTTGTAGCCGGCCGGCACCGGGCCGCCGATGTCGGTAACGTGGCCTTTGCACACCGCCCAGAACACCAGCTTGCCTTCGTAGAAAACGGGTTTGTACATGCAGCAGTCGAGAATATGGCTGCCTTTCATCACCGGGTCGTTGTGGTAGATGACGTCGCCTTCGTGGATGTCGTCGCCGAAATATTCGGCCACCGCTTTCATGGCCGGCATCAGCGAGCCTAAGTGAATGGGGATGTCCTGCCCCTGCAGAATCATTTCCGGCAGGTGGTCGAACAGGGCGTTGCTGTAATCGTGCGCCAGATTGAACACGCTGGAACGGGCGGTGCGCTCCAAGGTGAGCGTCATTTCGCGCTGCGCGGTTTCCAGCGCGCCGCGCACCACGGACAGGGTGATGGGATCGATTTGACTCATGGTTTACTCCTCTTTAATCGAATGATGAAACGGAATCCATCGGTGGGGGTTGCGGGCTGCCTGAAAACTGCGAAAGGCTTTCAGGTAGCCGGAAGGGGATTAATCGGCAATCACTTTTTGTTTGTCTTTGGGCATCAGCAGGGCGTAGAGGATGGCGGCCACAAAGAAGGTGATGGTGGCATACCAGTTGGTCCACACGCCGCCGATGTTCATCAGAATCACGCCGACGATGGTGGAACCGAACCAGGCAACCAAGCCGCTGCTGTCGAAAGCGGGCAGTTTGGCGCTGCGGATTTGCGGCACTTCGCCGAAAATTTCCACGCGGCGCGGGTGCAGGATGTGGGTCAGCGCAATCGCCACCCAGGCCACCACGAAAATCCCTTGATAGGCCAAGGCCTGAAGCAGATAGGCAAACACGTCCACCAGCATCAGCAGAAACACCACCACGCCCACCACAATCGCCCACACCATCTTGCTCCAGTTCAGGCGCAGGGTGTCTTTGAAGAAGGCCTGCATATTGGTGGTGGCCACAAAATAGTTGGCGGTGTTGATGCGGGTTTGGGTAATCCACACGAAGATCAGGCCGAAAATGCCCATCAGCTCGATGAGACTGAAAGCAATCGTCACTTCCGACAATTCCTCGCCGTGCGGAATAATGCTCACCAGATAGATGCCGGCTAGGCCGCTGAGCACAAAGGCCACCAGATAGAAGGGCGCGCCGAAGTTGAAGAGGGTGTGGTATTTGACGTCTTCTTTTTTGCCGAAGCGGGCGTAGTCGAAGGCAAACATGGTGATTACCCACACGCCCATGTAATACACGCACACATTCCACCAGCCCCAGGGCGAGGCGTCGGCCGGGCCCATCGACAGCCAGTCGCTGCTGTAGCCGTATTTCTGCGTGGCCAGCGCCACCGCGCCCAAGAGGCCGAGCACATAAAAGGGCAACAGCACGCCGTTGAATTTGTCCAGCCAGTTTTGCACGCTGCCGAACACCAAGGGCACGCTGTAGAGCACCACAATCAGCGCGGCGACGGTGTAGGAAATGCCCGGATACATGTGGTTGAGGGCCACCGCAATCACCGCGCCTTCGAATACGGCGTAGTAAATGGCGGTGGCAAAGAAAATCAGCGTCGCCAGCGCCGCGCCTTTGGCGCCGAACAGCACCCGCGAAAACAGCCCCACCGACAGGCCGGTATTGATGGCGTAGCGGGTGAGAATGGCGGTGAGAATGCTGTAGCACACCACGGTCACCAACAGGCCGATGATGGCGTTCATGGTGCCGTAGGCGCGCGCCATGGCAATGCCCACCACAATGAAAAACACCGCGCTGCACACCGCCCACCAGGCCATGGTGAGCGAGCCTTTGGTGGCACGGTCGTGTTCGCTGACGATTTCCGTAGAAACGTCCGAAACGGCTTCTTCCGCCGCATGGGGATGGGGATTTTGCATCGCTCCTGCCATGGGGTTTCTCCTTCGAATGGTTTGGTATTGATTTTTGATTGAAGCGGATCTGGCCGCGACGGGCGCAGATTAAAGCGAAGACTCTCGTCTGACTTGTATCAGAGTGCAGGAAAATTGGTCTGAGCGTGCAACTTGTGCTGCACTGCGGAAAAGAAAAGGCGGGAGGAGAAGGGTTTCAGGCAGCCCGAAAACCGAGCAAGGCTCCCCAACATCCGTTGAAGCCGCTTTCAACCGGATTGGGGGTTTTTATGGCTGGTTTTCTTTGAAACCCCTGACAGACAAGGATTGGATAGATTGCCGTAGACGGCGTTAGACAATAAAAAAACCGCTTTCAGGGTCTCACTCGAAGCGGCAATTTAATTTATTGTTTAATAAAAATTTATTTAAATTTGATTTTCGAGTTACCAACAATTTTACCAACATTTTGTCAAAGTCACTTTTTCAGCAGCCCGATTCAGTCCGGTTTCATCTCGGCCAGCAGCTCGGGTTTGGCGGCAATCAGTTTCAGCAGCGAAGCAGCGGCGCCGCTCGGCTGCCGTTTCCCCTGCTCCCATGATTGCAGTGTGCGCACCGATACGCCCAGCACGGCTGCAAATTCGTTTTGGGTGGTGGTGTGCAGGCTGGGCTTGCCGGGTAGCTTCACCGCTTGGCGGGCGTGGATGATTTGGGCTGGTGTCATGTTTTTTTATAGGCTCCAAAAAATACGGCCTTGCAGTATTTATCTTACATATTTGAAACCATTGTACCGCAGGGATAGGGGCGGGTAAAAAGTTCAGGCCCCTATGGGTAAAAACCGCCCGCCCAGCTTTGATTTATTGCTAACCGAAAAAAGCCCCGCGTGTGCGTGCGCAAGACGGCTACACTTCCAGCAGCAAAATTCCCTTTTTGGGAACAAATCTGCAAAAAAACACTATTATAGGCACGAAAAGTGGTGGTTACCGTGGTTACCTGGTTACCGAGAGGGTTAATTTAATGATTCATATAGATTTTATTGGTAACCACCAACGGCAAATCTGGTGGTTACCTTGCATGATTGGTGGTTACCACCCATTTAACTAATTGATTAAAAAGGGTAACCACCGGTAACCACCAAAATCAGTAGTGGTGGTTACCCTGAAACGCCCGTCTGGTAAGGGTTTCAGCTTCGGGTAACCACGGTAACCACCAAAAATGCGTTTTACTCGCGTGTATGTGTTTTTTCGGGTGTTTGTTCCGCTTGGCGGTTTACCGGTGTAGGGGGTGTCAGTTTGGGGCTGCCCTTGGAATGCTGCTGTATTTTACCCTTCTGTATATTGACGCTATACATTATTGATTGTATAGTTCCACTACACACAAAGGCGGTTTGTATGATTAAGAGTTTCAAGCACAAGGGTTTGCAAAAGTTCTTTGAAACCGGCAGCAAAGCAGGCATTCAGGCCGCCCATGCCAATAAGCTGAATATCCTGCTGACTGCTTTGAATGCAGCTGCCGAGGCCGAACAGATGGACATGCCGGGTTGGCGTTTCCATACCTTGAGCGGCAAATTGGCCGATCATTACAGCGTAACGGTAAACGCCAATTGGCGGCTAACTTTCCGCTTTGAAAACGGCCATGCCGAAGTTGTGGATTATCAGGACTACCATTGAAGGAGATAAGCAATGCGTATGCACAGCCCAGCCCACCCGGGTTTGATTCTGCGTGACGTACTGGGAGAAACCAGCGTAACCGAAGCGGCAAAGCGTTTGGGGGTTACTCGTGCCGCCTTGTCCCGTATCTTGAATGGTAATGCCGGCATTAGCGCAGAAATGGCGGTACGCTTGTCTATACTGCTGCCGAATACTGATGCGGCATTTTGGCTGCGGCTGCAGGGGCAATACGATATTTGGCAAGCCGAACAGCGCCCACATGATTTTGTGGTGCCTCTGAGTGTGGCTCTGGCCTGATCCAAACCGCCTTTGGGCGGTTTTTACTGGGGATGTATAGTCCCGCCATTAGCTGGCATGGATTTATTCTAAAGCGTTCAGGCTGGTC
>JAUMZB010000050.1 GCA_030528345.1 Eikenella sp.
CTGAACGCTTTAGAATAAATCCATGCCAGCTAATGGCGGGACTAAACACCTAGGGGCTGTTGACAATTCAGAACCTGATGAAATAAACTTTAAATAAGTCAATGAACTAAATCCCCTATCCCGTGGGAGAGGGGTTGGGGTGAGGGCAGAAGCAAAGCTTCCCACATCTTTTATAACCTGAGTTCGGGATAAGGGAAATGGGCATGTCCACTGATATGGCATTGTTCCTCAATCGGTTCCTTCCCCCGCTTGCGGGGGAAGGTTAGGATGGGGGTGTAAAATGCGCAGCATTTTTTACAGATATGAAATGAAAACTTCGTTTTCAACACCCCCACCCTGTCCCTCCCCCGCAAGCGGGGGAGGGTAATAGTTTGTCATTTCATAGAAATTTTTGAGGAATTATTCAGGGATGATCGTTCTCTTATCCCGAACTCAGGTTTTATAACCGTTAATCTTTCAAGATTTCAGTGCCCTTTCCAACCCCTGTAAATTTCCCCCGCGAATTGTCAAAAGCCCCTAGGCAAAGCTCAACAAACGCTCGCGGTAGTATTCATATTGTTTTTGCCGCAATTCGATCTCGCGCGGCAAGCCTTCGCTGATGGAGTTTGTGAGGGCATCGAAGCGGTCGAGAATGGCGACAATTTCAGCTTGGGTATCGAGTGGGGGGATGGGGATTTTATATTCTTTTACTCTGCTGTCTGATATTGCGGGATAAGCAGAGCCACTCTGATTATCCTCCAGGAAAATCCTGAATCTTTCTGTACCAAGACCATGATAAATCCACTTGAATAAAACTTCTGATGGATTTGCTCTCAAGACACAATAACCTGTACTTGCCACTTCGCCGGAAAATGCATCATCGATCAAAGCAAACCGCAGCTGAGTCGGTCTGGTTGTGGCAAAAATAATATCGTTCTTTTCAACTATCTTTTGCGCTCGGCCAGGTGCATTTTCAGAAGAAATTTCGTTTGTTTCGCCAATGGAATGGTTTTCACGGTCAACAGAAGTCAAATCTATATAGCGATAAGTCCTATCTGTTTCTTTCCATTTAATATTACTGGTCGGCAAAGTAATTTCTCCCAATGTTTTCCAAACCACATCGACATTGGCAAACGGATTAGTTACGTTCGTTCGTTCGTTCGTCAATAATTCTGTGTCGTGATTTTCAAATGTCAAGAGAAAATTTCGATAATATTCGTATTGCTTTTTCCGTGCGGTAAGCTCTGCGGTAAGTGCGGCAGCAAATTCTGCAGTAAGCTCCGTGAAATTATCCAGCACCCGGACAATTTCATGTTGTACTTCCAATGGGGGGATGGGGATCATCAATTTCTTTATAATCTGAGTATTGATATTTGTTTGAGATCCTACACCCAATGACTTTATATACTCATATTGACTCCATAAATAATGGAATAAATATCTATGATATAAAATTTTCTCATTTGATTCTATATTTGCACAGGCTTGATTCGTCGTCATAGGAATTTTATTTATTGCAACTTTACCAACCGTTGCTCCATACATTGCAACAATCACACAGTTTTCAGGAATCCATTTGGCACTTGAATTTCTTATGCCATCTTCTGTAATTTTTATCCCTGTGTCCCAAATTTCACCGAAATTAATTTCTTGGGTTCTTAGCCAAGGTATATCGCCACCATCATAGTATTCAGAAACACCTGTTTTAGGTGTACCACCTGATGAGACTTTTCTCACAACCTCCCCCAACGGCTTCCATTCCACCGCTGTATTTCCGGCCAGCACACCGCTTGTTATCAATTTTTCCATGATCGGGTTGTGTTTCATCGGTTTTGTCCTGTGTGTTGTTTGGGGCGGTCGGGGTTTTCAGGTAGCTTTCTTTTTGTTGGCGACTATTTTGCTTTGTGCTTCTTTTTCCAGTTGTTTAATGCTTTTTTCTGGTGTGGGCTGGTCTTCGGGCATGATGCCGCCCAGTTCGGCTATGGTTTGTCGCACTTTGCTGCCAACTTCAAAATGTGCCTGATTGGCTTGCGTTTTTCCCTGAATATTTTCCCGGCGCAGTTTTTCTTCTGTTTGTGTGGCGCGGAAAAGATTGGCGGCCAATTCACTGGCGTTCATATGATCCAGTATTTTTTCGCTTTTCTTCAGTTTTTTCCGTTGACGGATACCTTGATTGTCTAATCCTCCATAAAGCCCTTGGTAGCCGTGATTTTGAAAAATCGCATAGTCAAGGGGTTTTTCGACACCCGCATTTTTAGCTGCGGCGGCAAGTTCGCTGTTGTGTTCACGTAGTTGCCCACGCAACAGCAAACGCTGTTTGTCTTCACCGAGCTGGCGGAAAGCTACTTCATCTTGTAATTCCTGCCTGCGGGTTTGTACGGCAAAGTAGGTCTGCCCGGCTGCAATTACATGTTTGGATGGGTCACCGTTTTGCACTATCAGATAGCAGGCATAGCGAGATAGCCGGTAATCGGCTTGTTCTCGCTGCGCCCCCGATCCAATGACGACCATTTTAACCGTGTGGTTAAAATGGTCGGTTACCGGATAACCCGATTGTTCGCAAGCAATTTTTGCCTTGTTGATCACGGCAGTGAACTTTTGCCATGCAGAATACTCCAATAGTGTTTGCAGATCGCGTGCAGACCAGTATTCATTACCTGAATTGTCAATTTGTCTTGTTTTTTCAAATGGATTGTCAGTCTGTGTCATCTTTTTTCCGGAAGTACTATGCTGGCTGGTGGTTGGGTGTGTGGTGTCGTGGTTACTTTGGGCTTGATCTATCGAGTGAAAAGTTGAGCGTTCTATGTTGCAGATGCTCATGCTTCCAGTTCGGCGATGATGGCATCAATACCGGCTCGCAATTCGTTGATGCGGGCAACGGTTTGCGCGATGTCGGCATTAAGCGCTGCGATGTCGATGATTTCGCGGGTGTCTTCGGCTTCGACGTAGCTGCTGACGGAGAGGTTGTAGTCGTTGTCTTTGATGCGGGCGTTGTCCACGTTTTGCGCGAGGTGGCGCACGTCGGCTTTGTCGGCAAAGAGTTTGAGGATGTGCGCGGTATGTTCGTCGGTGAGGATGTTGTTGTTGGTTTCTTTTTTGAAGAGGCCGCTGGCGTCGATGAATTGGGTGGTATTGGTGGTCTTGTGTTTGGAGAGGACGAGGATGTTGACGGCAATGCTGGTGCCGAAGAAGAGATTGGGCGCAAGGGCAATGACGGTTTCGACGTAGTTGTTGTCTACCAGATATTGGCGGATTTGTTTTTCCGCACCGCCGCGATAGAAGATGCCGGGAAAAGAGACAATGGCGGCGCGTCCTTTGGCGGATAGGTAGCTCAAGGCATGAAGGATGAAGGCGAAATCGGCTTTAGATTTGGGGGCAAGGATGCCGGCGGGGGCAAAGCGGTCGTCGTTGATGAGGGTAGGATCGTCGCTGCCTATCCATTTGATGGAGTAAGGAGGATTGGAGACGATAGCATCAAAGGGTTTGTCGTCGATAAATTGAGGGTTGAGCAGGGTATCGCCGCGCGCGATGTCGAATTTGTCGTAGTTGATGTTGTGCAAGAACATGTTCATGCGCGCGAGGTTGTAGGTAGTGTGGTTGATTTCCTGGCCGAAGAAGCCTTCTTCAATGATGTGCTCGTCGAACTGTTTTTTGGCCTGCAACAGCAGGCTGCCCGAGCCGCAGGCGGGGTCGTAGATTTTGTTGATGCTTTTCTGGCCGTGGGTGGCGAGTTTGGCGATGAGCTTGGAGACGTTTTGCGGGGTAAAGAATTCACCGCCGGATTTGCCCGCGTTGGCGGCGTAGTTGGAAATGAGGAATTCGTAGGCGTCGCCGAAAAGGTCAATCTGGTTGTCGGCAAAATCGCCGAAGTCCAGCCCTGCCACGCCTTTCAACACGGCGGCAAGACGGGCGCTTTTTTCTTTGACGGTGTTGCCCAGACGGTTGCTGGTGGTATCAAAATCGGCAAAAAGGCCTTTGATGTCGCGCTCGGAAGGGTAGCCGTTGGCGGATGATTCGATGGCGCTGAAAATGTTTGCCAAGTCGGTGTTCAGGCTGTCGTTGCCGTGCGCGCCCGCCACCACGTTGGCAAACAATTGACTGGGATAGATAAAGTAGCCTTTGGTTTTGATGGCATCTGCCTTGATGTCGTCGGGAATGGCGTCATCGGGCAGGGCGGCGTAATCGGTATCTTCATCATTGAAAAAGGTGGCGAAGTTTTCGCTGATAAAGCGATAAAACAGCGTGCCGAGGACGTATTGCTTGAAATCCCAGCCATCCACGGCACCACGGACGTCATTGGCGATTTGCCAGATCTGGCGTTGCAGGGCGGCGCGTTGTTGCTGGCTGGTCATAAATATCCTTCAAACCTGGATGATCTAAGCATTAATTCTTAAATAAAACCGATGCCAGTATTTTGTTACCGACAGAAGCTTACTTTTTCTTTACCCGCCCACCACCGGCCGCACAATGTCCACCCGGTCGCCGTCTTTCAGCAGGGTGTGCGCATAGGCGCTTCTGGGTACGAATTCGGTGTTCAGCGCCACCGCAAACGGGCTGGCGGGCCGGTGCAGTTCGATCAGTTCGGCCAGAGTGCGGCCGGGGAAATCGCCGGTTTGGCCGTTGATGCAGATATTCATGGCTTTGCCTCCTGAAATGCAGTCATGCACGCGCCTGGTGTTCGGGCGTGTCTTTATTGAACAAACAAAGCGTTTTACGCGGCTCAAACCGCAGAGGCCGGGCCGGGCACCCTGCCCCGCCGCCAACACGGCCTTTCCGGCGAACACACCGCCGCCATGCTAACCGAGAGCCCGCCCGAATACAAGCCGGCTATCCCCTGTGCGGCCGTCCGTTTATAATGCCCGCTTTGTTTGCCGCGAGGCCCGCCATGAGCCCCACCGTTTCCCACTCTGCCGAGCGCCGGCAGGCTTGGCGCAATTATGCCGACCGCCGCGCCTGGATCATGCTGGCGCTCGGCTTTTCCGCCGGCGTGCCGATTCTGCTGATTTTCTCCAGCCTGTCTCTGTGGCTGGGCGAGGCGGGCGTGGAGCGCAAAACGGTCACCATGTTCAGCTGGGCCGCCTTGGGCTATTCCTTCAAATTCGTGTGGGCGCCGCTGATCGACGCCCTGCCGCTGCCGGTGTTGTCGCGCCGTTTGGGCAAACGCCGCGGCTGGCTGCTGTTGGCCCAACTGCTTATCATCACCGCCATCCTCTGCATGGCGGCGGTGGACCCCGCACAGGGCAATGCCCTGATGTTTATGGCCGCCGCTGCCGTGCTGCTGGGTTTTTCCTCCGCCACCCAAGACGTGCTGATCGATGCCTACCGCATCGAAGCCGCCCCCAACGACAACGCCCTGCAATCGGTGATGTCCGCCACCTACAGCGCCGGCTACCGCATCGGCATGATTGTGGCCGGTGCCGGCTCGCTGTATCTGGCCACTTGGTTCGGCTCGGCCAAAGAACACTACCTTTACGAAGCCTGGCGCGATACTTATTGGGTCATGGCCGCCGTAATGGGGCTGGGCGTGCTCACCACCCTGATCATCCGCGAGCCCGCCGGCAATGCGGTGCCAAACCACCGCTTCGGCGCGGCCGACAATCTGCGCCTGCTGCTGATGTTCGTGCTGGCTGTGAGCGTGTTTGTATTCGCCTTCCGCACCGTCGGCGCCCGGCTACCTGAAAGCAGCACGCCGCTGAATGCCCTGCTGCTGGAAACCCTGCGCCTGGGTGCGGCCGCCGCCGCCGCCATCGGGGCCGGCCGGCTGGCCACCGCCGCCAACATCGTGCCCGCGCGCGTGGTGCGGCAAACGTGGATCGAGCCGCTGGCCGACTTTTTCCGCCGCTACGGCAAACGCGCCGTGCTGCTGCTCGCCCTCATCGGCCTCTACCGCATTTCCGACATCGTGGCCGGCGTGATTTCCAATGTGTTTTATGCCGACTTGGGCTTCAGCAAAGACGAAATCGCCGATGCGGTGAAAACCTTCGGCGTGCTGATGTCGATTGTCGGCGGCTTTGCCGGCGGCCTGTTGGCGCAACGTTTCCCCATCATGAAAATGATGATGCTGGGCGCCGTATTGGCGGCGGCCACCAATCTGCTGTTCGTGCTGCTGGCCTGGGCGGGACACAACAAGGCCGTCATGTATCTGGCGGTCGGCTTCGACAACTTCGCCGCCGGCCTGGCCGGCACCGTATTCGTGGCCTTCCTCTCCGCGCTGACCAACATCCGCTTCACCGCCGTACAATACGCCCTGTTCAGCTCCATCATGACCCTGCTGCCCAAAACCCTGGGCGGCTATTCGGGCGCCATCGTCGACAACATCGGCTACGGCGGTTTTTTCACCTTCACCGCCGCCCTCGGCGTGCCGATTCTGTTTTTGGTATGGCTGGCCGACAAACGGCTCGACATCCGCCGGCCGCCGCAGGAATAAATCCCCCATATGCTTTCAGGTAGCCTGCACCGCCGCACAGGCTACCTGAAAAACAGGATGTTTCGTTCAATCAAACTGGCGCGGCAGAAACTCGGTGTGCGGATCGCGGTCTTTTTTCACCGCCCGCCGCTGGTTTTTGCCCAACAGCAACTTGAGCTGCCAAATCTTTTCCATGCGCAGGGTTTTCAACGGCTTGTGCTGCATGGTCTGCACAATGCGCTTGGCACCCACATGGGCATCGGGCGAACGCTGCGCCAATTCCGCCGCCAAATCATAAGCCGCCGCCAAGGGCTGCTCGCTCAAATGCGTCACCAAACCGTAGGCCGCCGCCTGCTCGCCGCTGAACACGCGGCCGCTGTAAGTCAGCTCGCGCAGAACATCCTGCCGCACCACGCCCTGCGCCGTGCGGCTGATGCCCATATCCGGCACAATCCCCCAACGCGCTTCCAACACCGCCCACTGGCTCTGCGGCGTGGCGAAGCGGATGTCCGCGCCCAGCGCCAACTGCACGCCCGCGCCCAGGCAATGCCCTTCCACCGCGCACAACACCGGCAGCGGCAAGTCCTGCCACACCAAAGCCGCCGCCTGAAACAGGCTGCGCCCCGGTTTGACCAACTCCCACACCGCCGTTTTGCGGTTGGCCGGATTGTTCAAATCGGCCAAATCCATGCCCGCGCAAAAGGTGCCGCCGCGGCCGGCCAACACCACCACGCGCACGCTGCGGTCGGTACGCAACTTGCCGGCGGCGGCCACCAAAGCGCGCATCGCATCAAAGCCGACGGCGTTTTTCTTGTCCGGCCGGTTCAGCCACACCGTGGCCACGCCGCTTTCGCGCCGGTATTCGATTTCAATCGGATTCATGCTGTTTCTTGCTCCTTACAGGCTAGCTGAAAGCCCCATCAAGCTTTCAGGTAGCCCGTTTTACTCACTGCCGCCCGGATACTGCCGTATCGGCACCTCGTCCAAGCTGTACCGCGCCGGGGTACGGGCGAGCACATCGTACCACAGGCGCAAACGGGCAAAGCGTTCGCGCAGCTGCACGCGCCAACCGCCCCGAATGCCCACCGCGCGGGCCTGATAGGCCACCGCCGCCGCCCCGCAGGCGCGCGCCAACACCAAGGCGCGGCGGTTGTGAAACGGCTGCGACACCACGCACACCGACGCCCCGCCGAAAGCGGCGCGGTAGCGCAACACGCTGTCGAGCGTGCGCAGGCCGGCCGGGTCTTGCCAAATCGCCGCCGCCGGCACGCCCAAGGCCGCCAAATCGGCCTGCATGCATACGGTTTCGCTCAGCGTTTCGGTCAAACCGCTGCCGCTGACCACCAGCGTACCCACCTTGCCCGCCTGCCACAAGGCCGCCGCCGCCTCGATGCGGTGGCGGTAATAGCGGTTGAGGCCGCCGCCGGCCACATATTTGGCCGTGCCCAACACCAACGCATAATCACAAGGCGGCACCGCCGCCAAATCTTCAAAACAGCGCGCCCGCGTGTAGCAGGCCATGCCCGCCTCGGCCGCCGCCGGCAGCAACAGCAGCGCCGCGCCCGCCACCCACCACACCGTTCCCATGGTTCAGCCCCATAAAAAAATCAGGTTTTTTGAGGGTATCAAAAAACCTGACGGTTGGCGGCCTTTGCGGCTGTATGCGCCTTTGCCTTTTTTCGGCTTCTGGATTTTGGGCCGGAACAGATTGGATTTCACCAACGCCTTTAAGGCATTGTCCCGAATCGGGCCTTTATTGATTTGGGTGCGTTTGGGCATCAATTTTCCTTCATTCAGTCAATCAAACCCGCGGGCAAGGCTTTCAGGTAGCCTCTGAGACCTTTGCAAAACCCCCATCTGCGGCGCATTTCTGCGTTATGCGCTGCTCGCTCGCTTGCCTATCTAGATGATATGTCTGCGCTCGCTGCGCTGCTACGCCTTGAACTGCATCCACATCTGAGGGTTTTGCAAAGGTCTCAGCCTGCCTTTCGCGGATGCGCAGCCTAACACACGGCCGCCCCCGCTGGCAAACATTAAGCCGCCCTAAGCTATTGCCACCGCTGCACAGTTTCGGTATAAGCTATCCGCCTTCACCACACTTCAACAAAGAACACACCATGCCCCTGCGCCCCCTACTCTGCCTGATGGGCCTCTGCACCGTCCTCTCCGCCTGCGGCTGGATGGGCGAGCATGAGCGCGAAGACCGCGACGAACCGCGCTACGAACGGGAATACGATGAAGACCGCCGTGATGACGAATGGCGCGAACGCGATGATGACCGGGAACGGGATCGCGATGACCGTTACGACCGCCGCGACCGCGACGATGACGATGATGACGACGACAGGCGCCGCAGACGGGGCCGCGACGATCGCGACGACGATTAAGCCAACCCCAATGCCCCGCCCAACCGAGGCTACCTGAAAACCGCCCTTCCGCTCCGCCGCCATCATGCCCCTCCACACCCGAAACCTGGTCCGCCCACTGAGAATACTCCTCGTCCTGCCCCTGCTGTTTGCGGGACTGACGATGCTGATCCTGTTCTTCAAGCCGCAGAACGGCTCGCTGGACAGCAGCCGGTTCCATAATAACCATCAGCGTGTCAACGGCTCTTATTTCTATCGTCACCCAGGCGGCATTTATGTTTCGGTGCCCAGCGACGGCATGGTGCCGGTGCCCGAGGCCGACCCCGAAAGCTTCACCGCACTGAACGGCGAGAATGCGCAAATTGGCTGGGATGCCACGCAAGTATTCTGCGGCCATCAAGTGCTGCCGGGCTTGCAGCCGCCGGTGCAGGCGCTCGGCAACCATCTTTACAGCGATGGTCGCAGTACCTATTACTGCGACCACTTCACTGAACGCCGTTCGGCAGGCTTTTGGGGCTATATCGGCGCCTCGGTACGCCAGGCCGCGGCAGGACGGCACATCAGCCATTATCACTATCCTTTCCGTCTGCTGGACGACGCCGGCAAAACCTTCCGGGCGCTGCCGCATTCGCAGTGGCTGAGCACCGACGGCAGCCGATTTTATTATCGCGGCGAACCCATTGCCGCGGCGCAAGATACACCCTTCCCGATTATCGACAGTCGTCACGAACCGCGCGCTTATGAAGCGCAGATACCGGCGGCCAGCCGTGAAGCGCTACGGCTTGATTCCCGCACCTCCCCCTATCTGGCCGACGGCAGCCGCGTGTTTTATCAAACCCGCCTGCTGGATGTGCCTTATCATGAAGCATTGCGCACACTGCATTATGCTGCCTGGGGCAGCTTTGACATGCTCTACCACGCCCGGGGCGGCGCACTGTTTGTGGACGGCGAAGCCCTCAACCCCGACCGGCCGCCCTACCGCCTGCTTTCCCGCAGCGACACCCACGCCCAGCATTTGTTTTTCAGTAATGCCAAGGGGCTGTATTTCTACGACCACGAAAGCCGCCGCGCCCGCAAAGTGGCCGGCAACCGCCTGCCCTGGGGCGATTTTGAAGAAATTGACGACGGCTATTTGAGCAGCAATGGCAGCGACTTGATTTTCTTCCTGTCGCAAGAAGGCTGGGGGCAGCGCAGCGGCCTGGCCGGCTACCGCACGCAAATTGCGCGCCTTGCCGACGTTGCCCCCGGCCGCTGGCGGCGCTGGGGCGAGCCGCATTGGCATTTGTGGCAAAAAGGCGAGGCGGTGTATTACTTCAACACGCTGGGAAGAAACCAACAGCGCAGCGACGGCGTGTACTTGGTGCCGCAGCCACAACGGCTGCGTGAACAGCTGCAACAGCGCCACGCCAATGCCGACACCGTTGCGCGCTGGATAGCAGAAGGCCTGCTGCTGCCCGCCGAATACGACATCGTCGCCACCGCCGAGAGCCGGTGGAAAAACGATACCTTCAAAATGGTGATGTGGCCTCTGCTGATTGGCGCCGCGATTGGCTGGGGGGCGTACCGCCTTCTCCTCAAACACGGCGTGAATCTCGACCCGTTTGTGATTGAAAACGGCCACCTGCTGATCAACAACGCCTTGGGCAAAAAATACCCACTGGCCGAGATTGCACAGGTGCGCTTTTCCATTCGCCACCATTACTTCGGCTTGACCAGCGGCCGTCTGCAGGTGGTTCTGCGCGACGGCTCCCGTTCAATGGCTTATGTGTTCGCCCCGACCACGGCGCTGCTGGCCAACAAGTCGCGGCTGGAAGCGGAGATTGCCCGGCTGCAAATCTTGTTGCAGCAGCACGGCATCGCCAGTGAATATCCGCGCAGCAACGACGGCGGGCAGTAAGACTGCCGCCAGCGCAACAGGCTACCTGAAAACCTGTTCAGGCAGCCTGCCTCTATTTAAATTTATTGGATTTAGGGCGTGTCGTCATCATGCTTGCGAAGCGTTTTTTTAGCTGCGCCGGTCTGCTGCGCTACCGAGGCAAAATTTGCCGCTGCCAGGCTCACCCGGAGAGGGCGGTTTGACACGCTGCGCTAGTCAAACCGGCCGGCGCAGCAAGATTGGACATCTTGCGGGCATTTTCCGCGCCCCTTGGGGGATAACTCCGCAGATGCGGGTTTTGACCAAAAATACCGCCGCAACGCTTGGTGACGACACGCCCTAGATTATTGGCAGCGTATTGTTAGGCACCGATATCCGATTGATGCTTACTGCCCGTTATCTGTTCGACTTTCTGCGGTTGCAGTTGCGGCACAGCATCTGGCCGTTCTCT
>JAUMZB010000051.1 GCA_030528345.1 Eikenella sp.
AACAGACCGCCCAATCTGAATACAGGCTACCTGAAAAACTTTTCAGGTAGCCTGAGCAACATCAGCTCATCGCCTCTAAGCAAGCTATACTTATCCAACCCACATGGTTATATTGCCAAGATTGATTCATTAATATGGAGCTTGTCATGAACACACCTTTTCGAACCGTACCCACCACCCGGATGCGCCGGATGCGTAAAGACGAATTTTCCCGCCGTTTGATGCGTGAGCACTTACTGAGTGCCAATGATCTGATTTATCCGGTCTTTGTTTTGGAGCAGGGAAAGCACAATGAAGCCGTGCCCTCCATGCCGGGCATCGAGCGGCAAACATTGGACAATCTGCTGCATCAGGCCGAAGAAGCCTGTCGCTTGAGCATTCCGATGTTGGCGCTTTTTCCGGCATCGGTTGCTCGGAAAGATTTGCTGGCCAGCGAGGCTTTCAATCCCGAAGGTATTATTCCGCGTACGGTACGCGCTTTGCGCGAGCGTTTTCCCGAATTGGGCGTAATGACGGATATTGCTTTGGATCCCTATACCAGCCACGGGCAGGACGGTCTGGTTGACGATCAAGGCTATGTTTTGAATGATGAAACCATTGAAGTTCTGATCCAGCAGGCACTTTGTCATGCGGAAGCCGGCGCACAAGTGGTGGCTCCCTCGGACATGATGGACGGCCGTATCGGCGCCATTCGCGATGCGCTGGAAGAGGCTGGGTATCGGCACACCCGCATCATGGCTTATTCGGCCAAATACGCTTCGGCTTTTTACGGCCCCTTCCGCGATGCGGTGGGCAGCGCAGGCAATTTGGGCAAAGCCGACAAGCAAACCTACCAAATGGATCCGGCCAACAGCAATGAAGCCCTGCATGAAATTGCTTTGGACATTCAAGAAGGCGCGGACATGGTCATGATCAAGCCGGGCATGCCTTATCTGGATATTGTCCGTCGCGTGAAAGATGAGTTCGGCGTGCCGACTTATGCCTACCAAGTATCCGGCGAATATGCCATGTTACAGGCGGCGATACAAAACGGCTGGCTGGACGGCAGCAAGGTGGTTCTGGAAAGTCTGCTGGCCTTCAAGCGGGCGGGCGCAGACGGCATTCTGACTTATTTCGCTTTGGAAGCCGCGCGGCAACTGAAACGCTGAGCACAATCCAATAGAAAAGGCTACCTGAAACACTTTCAGGTAGCCTTGATTTCAACCTAAAAAACTTATCCTTCGATTCTTACCTCAACTCGTCGGCCTTCGGCATTATTGCCTTGGGCGGCGGTAGTGTCTTCAGGTTTGCGCAACTCGATGTTTTTCGGATCCACGCCTTGCGCCTCCAAGAATGCCTGTACGGCTTGGGCGCGCTGTTTAGACAATTCCGCATTTAGCGCAGCATTGCCGGTGCTGTCGGTATAACCGCTGATCACCAGTTTTTTGCCGGCCTTACCGGCTTCAACCAATTCGGCGGCAACTTGAACGGCATTGCCGGCAACCTCGCTTTTACCGGTGGCAAAGTAGAAAACGGCCATGCCTTTGTCGAACAACACTCGTGCTTCATCCGCAGCCGGTTGGGCTTGGGAGGCTGCTGCGGGCGCAACTTGGGAAGCAGCGGCTTCGGAAGCAGCAGGAGCAGAGGGAAGCTGGGTATCTGCCGCAGGTGCAGCTTGGCCGTTATTGGCTTTGCCCCACACGTAAGCAGTCAGGATGTGTATTTTGTCGTCATTCAGGAAGCCTTCCCATGCCGGCATTTGGTTGTGACGGCCGTTGGTAATGGTTTCCATGATGGCTTTTTCACTGTTGCCCCACAGCCAAACATCATCGCTCAGGTTGGGGCCGGCACCCAAAACGCCTTGGCCTTTGTCGCCATGGCAGACGAAACAGTTGGCGGGCGGGCCGTGGAAGACGGCTTCACCGCGTTTCACACGGGCGGGATCCAGGTTGGGATTGCCGGGATTGGACAGAGACAGCACATATTGGGCGGCATTTTTCACGCCCTCCTCACCCAGTTGCGGACCCCAAGCAGCCATAATACCGACGCGGCCTTTGGCAATACTCTCTTTGATTTGCTCGGGAGAGCCGCCCCACAGCCAATCGTGGTCGGTCAGATCGGGGAAACCGCGCTGGCCTTTGGCATCCGAACCGTGACACTGGATACAGTAGGTATCAAAGAGATGTTTGCCGATACGTTGCGCATCTTCGTCTTTGGCCACTTCTTCCACCGGCATATTGGCAAATTTCGCATAAACCGGAGCGAATTTTTCGTTGGCCGCTTTGACTTCCGACTCATACTGGCTTTGGCTGGTCCAAGCCTGGCCGCCGAAACCCACACCTTTGAAGTCGCCCAAACCGGGGTAAACCACCAGATAGCCGATACCAAACAAGACGGTGAGGATGAAGAGGAAGAACCACCAACGCGGCAGCGGATTATTGTATTCCTCGATGCCGTCCCATTCATGGCCCATGGTTTTCACATCCTCACCCTTCGGCGGCGCTTTCACTTTATTTTGCGAAAACAGCAGCCAAAACAGACCGATGAAGCTGAGGATGACAATGGCACAAATATAGTAGTGCCAGAAACTGCTGGTAAATTGAGATGTTTCCATTATTCTGCTCCGTGCCGGTTGCGGCTACCTGAAAGACCGGAATCATCAGCAGGCGTGTCCTCATCATCAATGATGCGGCGGCCTTCACTCTCGTAGTGCGGTTTGGCTTTGCGGTTGAGGGTAATCCACAACACCAAAGCAAACATCAGCGCAATAATCAGCGTGACCACGATGTAGATGATTTGATTCACAGCCAAAGTCAGGATAGCCATAACCCGCCTTATTTCACTTCGTTGTTTTTCAGTGCCAAGCCCAAGCCTTGCAGGTAGGCGATGACGGCATCCAGCTCAGACTTTCCTTCCACTTCGCCTGCGGCGGCGGCAATCTGCTCGTCGGTGTAGGGTACGCCCACGGTGCGCAGGGTGCGCATGTGTTGGGCCACGGTTTCGCCGTCTACGCGGTTGCGCGCCAGCCACGGGAAGGCAGGCATATTGGATTCCGGCACCACGTCGCGCGGATTCAGCAGGTGCAGACGATGCCATTCGTCGGAATAGCGGCCGCCCACACGGGCCAGATCCGGACCGGTACGCTTGGAGCCCCATTGGAAGGGATGGTCGTAAACCGACTCACCGCCTACCGAATAGTGGCCGTAACGCTCGGTTTCCGCACGGAACGGACGGATCATTTGCGAGTGGCAGTTGTAGCAGCCTTCGCGGATATAAACATCGCGGCCGGCCACTTGCAGGGCGGTGTAAGGCTTCACGCCCGGAGCAGGTTCGGTTACCGATTTGGTGTAAAACAGCGGAACCACTTCGACGAGCAGACCCACGCTGATTACCAAAAAGGTAAACACAATCAGGTAACCGACTTTTTCTTCAACCAGTTGTTGTAATTTCATTTTGGTAGCCTGTGCTTTCTATCTATTGGTATTAGTGATGCTGGTTTTGGGTCAATACCGGGATTTCGGCATTAACAGGCTTGCCGGCAGCAATCGTGCGGTACACGTTGTAGGCCATCAGCACCATGCCGGACAGATACAGCGCACCACCGACGAAACGGATCAGGTAGAACCTCATGCTTTCTTTCACCGACTCAACGAAAGAATACGTCAGCGTACCGTCCAAGTTCAGGTTGCCCCACATCAGACCCTGCATCACACCGGCAATCCACATGGAAGCGATGTACAGCACGATGCCGATGGTGCCGATCCAGAAATGCACTTCGATCAGCTTGGTGCTGTACATTTCTTTACGGCCGAACAGGCGGGGAACCAGATAGTAGATAGAACCGATGGTTACGAAACCCACCCAACCCAAAGCGCCGGAGTGCACATGGCCAACCGTCCAGTCGGTGTAGTGGCTCAAGGCATTGACGGTTTTGATGGACATCATCGGGCCTTCGAAAGTGGACATGCCGTAGAAAGAGAGCGACACCACCAAGAATTTCAAAATCGGATCGGTGCGCAGTTTGTGCCACGCGCCAGACAAAGTCATGATGCCGTTAATCATGCCGCCCCAAGAAGGCGCAAACAGAATCAGCGACAACACCATGCCCAAAGACTGCGTCCAATCAGGCAGGGCAGTGTAGTGCAGGTGGTGCGGACCGGCCCACATATAGGTGAAAATCAAAGCCCAAAAGTGCACCACAGACAAGCGGTAAGAATAAACCGGGCGGCCGGCTTGCTTGGGTACGAAGTAATACATCATGCCCAAGAAGGCTGCGGTCAGGAAGAAGCCCACCGCATTATGGCCGTACCACCACTGCACCATGGCGTCGATGGCGCCGGAATACACCGGATAAGACGTCATGCTGAACAAACCGGTCGGCACCGCCAAGCTGTTGACCACGTGCAGCAGCGCCACAGCCAAAATGAAGGCGCCGTAAAACCAGTTGGCCACATAAATATGCTTCACTTTGCGCTGGGCGATGGTGCCGAAGAACACCACGGCATAGGCCACCCACACCAAGGTAATCAAGATGTCGATGGGCCAAGCCAGCTCGGCATATTCCTTGCCTTGGGTGTAGCCCAGCGGCAGGGTAATCGCAGCCAACACAATCACCGCCTGCCAGCCCCAGAATGTGAAAGCCGCCAGCTTGTCGCTGAACAGGCGCACATTACAGGTGCGCTGCACCACATAATAAGAAGTGGCAAACAGACCGCAGCCGCCGAATGCAAAAATCACCGCATTGGTGTGCAGTGGGCGCAGGCGGCCGAAGTGGAACCACGGACCGACATCGGTCAAGTTGAGTTGCGACCAATAAAGCTGCGCGGCGATAATCACGCCGACCAGCATGCCCACAATCCCCCAAACCACAGTCATGATGGCGAACTGGCGCACCACTTTGTAGTTATAAGTTTGCGTTTCCATGAGAAATCTCCATTAAAAATGGCTTTATATAACATCAATATCGGTTTGCATCGGCCGAATTTCCGCACCGATGCGTCCGATTTATCTTAAAAATTGAAACACCGCAGCCGCCAAACATTGTCTTAACACAAACTGCGGGTGTTTTAACCGTGCCATTTTAAAGCAAAATACGGGCCTTAACCACAAAAACGCAGTTTACGCCCTGTTTTTTACTTTGTGCCGCAACCGGCAGGCCGGCGAACCCGGCAAGAATATCCTTTTCCCACACCGGCCGCCTTGACAAACATCAAGCCGCCCCCAAAATTGTAAACAACCCTTTACACGAGGCTACCCGAAACATGCTGCACTACCGCATCTCCGCCCTACCGCTGCGCCACCTTTTCCGCGTGGAACTCACCTTCTCCCACCAAGGCGGCCAAGCACCGAAACTCAGCCTGCCCAATTGGGTACCCGGCAGCTATATGATCCGCGAATTCGCCCGCCACCTCACCGACCTCTCCGCCAGCTGCAACGGGCAACCCGTCTCTCTGCAGCAGCTCGACAAGCACACCTGGCAGGCCACCGCCAATTGCCACGGCCAATGGCGGCTGGTTTACCACATTTACGCCTTCGACCTGTCCGTGCGCGGCTGCTATCTCGACAGCGAACGCGGCTTCTTCGACGGCGCCGCCCTGTTTTTACGCCTGCACGGCAGCGAGCAACAAACCCATCGGGTCAGGCTGGACTTCCCCGCCGAGTGGCAAACCGCCACCTCCCTGCCCCGCTTGGATGACGGCACCTACCACGCACCCAACTACCGCCGGCTCATCGACCACCCGGTGGAAGCCGGCGGCCTAGAAATACTCGAATTTACCGCCTGCGGCCTGCCGCACCGCATCGTGCTCAGCGGCCGTTATGCCGATTTCGACCGCAACCGCCTGCTTCGGGACACCCGCGCCATTTGCGAAACCCAACTCGACTTTTTCCCTGCCCCCGCCCCCTTTTCCGACTACACTTTTTTACTGCACGTGGGCGACAATCTATACGGCGGACTCGAACACGGCAGCGCCACCGCCCTGTTGGCCGACCGCCGCTGCCTGCCCGCACACGGCCTCGGCGAACCCGACGACGGCTACACCCAATTGCTCGGCCTGATTTCGCACGAATACTTCCACGCCTGGAACGTCAAATCCATCCAAGCGGCCGCCTTTGCCGAATCCGAACTCGACCGCGAAGCCTATACCGAACAATTGTGGGCATTCGAAGGCATCACCTCTTATTACGACGATTTATTCCTCGTGCGCAGCGGCGTCCTCAGTCCGGCAGGCTACCTGAAACTGCTGGCGCAAAACCTCACCCGCGTACAGCAAGGCCACGGCCGCCGCCTGCAAAGCCTGGCCCAATCCAGCTTCACCGCTTGGGACAAATACTACAAACCCAACGAAAACAGCCCCAACGCCATCGTCAGCTACTACCAAAAAGGCGCCCTCGCCGCCCTCTGCCTCGACCTCACCGTGCGGCGGCGCAGCCAAGGCCGGCAAAGCCTCGACAGCATCATGCAGGCGCTCTACCAAGACTGGCTCGACCACCGCGCCCCCTTGCCCGAAGGCCGCTGGGAAAGCTTCGCCCAAAGCCTCACCGGCTTAGACCTGCAAGACTTTTTCGACCAAGCCATCCGCAGCACCGCCGAACTGCCGCTGGCCGACAGCCTGGCATACGGCGGCATCCGTCTGAACTGGCTGCCCCTGCCCCGCAGCCACGGCGGCGGCACGGGCGATACCCCGCCGCCTGCCGCCGACACGCCCGATTTCGGCGCCCGCTTCACCCAGCACGCCGCCGACATCACCCTCAACCAAGTATTCAGCCACGGCAGCGCCGAACAGGCCGGCCTCGCCGCCGGCGACCGCCTGATTGCTCTCAACGGCTATGCGGCGGCCGACTTTGCCGCACTCTGGGCGCAACAAGCCGTTGGCAGCCGCATCAGCGCACACTATTTCCGCCACGGCGTGCTGCGGCAAACCGAAATCGAAGTGCAGGCCGCCCCCGCCGACACCGCCTGGCTGTCGGTGGCCGACCCAGACGCGCTGACCGCATGGTTACAGATGCCGGACGTTTTTCAGCCAGCCTGACGCCCCCACACCGCCATGAACAAACCGCTTGCCAGCTTGTCTGTTTTCATCACCCCGCCCCTGCTGTGGGCGGGCAATATGATTGTCGCCCGCGCCGTGCGCGACGACATTCCGCCGCTCACGCTGGCCTTCGGCCGCTGGGTGATTTCCCTCTTGATCCTGCTGCCCTTTGCTTGGGCGCTGATGCGGCGCGACCGCCTGCGCTACCGGCAACATTACCGCCTGATCATCGGCACCGCACTCACCGGCGTCGCCGCTTTCAACACCTTGGTTTACATCGGCCTGCACACCACCACCGGCACCAACGCCCTGCTGCTCAATTCCTGCATCCCCGTGCTGATCATGCTGCTGGGCGCCGTGTTTTACCGCCAAAGCCTCAACCGCCGGCAAATCCTCGGCCTGGTATTGTCTTTGGCGGGCGTGGCCGCCATCATCCTGCGCGGCAGCTGGCACAACCTGCTCGCCCTGCGCTTTGCCGCCGGCGACGTGTGGGTGTTTGCCGCCACCGTGTGCTGGGCGGTGTACACCTTATGGATGAAACGCTTACCGGCCGACATCCACCGCACCGGCCTCACCGCAGTGCAAATCCTCATCGGCCTCTGCGCGCTGCTGCCTTTTTTCCTGTGGGAAACCGCCTCCGGCGCAAGGGTTAATTGGCAGCCCTCATCCTTACTCGGCTTTGCTTATGTGGGCATTTTCCCTTCCGTGGTTGCCTATCTGTGCTACACCGCCGCCATCGCCCGTTTCGGTGCCGTACGCGCCGGACTGAGCATCCACCTGATGCCGGTGTTCGGCACCCTCTTGGCCTTCCTGCTGCTTGACGAACAGCTGCACGCCTACCACTGGATCGGCATCGCCGCCATCTTCGGCGGCATCCTGCTCAGCAACAGCAACACCGAAGGCAAACTTTGAAGCGCTTTGCAATCGGGCGTAGATAATGCCCGCTTTCAGGTAGCCTGCGGATAAACCGCCGTTATGCCGCACGATTTTCAAAACAACGGGCTACCTGAAAACTTCAGATGTAGATACTCCTATTTGAAGATAGGCGGCCTATACTTTTTCAAACCCCAAAATCCGAGCAAGCCCTAATAAAAACAGGCTACCTGAAACCTTTCAGGTAGCCTGTTGCCTGTAATGGGAACGGCAAGGGATTACACATAATCCCGCTGTTCGCCCTGCCCTTCGATGTTGTCGGCGCAGCGGCCGCAAATGGCGGGATGGTCGGCATGGGCGCCGACTGCTTCCGTGTAATGCCAGCAGCGTTCGCACTTCGGTGCCTGGCTGGGTTGCACCGCTGCCGCCCATTCTTCGCCCTCTTGCAGACCGACTTTCGACACCAAGAGGGCGAAGCGCAATTCGCCGCCCAAGGCTTTCAGGTAGCCGTAGGCTTCGGCCGGGGCGGTCAGCGCCACTTCGGCCTGCAGGGAAGAGCCCACCGATTTGTCGGCGCGCAAAGGCTCGATGGCGGCGGTCACGGCCGCGCGCGCTTGGCGCACGGCACCCCATTTTTTCAGCAGTTCGGCTTCGCTGGCCGCCGGCATGGTGGGGAAGTTGTGCCAAGTGTGGAACAGCACGCTGTCCTCCTCGCCGCCGCCGATGATGTCCCAAGCTTCTTCGGCGGTAAAACACAGAATCGGCGACATCAGCAGCACCAGGCTGCGGGTGATGTGGTAGAGCGCGGTCTGGGCGCTGCGGCGGGCGTGACCGTCGGTTTTGGTGGTGTAGAGGCGGTCTTTCAGAACATCCAAATAGAAAGCGCCGAGGTCTTCGGAACAGAAATTGACGATTTCCTGCACCGCAAAATGGAAGGCGTAGCGCGGATAGTGTTCGCCGGCCACTTTTTCCTGCAACTGGCGCGCCAGCACCAAGGCGTAGCGGTCGATTTCCACCATATCGGCCTGCGGCACCGCATCGTCGATCGGGCTGAAATCTTTCAGGTTGGCAAACAGGAAGCTGAGCGTGTTGCGGATGCGGCGGTAGCTTTCGGTGACGCGCTTGAGGATTTCTTTGGAGATGGCCAATTCGCCGCTGTAATCGGTGGCGGCGGTCCACAGGCGCAGAATGTCGGCACCGAATTCGTTGTAGACCTCTTGCGGCGCCACCACATTGCCCAGCGATTTGGACATTTTGCGGCCGTTTTGGTCCACCACGAAGCCGTGGGTGAGCAGCTGCTTATACGGGGCGCGGCCCAAAGTGGCGCAGCCGGTGAGCATGGAGGATTGGAACCAGCCGCGGTGCTGGTCGCTGCCTTCCAGATAGAGGTCGGCCGGCCAAGCCAGCTCTTGGCGCTGTTTCAACACGGAAAAATGGGTGCTGCCGGAGTCGAACCATACATCCATGGTGTCGCTCAGCTTGTCGTACTGTTCGCAGTCTTCCGGGCTGAGCAGCTCGGCTTTATCCAGCTCGAACCAGGCATTGATGCCTTTTTGCTCGATGCGTTGCGCCACTTTTTCCAGCAGCTCGGCGGAATCGGGATGCAGCTCGCCGGTTTCTTTGTGGGCGAAGAAGGTCATCGGCGTGCCCCAGTAGCGCTGGCGGCTGACTACCCAGTCGGGGCGGCCTTCGATCATGGCCTGCAGGCGGGCACGACCCCAAGCGGGGAAGAATTCGGTGTCGTCCACCGCTTTGAGGGCGGTGTTGCGCAAGGTGGCGCCGTTGCGGCCGGCTTTGTCCATGCCGACAAACCATTGGCCGGTGGCGCGGTAGATCAGAGGGGTTTTGTGCCGCCAGCAGTGGGCGTAGCTGTGTTCGATTTTGTCTTCGGCCAGCAGGCGGTTTTCTTCTTTCAGCCAGTCGATGATCACCGGATTGGCGGCCCACACGGTGAGGCCGGCCACACGCGGCACTTCGCCGATGTAGCGGCCTTCGCCGTTCACCGGGTTGTAAAGCTCGATGCCGTATTGCCGGCAGACGAAATAGTCTTCCAAACCGTGGGCGGGCGCGCTGTGCACCAGGCCGGTACCGGCATCGGTGGTCACATGGTCACCGTTGAGCATGAGGATGTCGCGCTCGATAAAGGGGTGGGCCAAATGCAGGTTTTCCAATTTGGCGCCCGTGGTTTCCGCCAGCACGGGGCTACCTGAACAGCCGTAGCGGGCCAGCGCGGCTGCGGCCAGGTCTTTGGCCAGCACCAGTTTGCCTTTGGGCGTGTCGATGAGTTGGTACACGATGTCGGCACCGGCGGCAATCGCCTGGCTGGCCGGCAGCGTCCACGGCGTGG
>JAUMZB010000008.1 GCA_030528345.1 Eikenella sp.
TCCTTCCATTCGGGGGAGAAAATTGAACCCTTAAAGTCTGGGACTATACAGGTAGCCTGAGGGTCTGAGGGTCGTTTGTTCAGATTAACCGGCCTAAAACCGCCCACCTCCACCACACACCATGCACGAACTCCACCTTTGCGCCCAAGACAAAGCCGGACGCTATGCCGAACTGTTGCCCCACATCGAAGCCCTCATCAGCGGCGAAGCCGATGTGACCGCCAATCTGGCCAACACCGCCGCCGCGCTCAAACACAGCTTCGGCTGGCTGTGGGTCGGCTTTTATCTCGTCCGCGGCCGAGAACTGGTGCTCGGCCCCTTCCAAGGCCCCTTGGCCTGCACACGCATTCCCTACGGACGCGGCGTATGCGGACAAACCTGGGTCGGACGGCAGACGCAGATTGTGCCCGACGTCCATACCCATCCCGACCACATCGCCTGTTCCTCCCTATCGCGCTCCGAAATCGTCGTGCCCGTTTTCGATGCCGCCGGCGAAGTGTGCGCCGTGCTGGACGCCGATGCCGACACCCCCGCCGTTTTCGACGAAACAGACGCCCAAGGCTTGGAAGCCGTCTGCGCCTTGCTCAGCCGCTATCTGTTTGCAGACAGCCCATAAGCGGCCGCTGAAGGCTGCTGGAAACACACCCCTGCTTTCAGGTAGCCTTTAGTGGCGCAACGCTTTATAATTGCGCGTTTTCATGGCCATCCGGCCACCCCAATACTGCGGAGTCCCCCCATGAATTTCGAACAAGCACGCTTTAATATGGTCGAGCAACAAATCCGTCCGTGGGACGTGCTCGATTTCGACATCCTCGACGCCCTGTCCGACCTGCCGCGCGAACGCTTTGTGATGCCCGAGCAACTCGGCTATGCCTATGCCGACACCGCCCTGCGCCTGCCCAACGGCGGCCGGATGCTGGAGCCCAAAGTCATCGCCCGCCTGATGCAAGGCCTCAAGCTGCAAAAATCCGATACCGTGCTCGAAATCGGCACCGGCTCCGGCTACGCCACCGCCCTACTGGCCACCCTGGCCGGCCGCGTGATCAGCGTCGATCTAGACGAAACCCAGCAGCAACGCGCCGCTGCCGTATTGGCCGAACTGGGCATCAACAATGTGGAATTCCGCGTGCTCGACGGTTTGCACGGCTTGGGCGACACCTTCTCCGCCGTTTATGTGGGCGGCTCCTGCCCGGTAATGCCCGAAAAACTGAAACAGCAACTGGCCGAACACGGCCGCATGGCCGTGATCGTCGGCGAAGCGCCGGTAATGCGCGCCACTTTGGTCGAACGCATCGGCAGCGACACCTTCAAAGAAACCGTGATGTTCGACACCGTCGCCCCGGCGCTGCACAGCAAGGCCGCGCCCGGCGCTTTCCGCTTCTGAACCGCAGCCGACAGCCCCGCCCTATTGCCGGGGCTGTTCTTCGTCCGCCGCCGCATACTCGCGGCCCGCCCCGGTTCAGGCTACCTGAAAACCGTCCCCCCTTATCCTATGTCTGCCATCCAACCCCTCTCCGTACACAACCTGCGACAATGGCAGCAGGAACAGCGCCGCTTCATTCTGCTCGACGTGCGCGAAGACGACGAAGTCGCCTTCTGCCGCCTGCCGGACAGCCTGCACCTGCCCATGCACCTGGTGCCGCTGCGACACAACGAGCTGCCCGACGACCAAGCCGTCGTGGTGTACTGCCACCACGGCATCCGCAGCCTTCAGGTAGCCCGTTTTCTCGAACACGCCGGCTTTGAAGAACTGTACAACCTCAGCGGCGGCATCGATGCCTGGTCGCAACTCATCGACCCCGACGTGCCCCGCTACTGAAGCCCCAACGCAAAAAAGCAGCCGTCAACGGCTGCTTTTCAGAAGTGGCGCACCCAACAGGGATCGAACCTGTGACCTCCAGCTTCGGAAACTGACACTCTTCCAACTGAGCTATGGGTGCTTAAGAGGCGTAAGATTAACGCAAAACGGCTCTCAAAGCAAAACAATTTTCCCAACCGGGCCGCCCGATATTTCTTCCTTTTTTGAGTTAAGCCAAACTTTACGATTGGAAACCCCTACCGAATTCAGTATAATCCCGCAAAATATTGTAAACCCGTTTACAGAAATCACAACATGCGGCCAAGCGGCACACACCGCCCGAACCGCGGTTTTATAACACAGCAATCACCACCAAAACGGCGAGGCCCACCTCAAATGAACTCTCACCCAAACAGCGTAAAAGGCTCTGCTCTGACTACCCTAATCGGCGGCATCGTCATCTTGCTTGCCGTCTTGTTTTTCTTGGTTAAGTTGGCTACCGGCGGTTATTACAGCGACGTGGAAGACATGAATCCCAACGCCGTGGAAACCCGCATCAAGCCGGCCGGCGGCCTGCTGCTCGGCGACGGCACCCCTGTAGGGCAGCGCGGAGGCAAACAGGTCTTCGACAAAGTCTGTATCCAATGCCACGGCGCCGATTCCAACGTGGCCTTCTCCCCCAAAATCACCCACAACGCCGATTGGGCGCCCCGCATCGCCAAAGGTTTTGAGACCCTGGTGAAACACGCCATTGACGGCTTCGTCGGCCCCCAAGGAGGCTCCATGCCGGCCCGCGGCGGCGACACCACGCTGACCGATGACGAAGTGGCCCGCGCCGTTGCCTATATGGCCAACGAATCCGGTGCCAACTTCAACGCACCCGCCGTACAGGGCGAAGACGGCGAAGCCGCCGCTTCAGGCGGACAAACCGCCGCCGGCAGCAGCGAGGCTACCGGCAAAGCCGTGTTCGACAAACTGTGTGTGGCCTGCCACGCCGCCAACTCCACCTTCCCGAACTCGCCCAAAATCACCCATAGCGACGACTGGGCACCGCGCATTGCCCAAGGCCGCGAAACCCTGCTGAAAAACGCCATCCAAGGTTTCAAAACCATGCCGGCCAAAGGCGGCGACCCCAGCCTCTCCGATGCCGAAGTAGAAGCAGCCGTCGCTTATATGGTGAACCAATCCGGCGGCACCTTCTAAATTTCCTGCCAGCACGCCTTCGGGCGTGCTGCTTTTTTCCCGACGCCCGATATGCAAGCCGAACAACTTTTCCGCACCCTACCCGCCGGACGGCCGCTCGATATCATCGGCGACGTCCACGGCGAAATCGACGCCCTGCTCGCCCTGCTGCACTACCTAGGCTACCGCGCCGACGGCAGCCACCCGCACCACCGGCTGCCGGTGTTTGTCGGCGACCTCTGCGACCGGGGACCCGACAGCCCTGCTGTTTTGGCGCTGGTCGAACAACGGCTGGCAAACGGCCGCGCCCAAGCCGTGCTCGGCAACCACGAAATCAACCTCATCACCCGCGACCCGAAAGACGGCTCCGGCTGGTATTTCCCCGAACGGGCCGAACGCGATGCCCGCCAATACGCTCCTTGGCAGCACCACCCCGAACCGGACAAAACCGCTTTGGCCGAACGGCTGGCGCGATGGCCGCTGGTGCTGCTGCGCTCCGACATCCGCATCGTTCACGCCGCTTGGCTGCCCGACGCCCTTGACGACATCCGCGCCAATCTGCATCAGGCCGACACCCTGCCCGGCCTCTACCGCTTCTTCGAGCAACGTATGGAAGAAGAAGCCGAACAAGCCGATTGGTATGCAGGCTACCTGAAAGAGCAAGAAACCCATGCCGTCCGGATAGAGCAGCCAGACACCGAGCTGCCCTTTCTGCCCGGCACCGCGCAATACGACCTCCACCGCAACCGCAGCAACCCCGTCCGCAGTCTGGTCAGCGGCATCGAAACTGTAGCGGATGCACCCTTCTACGCCAACGGCCGCTGGCGCTTCACCACCCGCCTGCCCTGGTGGCAAAGCTACCGCAGCCCCACCGCCGTCGCCTTCGGCCACTATTGGCGGCGTTGGCCCAACCGCGGCCAAAACCGCCTGTTTGACGAGGCCGCCGACAGCCCGCTCGGCCTCAGCCGCAATGCCTACTGCGTGGACTACGCCGTCGGCGCCCGCTGGCGCAGCCGCCGCCACGGCGGCAACCCGCAGGAATACCGCCTCGCCGCCCTACGCTGGCCGGAAAAGACGCTGGTCTTCGATAACGGCGAATGTGCGCTTTTGCGCTGAACCAAGCATCCTGCCCCGCCGCCTCTTTCCCAACGCTGAATACCATGGCCAACTTCACCTTTTGGCACTATCTGGCCATTTTCCTGCTCGGCATTGCCGCCAGCATCATCAACATCACGGCAGCCGGCGGCTCCAACCTCACCTTGCCGCTGATGATGGCCTTCGGTGTCCCGCCCGACATTGCCAACGGCTCCAACCGGGTCGGCATTTTCCTACAGTCGCTCACCGGCCTGCGCGGTTTTGCCAAGGCGGGCAAAATGCCCACCGCCGATTTACGCGGCATCCTGCTGCCCACCCTAGCCGGCGGCCTGCTCGGCGCCCTGTCGGCCGCCTTCCTGCCCAACAGCCTGCTGAAACCACTGCTGTTGGGCGCCATGTTGGCCGTCGCCGCCCTGATGGCGTTCAAACCCAATCTGCTGCTGGCCGGCGAAAGCCGTCAGGCCAAAACGGTAAAAGAAACGCCCCAAGCCGCCGCTTGGCTATTTGCCGCCGGCATGTACGGCGGCTTTGTGCAGGCAGGTGTCGGCTTTCTGATGCTGCCCATTTTGGTCGGCCTGCTGCATTATGATTTAGTGCGCGGCAACGCGCTGAAAATTGCCTGCACCCTCTGCTTTACCACGGTTGCTTTGACCGTGTTTCTGGCCAACGGCCAAATCTGGTGGGGCATCGCCCTCAGTCTGGCGGCCGGCAACATCATCGGTGCCCAACTCGGTGTCAAGCTGGCCCTTTCTATTCCCGCCGAACGGATGCGCTGGCTGCTGTTTGCCATGACCTTGGCCGCCGTGGTCATGGCGTTTCTGAAGTAGCCCCGCACCCGGCCAAGCAAACAGCCGAAACCGGCCGTCGGTTTCGGCTGTTTGCAGTTTGCACCATCTGTTTCTTTTATCGGTTTCAGGCTACCTGAAAGCCAAAACCGATACCCTTAACGCTTCTTCAACAGCAATCCGCTCTCGATATGCGGGGTAAACGGAAACTGGTCGAACAAAGCCGCGCGCTCCACACAGTAGCCGGGCAGCAAGGCATCCAAATTGGCGCGCAAGGTGTCGGGGTTGCACGACACATAAATAATGTGCTCAAAGCGGCTCAATAAAGCCAGCGTATCGGCGTCAATGCCGGCGCGCGGCGGATCGACAAACACAGTAGAAAAACGGTAATCCGCCAACTCGATGCCCTGCTCTTTCAAACGGCGAAATGCACGCCGCCCTTGCCAAGCCTCGGTAAACTCCTCTGCCGATAAGCGGGCCAGCCGGATATTGCCGATGCCGTTGGCCGCCATATTCCACTGCGCCGCCTGTACCGATGTTTTCGATACCTCGGTGGCCAGCACCCGATTGAAATGGCGCGACAACGGCAAGGTAAAATTGCCGTTGCCGCAGTAGAGTTCCAACAAATCGCCGCCCAAGCCCTGCACAGCCGAACAGGCCCACGCCAGCATCTGTCGGCACATCTGGGCGTTGGGCTGGGTAAAACCGCCTTCGGGCTGGCGGTATTGCCATTGCCGCCCGTCCACTTCCAACACTTCGGTCACAAAGTCCTGCGCCAACACCACTTTCTGCCCGCGACTGCGGCCGATGACCATGATACCCAGCGCCTGCTGCAAAGCAGCGGCGGCGACCTGCCAGGATTCGTCCAATTTTTTGTGGTAAATCATGCTGACCAGCATTTCTCCGCTCAAGGTGGCGAGAAATTCGCACTGATACCAGCGGTTTTTCAATACCGGCACCTTCTTGACCGCCTCCAGCAAGCGCGGCATCAGGCGGTTGATGGCCTCGGCTGCCGGCGGAAAATCTTGCAGGCGGATCAAAGAAGCCGCACCGGCTTTTTGGCCGGGCACAAACATGGCGTAACTGATTTCCTCGCCCTCATGCCAGATGCGGAACTCTGCCCGCATCCGATAGTGCTGTTCGGGCGAAGCATGCACTTCCCAGTCCGGCATGGCAATGCCTGCAAACAGTTGTTGCAAACGGGCGGTTTTCTCGGCAAGTTGCGCCGCATAGCGCGGACTGTGGTTGGGGCTCATAAGCAGAGAGTCGTCTCGAGTGAGAACAATAGGATTAAGCAGATCGCGGAAAGGAAAATACAACGGCAGGCTACCTGAAAACTTTCAGGTAGCCTGCCGCCAAGCGCCATAAGCAACCTATTATTTGCCGGCATTGCGGCGGTTGAACTGGATGCCGAGTTGCTTGAGCTTGCGGTAAAGATGGGTACGCTCCAAGCCGACTTTCTGCGCCACCCGGCTCATATTGTAGTCTTCTTGGGCGATGTGGTATTCGAAATAGCGCCGTTCCAAATCTTCGCGCAGCTCGCGCAGCGGCAGATCGAAATTGAAGCCGCCCACCATCTCGGTCGGCTGGTTGAGCGTGAACTGTTTGAGCACGGTTTGCACGGCATCCACGCCGATTTCGCTTTTATCGGCAGTTAAGGTGATGCTTTTCACCACGCTGCGCAACTGCTCGAAATTGCCCGGCCAGTCGTATTGGCGCAAGGCATTGAGGGCGGCGGTGTTGAAGCGCACCGACGGCACGTCGCTGCCGGCCGAGAGTTCGTTGATGATTTGGCCGACCAGAAACACAATGTCGTCGGGCTGGCTGCGCAAGGGCGGAATCGATACCATCAGCGCGGAGAGCTGGTTGAGCAGGCGGCTGTCCTGCTCGGGCTGCACCAGCAATTCCTGTAAGGGCCGGCTGCAGGCACAGACAATGCGCACATGGTAGCGCTCGGCCTTGCCCAGCATAAACAGAATGCCCTGCTGCACGGCTTTGCCGTACTGGGCGATGTCGCCCAAATACAGCACGCCGTTGCCGGCTTTCTGCAGCAGCTCGATGGGGGTCCCGCTGATTTGCTCGACTTTGCCCGGCTCCACCCACGGCGTGTTGCCGTTGTGGAAATAACGCGCCACCATTTCAAACGGCGAACCCGGCTCGCCGGTGAGCAGAACGGGGGATTGGGTACGGGCGGCACGTTCCAGCTGCTGGTTGAGTACCTTGATGACTTCGCTGTTGCCCAACTTGTCGAGCGACATATTGGAAGCGGCCTGCATTTCGCCGTGTTTCAGAGCACGCTCTACCGTGGCCAGCAGTTTTTGCAGGGCAATCGGTTTTTCCAGAAAATCCAAGGCGCCGATTTTGGTGGCTTCCACGGCGGTGTCAATGCTGGCGTGGCCGCTCATCATCACCACCGGCATATTGAGCTGGCCGGATTTGGCCCATTCTTTTAATAAGGTGATGCCGTCGCAATCGGGCATCCAGATGTCCAGCAGCACCATGGCCGGCCGGGTTTGATTGCGCAGCTGGCGGGCTTCTTCGGCGTTCTCGGCCAAAGTAACCGTGTAGCCTTCGTCTTGAAGGATTTCAGACAGCAAATCGCGGATGCCGACTTCGTCGTCTACAATCAAAATATCACTGCTGCGCATCGTTCTCCACCAATAGGGGTAAGGTTATTTTCACACAAGCGCCGCCCTCGCGGCGGTTGGACAGGCTGATCCGACCCTTGTGTTCTTCTACGATTTTTTTCACCACCGGCAAGCCCAAACCCGTACCGGAAAGTTTGTCGGTCACATAGGGATCGAAAGCATGGTGCAGCATATGCTCGCTGAAGCTTTTGCCGTTATTGAATACGCTGAGAATGATTTTGCCCTCTTCTTCGCGGGTTTCCACCAATACTTCGGGCTGCGCCGCCCCCGCAGCGGCTTCGGCGGCATTTTTAAAGATATTGTGCAGCACTTGGCGCACTGCGCCCGCATCCGCTTCAATTTCGGCCTTTATATTACTCAAATTGGCTTGAAATGTACAACCCGCACCCTCGTAGAGCAGCAGCAACTCTTCGATCAGGCGGTGCAGATCCAGTTTTTCCAGATTCAGCTTCGGCGCTTTGGCGTAATTGCGGAAGGCTTCCACCATGTCTTTCATGGCGGCCACCTGATTGACGATGGTATCGGTGGCGCGCACCAGCATGGCTGCGTCTTTATCGGTCAGTTTGTCGGCCAGCTTCCAGGCCAAACGCTCAGCAGACAATTGAATGGGCGTGAGCGGGTTGCGGATTTCGTGCGCCAAGCGCTGCGCCACTTCGCCCCAGGCCGCCTCTTTCTGGGCACGCACCAAGGCCGTCACGTCGTCGAACACCAGCACCGTACCGGATCCGTTGTCTTCCGGCAGCCGGGTGGCCTTGCCCAATAAAATCCGCGCCTCATCGGCCGAAGTATAAGGAATCTGCACCGGCTCTCCGGCATCCACGGTATCCAGAATGGTAAGCAGCACCTCGCCCGCCAAAGCACGCTCGACACCCAATTTATGCCACTCGTGCACATCGCTGCCGGCCCAACCGGACAACGCCTGCCCCAATATCTGCTCGGCGCTGGCGTTACAGGTTTTCAGGTAGCCTGCTTCGTCGAGCGTGACCACCCCGCTGGTGAGGCTGGACAACACGCATTCCAAATAATGCCGGGCCGCCTCCTGCTCGCTGCGCGCCACGTCCAATTGGGCCGTCATGTGGTTGAACAGCGTGGTCAGCCGGCCCAGCTCGTCGTTGCGGTACACCTTCTGCATCTGCGTATAGTCGCCCTGCGCCACCGCACGCGCGCCGGATGCCAATGCCAGAATCGGCGCCACAAAACGCTGGGCGAAATACAGGGCAATCACCAGCGCCAGCAGAATCGCCAGCAGCGTGGCCACCAATAAGGTAAACAGGAAAAACGTCTGCAGCCCTTCCTTGGCATAGCTGACTTCGGCATAACGGGCACGGGCGGATTCGATCAGGGTCACGTCATCGGCCACCTGCTCGGGCACCGGCTGACGGAAAAACAGCACATAAGTCTGGCCGTGGATTTCCGGCAAGGCCAACCAGCCTTGCGCATACAACACATTGCGGATGCTTTCCAAATTGCGCACCGAACCGTTTTGACGGACGGCCGCCAAAATTTCCTGACTCAGCACCGGCGGCGTCAAGTGAGGCTGACGGCGGAACTCGGCCGCCAATGCCCGGCCCACCCCGTCGTACAAAGCCAGCTGGCTGAAAGCCTGCTCCCTGTCCACGTGCTGCAAAGCCGCCCGCGCATCCTGCTGCAAAGACATTTCGCCGACCAAGGCTACCTGAATGGCTCCAGCCCGACGCACCGAGGTATCCAAAGACAAGTCCAGCGCCGATTTGCTCAAACTCAGGCTGCGCGCCAGCGCTTCTTCGGTTTCGTTGCCGAACCAAGAGTTGATGCTGTGCGAAATAAACTGCGCCGACACACCGAACAAAAACAGGCCCGGCAGCACCGCCACCAGCATAAACATCAGCGCCAGCCGGGTGGCAATCTGCGAGCCGAACACCCGCTTGCGGCGGTTGCGCCACAATTTCCACAACTGCACCAATAAAACGGACAATAAAGACAGCAAGAGCAGGCCGCTGAAACCCAGAATCCACCAGAAATACTGCGACAGCTTGCTGGCATGGCCGGTGGCCAACGCCAACACATACAGGGCCAAAGTCCCCAACACCGCCACCAGCATTAAAAATCGACGCATCTTCCCGGCCACCTCAGCGGGCATGGACGGTGAGCTTCTGCCAGCCGGAATCCAGCTGCCAGCTTTTAGAGGTCACACCGTTGATTTGAAACGGACGCGGCAGATCGCTGATGCTGAGGCTGAGGCGCACATCGGCGGCCACTTCTTCCGCTTTCGCATCCGACAGCGCACCCTTATTCAACACCTGCCAGTTGGCCACCGCCCCCACGGCACGCAGTGCGTTTTGCAGGCTGCCGTACTCGGTGGAGAAGGTACCCACGGTCACGCGGTAGCCGTCGGTCAGGGGATGGTAAGTGAGTTTGTAATTGATGGTTTGCGCCGAGCCCACCAATTGGCTGAAACGGGCACGGTAGGCCGCCCAAGTGGGGGACTGCAAACGGTAGCTGAGCTCGAAATTGAGCGGCACACCCTGTTTTAAGGCTACCTGAAGCTGATCGGGCAGATCGGTTTGAAAACGGCTGTTGATGGAAAGCTGCCCGTCCTGGGTTAAAGAGGCGGTGGCACGGGCGGCATTGATGCCTTCTGCGGCAGCCGATGCGGCGGCCAGCGCCAAACACACAGCAGCAAACCCAACCCTGAAACAACACCGGAGACAGGCGCGTTCAGCCGGTCTGTCGGCCAACAGGCACGGCAAACGCAGCAGGGCGGGCCGTATTTCAGCCCGCTTTGTCGAGAAGCGCGTAATAAAAACCATCTTGTCGGTCATTCGGTAACAGGGTTTCGCTGCGCCGGCACGCCGCATCCGCATGGCACCGTAAAAAATGCTGCAGTTGGCCGTCGTTTTCTTCGTAAAACAGCGAACAGGTGGCCAGCAACATCCGCCCGCCGGGCTTAACCAGCCGCCAAAGCCGGTCGAGCAGCACCGTTTGCTGCGCCGCGGTTTTGGCCGCATCTTGCGGGCGGCGCAGCCATTTGATGTCGGGATGGCGCCGCACCACGCCGGAAGCGGTGCACGGCACATCGGCCAACACGGCATCAAACAGGGAGCCATCATAACACGAAGCCCACACCGTAGCGTCGGCCGCTTCAGTATGCGCCTGCAAACCCAAGCGCTGCAAATTGTCGCGCACCCGCTGCAGGCGTTCGGCATCAATGTCCAAAGCGGTCAGGCGGCAATCGGCCCATTCCAACAGATGCCCGCTTTTGCCGCCAGGTGCGGCACAGGCATCCAATACCGTTTCGCCGTCGCGCACATCCAACCAGTAAGCCGCCTGCTGTGCACCCCAATCCTGCACCGATACCACGCCTTCGGCAAACAAAGGCAGGGCAGCCACCGGCACCGCCTCGGCCAACATCAACGCATGACTGCCCAACAGCGTGCCGTCCATGCCGTGCCCGCGCAACACGTTCAAATAGCCTTCCGCATCCATACGGCGGCGGTTGACCCGCAAAGTCATCGGCGGATGGCGGTTGAATGTGGCGGCAATATTATGCCAATGCTGCGGATAATCCGTCCGCAGGCGCTGCAGCCACCAAGCCGGCAGATTGTATTTGCCGGCTTCGCTGCCGGCCGCGGCACGCAGCAGCGCTTCGCGCTCGCGCAAAAAACGGCGCAGCAGGGCGTTACACAAGGATTTGTACTGCCCTTTGCCGATGCGTGAAGCCGCCCGCACCGCCTCATTCACCACCGCATATTCGGCGTTACGGCTGTAAGCCAGCTGATAGAGCGCCACCAGCATCAGACTGCGGATATCCGAACGTTGCAGCGGTTTATTCAGCATACCGTCCAACACCGCATTCAGGCTACCTGAAAAGCGCTGCACCCCGAAAGCCAGATCTTGCAAAGCGCCCCGCTCCTGCGCCGTCAGCCCGGGATGCTGGCGGCGGATATCGGCCAGCACATCAGACAGATTGCGGCCCTCATTCACCGCCTGCACCGTTTGCGCGGCCAAAGTCTGCACCGAAGACAAACTCATGCATCCGCTCCGAAACGGCTGCCCGCCGTCAAGTGGCGGCCGGCGGCAAAAGCGGCCGCACCCATGCGCTTGCCGCCGGCCGGCTGCACGGTTTGCAGGCACACGGCGCCTTCGCCGCAAGCCACCACAATGCCCCGCTCGTCTATGCGTAATATCTCGCCGGGCTCGCCCCGCCCTTCCGTCGGCACCGCCGCCCAGACTTTCATCGGCTGGCCGCCGTAATCCAACCACGCGCCCGGTACCGGATTAAAGGCACGGATCTTGCGTTCGATGGCCGCAGCCGGCTGCGTCCAGTCCACTTCGGCCTCGGCTTTGCTTAATTTTTGTGCATACGTCACCCCTTCTTCCGGCTGGGCTTGCGCCACCCTGGCCCGGTAATGTTGCAAATCGGCAACAATCGCAGCCGCCCCGATCGACATCAACGCATCGTGCACATTTTCAGCCGTATCCTCCGCCCGAATCGCATAGGGATGCCGGCTCAACACCGCGCCGGTATCCAAACCCGCATCCATCTGCATGATACAGACGCCGGTTTCGGCATCGCCCGCCTCAATCGCCCGCTGTATCGGCGCCGCACCGCGCCAACGTGGCAACAAAGACGCATGGATATTGAGGCAACCGTAACGAGGAATGTCCAACACCGCCTGCGGCAGAATCAAACCATAGGCGGCCACCACCATCACATCGGCTTCGCACGCGCGCAACATCTGCCAAGCGGCCTCGTCACGCAAAGTGGGCGGCTGCGCCACCCGCAAGCCGAGCTTTTGCGCCGCCTCTTTCACCGGCGAAGGCTGCAACTGCATGCCGCGGCCTTTCGGGCGGTCGGGCTGGGTCAGCACCAGCGGAATCTCAAAACCGGCCTCGGCAATTGCGCGCAGGGCGGCGGCGGCAAAATCCGGCGTACCGGCAAAAATCACTTTACGAATCATGCTTTCAGGTAGCCTCTCTTTCGTTCAAAGCGTGTGTCTTTCCATTTTGCGCATTTTGGTTTTGATGCGGTCTTGCTTCAGGCGCGACAGGTATTCCACAAACACTTTGCCGTTTAAATGGTCGATTTCGTGCTGGATGCAGATGGCCAGCAAACCGTCTGCCTGCAGGGTGTATTTTTCGCCGTACTCATTAAGGGCTTCCACGGTTACGGTTTCCGCCCGGGTTACTTTGTCGTAAATGCCGGGTACCGACAAACAGCCTTCCTCATATACGGTTTCACCGTTTTTTTCGATGATCATCGGGTTAATCAGCACGCGCAGCTGGCTGCGGTCTTCCGACAAATCCATCACGATCACCCGCTCGTGCACATTCACCTGCGTGGCGGCCAAACCGATGCCGCGCGCCTCATACATGGTTTCCGCCATATCGGCCACCAGCTTACGGATGCGCTCGTCCACCTCAGCCACCGGCTTGGCCACCTTGTGCAGGCGTTCATCGGGATAATGTAAAATATTCAGTAAAGCCATTTGCTGCTACTCTCAATCAATTTAATGTGTGGGTTGTTTGGCCTCTCGGCCTGAAAAACTCGGCTTATTTCGGGCGGGATACTGGCGTAACCGGCCTAAAATGTTCTATGATTCCGTTAATTTCAGCTACAACAACGTAATAAAGCGTTATTTAAGAAATCCGTCTTTAACTCAAAGGGAAACATCTTATGCAAAAACGTATTATAACCCTGCTTTGCGCCATTGGCTTAACCGTTTCTCCGCTGATTGCCGGCGCCCAGCAAATCCGCCTGCGCGCCGACGCCCCTGCACGCTACACCGTCCGTCAGGGCGATACCTTATGGGGAATTTCCGGCAAATACCTGCAACGCCCTTGGCAATGGCGCCAACTGTGGGGCGCCAACCGCAGCAGCATACGTAACCCGCATCTGATTTACCCCGGCCAAGTGTTGGTGCTGACCTATGTCAACGGCCAGCCGCGTTTGGGCGTGGCGGGCGGCATCCCCACCATCAAACTGCAGCCGCGCATACGCGAGACTTCTTCAGGCTACGGCATTTCCACCATCAACATGAACTACTACCGCATGTTCATGCGCCACCCGCAAGTAATCCCCCAAATGGACACCAAAGACGCGCCGCGCCTCATCGCCGGCCCGGAAAACAAAACCATGTATTCTTTGGGTGACCGCGTTTACGCCTACGGCATCAGCGAGCCGGGCGAATACTTGGTATACCGCCCGGTCAAAGACATCCGCGACCCCGACACCGGCAAATACCTAGGCCAGCAAGTGGTGTTTACCGGCAAACTGGCCACTCTGCCGGTGACCAACAGCGCATTGGCCGCCCGCTCCCAACAGGATGCCGAGCAACTGCCTGCCGACGAATACTACACCCGCCTGCATCCCTTGGTGCGCGTACCCACCCAAACCGCCCAAGCCCTGCAGATCCGCGAGCAGGTAGCCGAAATCCGCAAAGGCGACTTTCTCTTGCGCTACAACGGCGAGGAAGACACCTTCAATATGATGCCCCATGCGCCCGCCCAGCCCATTCGCGCCAAAATCGTCAATATTTTAGAGGGCGTAAGCGAAGCCGGCCAGTTCAGCACCATCACCCTGAACAAAGGCTCGGCCGACGGCCTGAACAAAGGCACCGTATTGAGCATTTACAGCCAGCGCCGCCAAGTCCGCGTGGACACCAGTGACCGCCCCACCGGCAAATTCGTCAGCATTCCTTCCGAAGAACTGGGCTTGGCCATGGTGTACAGCGTGGGTGAACATGTCTCGTCCGCCATTATTCTGGAGTCCACCAGCAATGCTTCTGTGGGCGACTTGGTGGCCGAACCCGGCCGCGATTTGGACAATATGAGCAACGATACCCGCCATGTGCCGAACACCCCGCAAGGCCCGTACAACTACGAACATCATCAATTCGACATCCGCAGCAATATTGATCCCAACCGCTAAACCAAACGGCCGCCCGTATCCGCAAGGCTACCTGAAACCACTTCAGGTAGCCTTTATGGTATTGGCAAGCCGGGAGCCGGATAAAAACCTGAGACCTACGCCATTCTGACGGCCAACCGTTTCCGGCAATCGCCAGCTTGAGGAACCGGACATATTACTCAAACAGGCCGAGACCTTTACAAAACCTCCGGATGCAGATGCAGTCCAAAGCATAGCAGCGCAGCGAGCGTGAACGCCGGAATCCCTGTGGGACAGACACATCACACAATAGGTAAACGGGCGGGCAGTACCCTAGGGCATGAACGCACAATGCAGAAATGCGCCGCAGATGGGGGGTTTCAAAGATCTCAGGCTACCTGAAACCTTTCAGGTAGCCTGTTGGTCTTGATTGGAAAGACTTAAGCCAATTTGGCCGCCGCATCGCGCAAAGCGGTGCGCACGCCTTCCTCAATCACCGGATGATAAAACGGCATATCCAGCATTTGGCTGATGGTCATCTTCTGCTGATGCGCCCAAGCCAGCAAGTGGGCCAAATGCTCGGCAGCCGGGCCGACGCCTTCCGCGCCGAGGAAACGGCCGCTCTTGCGGTCGGCATACACGCGCAGATGGCCTTGGTTCACCAACATCACACGGCTGCGGCCTTGGTTGTTAAACGACACTTCGCCCACGGCCACCGCTTGGGCAAAACCTTCGCCGTATTCCTGCTCCAGCTGGGCGAATTTGGCGCCCACGGCAATGATTTGCGGGCTGGTGAAAACCACGCCGATTAAGCTGCGGCGCAGGCCGGGTTGGACATCGGGATAGCGGCCGGCATTGTTGCCGGCAATTTTGCCTTGATCGGCCGCTTCGTGCAGCAGGGGAATCTGGTTGGACGCATCGCCGGCAATGAAAATATGCGGAATGCTGGTTTGCATGGTCAGCGGATCGGCAACCGGCACGCCGCGCGCGTCGGTTTCAATGGCCAAAGTTTCCAAACCCAACTGATCCACATTGGGACGTCTGCCGACAGCCGCCAATAAATAATCGGCCGTGAACACACCCTGCTCTCCGCCCTCAGCCCAAGCCACCTCGACCCGGCCGTCGGCATTCAATTTGGCTTCCGTACGGGCATCCAGATGCAATACCAGCTCTTCACCGAAAATCTGCTTGGCCTTGTCCAAAACCACAGGATCGGAAATACCGCCCAACAGGCCGCCCAAACCGAAAACTTCCACCCGTACGCCCAAACGGCTCAAAGCCTGACCCAGCTCCAAACCGATGACGCCGGGACCGAAAACGGCTACGCTCTCAGGCAGCGTCTCCCAAGAGAATACGTCGTCGTTCACAATCAGCCGCTCGCCCAGCGCCTGCCACTGCGGGAGAATCACCGGACGGGAACCGGTAGCGATTACAATCCGTTCGGCACGGATTTGGGTGTGCTCGTCCACCTGTACGGTGTGCTCGTCAATAAAACGGGCTTTGCCCAAAATACGGCGTTCGGCCGGCCATTCCTCTACATCGCTCAATACAAAGCCGACAAAGCGGTCGCGCTCGGATTTGACGCGCGCCATCACGGCAGCGCCGTCGATGCGGATGCTGCTTTGATCCAGTTCCACCCCGAAAGGCGCGGTGTGGCGGGCATGGTGGGCCGCCTCGGCGGCGGCAATCATCAGCTTGGAGGGCATACAGCCCACCCGCGCACAGGTGGTGCCGAAATGGTGGTCTTCGATCAGATAAACGTTTTCGGTGTGCAGGCGCGCGTTACGGAAGGCACCCATACCGGCGGTACCGCCGCCAATCACCACCACATCGGCATTCAGTTGTTTCATCATTATTTCCTTAAATAAAAAACAGGGTTTGGATACAATAAAAGAAGCGTTTCAGTTAGCCTGCCTTGTCGCAACACGGACTCAAACAGGCTACCTGAAAAGCTTGCGGGGAATTAAAGAGCCGCTGATTCAGCGGCTCTCCCATGGGTGTGTGTTTATGGTGTATCAGGCAAAGTATTTTTCCAGTTCTTCGCTGCCGCCGATGTATTTGCCGCCAATGAATATTTGCGGGGCGGAAGTTTTGCCGGTGATGGCGCGTACGGAAGTGGTGCTGGCATCTTGACCCAATACGATTTCTTCGTAAACCAAGCCTTTTTCGGCCAGCAAAGCTTTGGCTTGGGCGCAGTGTTGGCAGCCGGGCTTGGTGAAGATCGCCACGGATTCTTGCGCTTTCCAGTTCGGATCGATGTGTTTCAGCATGGTGTCGGCATCAGACACTTCGAAGGGGTCGCCTTCTTTTACCGGCTCGATGAAGACTTCTTCGATTTTGCCGTCTTTCACCAGCATGGAGTAACGCCAAGAGCGGTCGCCGAAACCCAGCTGGTCTTTGCTCACCAACATGCCCATACCTTTGGTGAATTCGCCGTTACCGTCGGGCACGACTACGATGTTTTCGGCTTCTTGGTCGGCCAACCAAGCGTTCATCACAAAAGTATCGTTGACGGAGATGCAGGCGATGGTGTCTACGCCGCGGGCGTAAAATTCTTTGGCCAGCTCGTTATAGCGCGGCAAATGGGTGGAAGAACAAGTGGGAGTGAAAGCGCCGGGCAGGGAGAAAACGGCGACGGTTTTGCCTTTAAACAAATCGGCGGTGGAAACGTCTTTCCAAGCATCGCCTTGGCGGGTGTGGAATACTACGTCGGGCACGTTTTGGCCGACCAGCTCGTCACGGGTTTTGATGTTTACTGGCATACAACTCTCCTTAGCTCGAGTTACTCAAAGAAAAACAACCTAAAACTCCATCCGAAGCAGTATAGCGGCTGCAAAATCATTTGTACAGCTTATCGTTCAAACAGCCAAAATCGATTCACGCCATAAATCCGGCATACTCAAACCTTTGCGTCCGCATCAATTTTGCGCCATCTCTGCAAAATTTCAAGCGCCTCCGCAGTCAGTTTAAAGTTTCGCATTTCCCCGCCTCGGTTTACAATTCAGGCTACCTGAAAGGAGCGGCACGCATGATGGTGTACCGGAAAATTTTACTGTTTGTGGCGGCTTTGGCTGCCGTTTGTACGGCTTTTTCCCTGTGGATGCAGTACGGATTCGGTTTCGATCCCTGCGTCATGTGCATCGTCCAGCGCATGGGCATTTTATTTGCCGGTCTGACGGCTTTCGTTCTGGCCTGGCTGCCCCAGCATCGCATATGGGCCCGCCTCACCGCTGCCGCCGGCACCAGCATCCCGGCCGTCTGGGCGGCTTGGACGGCAGTCCGGCAACTGCACCTGCAAAGTCTGCCGCCGGCACGCCAACCTTCCTGCGGCGCGCCGTGGACCTTCCGCCTGCAAAACGCACCTTTGTTTGATTGGTACGAACCGCTAATTCGCGGTTTCGGGCAATGCGGCACCGTAGAAAAGTTCTTGGGCGTGCCGTTCCCGTGGTGGTCTCTGCTCACCTGTGCGGCCATATTGGCCGCAGTATGGGGCGGCTTGCGGTATGGCCGCCGTTTCGAACAATAATGGTTGATGTATGAATGTGATCAAATTAGTGGCGGGGCTCGGCAATCCCGGCCCGGAATACGCCGACACCCGCCACAACGCCGGCTTTTGGCTGGTGGACGAGCTGGCCTGGCGCTGGCGGGTGGCGCTGCATGAGGAGAAAAAATTTTTTGGCCAAGTGGCGCGGGCGGCTTTGCCCGGCGGCGATGTGTGGCTGCTGAAACCCAATACCTATATGAACCGTTCCGGTCAGGCGGTGCAGGCCTTGGCTCAGTTTTATAAGATTGCGCCGCAGGAAATTCTGGTGGTGCATGACGAATTGGACATTGCACCCGGACGCATCAAATTCAAACAGGGCGGCGGCAACGGCGGCCACAACGGCCTCAAAGACATTCAGGCCAAACTGGGCACTGCCGACTTTTACCGTTTGCGCCTCGGCATCGGCCACCCGGGCGAGCGCAACGAAGTGGTGCACTACGTGTTGAAAAAGCCGCGGGCGGACGAACGCGAACTCATCGACCAAGCCGTACACAAATCCGCCGAAGTCATGCCCCGCCTGCTGGCCGGCGAATTTGCCGAAGTACAGAGCATGCTGCACAGAAAATAGGCTGCCTCAGCACAACCCGTGGCAGGCATAAGGAACCGCATACTGAAAAACCGCTTCGCAAGTTTTCTGATACCGCACCTTAAGGTTGGCACTGCTGCCAATTGGATTTCGCCGCTTGCAGTTGGCGATCGAAATCTTCACGCCAAACGGTGGAGAGATTGAATTCGATAGCAGAGCCTTGCGTGTGCTCGGAAACGAAGGGTGCCAAGGCGCGGCGGCAGGCGGCTTTGTCGCCGGCGTTTTTGTGGGCCGCCGCCAAATTATTGCGGGCGCTCATCCGGTCGATGAACCACATAAAGTCTTCGCAGCGGTTCAGGCTGTGTTGCCGAATCCGAGCCGCTTCGGCAAAGCGGCCGGCAAGGTAGGCTACCTGAAAGCGCTGTTCGCTGTTTTTCACGCCTTGTTCGGTGCAGGCAGCGGGCAGGCGGCTGTACTCGCCGGTAAACACCACGTTATGGCCGCAATAATGGTGGCGGCAGGCGGTGGCGGCGGCTTCGGTGGGGGTGTCCACCGTCACGCGGTCGCGTTCAAAGCGGAAACGGACTTCACAACCCTCGCCGTCTTTGAAAACCGCCCGGTTGCCCTGCCTGTGGAAGCGGCCGTTAATTTCACAAAGGTTGCTGTTGGCGCCGACGGTGTTGAGCTCGAAACGGTCGCCCCTAATTTCCAAGTGCTGCTGTTGATAGGGGTCTTTGACTTGGTATGCTTGGGCAGAGTCGGCCAGCGCCGGGGCGGCAGCCAAAGCAACGGCCAAACAGTATGCGGTTTTCGGCATGGCGTTCATCTTCTTCTCCTTGTTGGGTGAGCAGGCATTTTGCGGTATTTTTAAGTGGGTGTGAAGTGGAGCTAAAATATTGCGCCCTATGTATACCGGGCAGCTTGGCTGCTCTGTCGTGCGCTTACTTCTGCCCGCAGAACGACCTTCCGCCATTCAATCATTCGGCAACCGGAAACCTCAAATGCAGACCACACGACAAACCTTTTGCCTGATCGCCGCCTGCTGCGCCGCCGCATCCGCATGGGCGCAGGAATACCGCGCGCTACCCGACCCTTGGACCGAACAGATGCTGAACATGCAAAAAAACCATTTCGAATTGGACAGCGTCAACCGCAGCGGCAATGTGTGCAAACTGAACGGTCACTTTCAAGGGCAGGGGCGGCAGCATGTTTATGAAGACGGCCGGGGTTGCCGGGTCGTCTTTGCCTTTCATGCCCAAGGCGTGGCGGTAAGCATTCCGGAGGGCAGCCGTCCGGCCTGCCGCGCATACTGCGGCCACAATGTGCGAATGGAGGGCAATTATCAGCGCCTGCCGTCCGCTTGCCGGCACAGCGCCGAGCAGCAAACCGCGCAGCGTTTTCAGGTAGCCTACCTTGCCGGTCGCTTTGACGAAGCCATTCGCCTCAGAAACGCTTGGTTGCAGCAATGCGGCCGTCTGGTTCACGCGCTGACCCAAATGCGCGCCCTCAACGATTTGGCGGCAGCCTATCAAAAGACCGGCAATCAAGCCGCCTGCCGCCGGGTTTTGCAGCCTTGGCAGGCCGAAATCGAGGATGTTAAAGACGCCAACCGCCCCGGCTCTGTCTTTCGGGAGGAATACGCGCGCGAACTGCAAACCGCACGCCGCCATTGGCAATCCTGCACGCCCCGCTGATGCTGCCGGACAGCAGGCTACCTGAAAGGAAAAACCACCATGCACTTTCGCCGCGCCATCCCGCTTATTGCTTGCTGCCGACAACGGTATGCAGAGACGACTTCCATCCGGAAGGCTTGCAGCACGGCTTATCTATTTGGCAAAGCAAAGCGGACGAACTGCCTATCGGCGCAATGGAAGAAGCGATTCGGATTTGGTGACATCGCCACCCACTCAATATTTCCCGCCATGGCGACACCTATTTACCGCAACAAACTGCCCGACGGCTATTTGCCGGTTCACAATAAACTGTTTCCAGAACGCCCCGGCGCGCAGGAATGGCTGGGGATTGCGCTGATTTGCGGCGGCGTGCTCACTTTGGCGCTGCAACGCCGATGCGCCGCCAAGCCGCTTTCCTGATTTTCCACCCGCTGCCTGATGTCTGCCTGTTCAGGTAGCCCTTTTCGCCAAGACCCATGAAATACCGAGACCTCAGAGACTTTATCGCCGCCCTCGAGCGCGAAGGCAAACTCAAACGCATTGCCCGCCCGGTGTCGCCACATTTGCAAATGACCGAAATCGCCGACCGCGTGTTGCGCGCCGAAGGCCCGGCCTTGCTGTTCGAGCAGCCGGTGCGGCAAGACGGTTCGCGCTATGATTTTCCCGTGTTGGCCAATCTGTTCGGCACGCCCGAGCGGGTGGCGTGGGGCATGGGCGCCGACAGCGTGGCCAAGCTGCGCGAAATCGGCCAAACCCTGGCCTATCTGAAAGAGCCGGAACCGCCCAAAGGCATTAAAGACGCCTTTTCCAAGCTGCCGTTGCTGAAAGACATTTGGAGCATGGCGCCGCAGGTGGTGAAAAAAGCGCCGTGCCAGGAAATCGTGCTCGAAGGCGGCGATGTCGATTTAAACCAACTGCCGATTCAGCATTGCTGGCCGGAAGATGTGGCGCCGCTGGTCACTTGGGGGCTGACCGTTACCCGCGGGCCGCATAAAAAACGCCAGAATCTGGGCATTTACCGCCAGCAGCTGATTGGCAGAAACAAGCTGATTATGCGCTGGCTGGCGCACCGCGGCGGGGCCTTGGATTTTCAGGCGCACAAAAAAGCCCGCCCGGGCGTGCCGTATCCGGTGGCGGTGGTGCTGGGCTGTGATCCGGCTACCATATTGGGCGCGGTAACGCCGGTGCCCGACACCTTGAGCGAATACCAGTTTGCCGGTTTGTTACGCGGCTCGCGTACCGAGTTGGTGCAATGTATCGGCAGCGATTTGCAAGTGCCGGCGCGGGCGGAAATTGTGCTCGAAGGCGTGATCCATCCCGACGAGACCGCGCTGGAAGGCCCGTACGGCGACCACACCGGCTATTACAACGAGCAGGATTGGTTTCCGGTGTTGACGGTGGAGCGCATCACCATGCGCGAAAACCCGATTTACCACAGCACCTACACCGGCAAACCGCCCGATGAACCTGCGGTTTTGGGCGTGGCCTTAAACGAAGTGTTTGTGCCGCTGTTGCAAAAACAGTTTCCCGAAATCGTGGATTTTTACCTGCCGCCCGAAGGCTGCTCTTACCGCATAGCGGTGGTCAGCATCAAAAAGCAGTATGCGGGGCACGCCAAGCGGGTGATGATGGGCTGCTGGAGTTTTCTGCGCCAGTTTATGTACACCAAATTCATTGTGGTGGTGGACGACGATGTGGACTGCCGCGACTGGAAAGAGGTGATTTGGGCCATCACCACCCGCATGGACCCCGTGCGCGACACAGTGTTGGTGGAAAACACGCCGATTGACTATCTCGACTTCGCCAGCCCGGTTTCCGGCTTGGGCGGCAAAATGGGCTTGGACGCCACCAATAAATGGCCGGGCGAAACCGAACGCGAATGGGGGCGCGTGATTGAGCGCGACCCGGCCACCGTGGCTGCGGTGGACGCGATGTGGGGCGAGCTGGGGCTCTGATTTCCGCCCTGCTCGGACAGGCTGCCTGAAACCCGTTCAGGTAGCCTGTTTGGCAGCGGCTTTTTCGGTTCGCCCCCTTGTTTTTTATGCTGCGCTGCGGTATCTTGCCTTTTCCTTTTTTAACACAAGCCCTGCATCTCGCTTGATTGATGCGGCGGACAGATTGCTACCGGCCATTGCCGCCCTGCGTACCCGAAACCGTGCGGCGGCAATCAGAGCATTACCGTGCTGGGGTGGGGCTGCCGCCGCCTATCGGGAGACGTGCGACACAGAAGAGGTCATTATGCAATTATCAGGTGCACAAATACTGGTGCAGAGTCTCAAAGCCGAAGGCGTGGAATATGTATTCGGCTATCCCGGCGGCGCCGTGCTGGAAATCTACGACGCATTGTTCCAACTCAATAAATTCAAACACATTCTGGTGCGGCACGAGCAGGCGGCGATACACGCGGCCGATGCTTATGCCCGTACCAGCGGCCGCGTCGGCGTGGCATTGGTCACTTCCGGCCCCGGTGCCACCAATGCGGTTACCGGCATTGCCACCGCTTATTCCGATTCGATTCCGATTGTGGTGATTTCCGGCCAGGTGGGCACGCCCGCCATCGGCTCCGATGCCTTCCAGGAAGTGGACATGGTCGGCATTACCCGCCCCTGCGTAAAGCACAATTTCCTGGTCACCAGCGTGGGCGAATTGGCCGAAACCGTTAAGAAAGCCTTCCAAATCGCCCAAACCGGCCGCCCCGGCCCGGTGGTGATCGACATCCCGAAAGACATCACTCAGGCGATGGCGAAATTCAGCTATCCGCAAGAAGACATTTTCATCCGCTCCTACCAGCCGGTTACCCAAGGCCATACCGGCCAAATCAAAAAAGCGGTGCAGGTTTTGGCTGCCGCCAAACGGCCGCTGATTTATTTCGGCGGCGGCGTAGTGCTGGGCAATGCCGCTCCCGAACTGACCGAGTTGGTGAAACTCACCGGCGCGCCGTGTACCGGCACCCTGATGGGCTTGGGCGCCTACCCCTCTTCCGACCGCCAGTTTGTCGGCATGTTGGGCATGCACGGCGTATATGAAGCCAATCTGGCCATGCAGCAGGCCGACGTGGTGCTGGCCGTGGGCGCGCGTTTTGACGACCGCGTGATTTCCGTGCCGGCCAAATTCGCCGCTGCGCCGAAGAAAATCATCCACATCGATATCGACCCTTCCAGCATCGCCAAGCGCGTGAAAGTGGACGTGCCGATTGTGGGCGACGTGAAAAACGTCTTGCGCGACATCATCGGTTTGTGGAAAAAACAGGAATTAGCGCTCAGCCCCGCCGCTTTGGAAAAATGGTGGCACACCATTGAAGCCTGGCGCGCCCGCAACTGCCTGTGGTTTGAAGAAAAAAGCGATGTGATTCTGCCGCAGCAAGTGGTGCAAACCCTCGCCCGCCTCACCAACAACGATGCCATCATCACATCTGACGTCGGCCAGCACCAGATGTTCGCCGCCCAATACTACCCGTTCGAGCGTCCGCGCCAATGGCTGAACTCCGGCGGCTTGGGCACCATGGGCGTCGGCCTGCCCTACGCGATGGGTGCCTACCTGGCCGATCCGGGCAAAGACGTGTGCTGCATCACCGGCGAAGGCTCGATTCAAATGAATATCCAAGAGCTTTCCACCTGCTACCAATACCGCCTGCCGGTGAAAGTGGTCAACCTGAACAACGGCTATTTGGGCATGGTCCGCCAGTGGCAGGAGTTCTATTATTCCGACCGCTATTCCGAATCCTATATGGATTCGCTGCCCGACTTCGTGAAATTGGCGGAAGCCTACGGCCACATCGGCATGCGCATCGAGAAGCCGTCCGATGTGGAAGGGGCGCTCAAGGAAGCGCTGGCCATGAAAGACCGCTTGGTGTTTATGGACTTCATCACCGACCGCACCCAAAACGTCTTCCCCATGGTGGGCAACGGCAAAGGCCTGGACGAAATGGTCTTGCCCCCGCATATGCGTGAAAGCAAGGCCGACAGCGATGTAAACGATGTGAACGACCGCGATTACGACACAAGGAGCGTACCATGAGACATATTTTATCCGTCCTGATGGAAAACGAATCGGGTGCGATGAGCCGTGTCGTCGGCCTGTTTTCCGCCCGCGATTACAACATCGACTCCCTCTCCGTCGCCGCCACCGAAGACCCGACCCTGTCGCGCATGACCATCGTCACCCGCGGCGATGAGGCGGTACTGGAACAGATCACCAAACAGCTGAACAAACTGATTGAAGTGGTGAAAGTCATCGATCTGAATGACAGCCGTTTTGTCGAGCGCGAATTGATGCTGGTGAAAATACGCGCCGTGGGCAAAGACCGCGACGAAATGTTGCGTCTCACCGAAATCTACCGCGGCCGCGTGGTGGACGTGACCGACAAAACCTATACCATCGAAGTCACCGGTACCAGCAGCAAACTGGACAGTTTCCTCGAAACCGTCAGCAAAGGCCTGATTCTGGAAACCGTACGCACCGGTGCCGCCGGCATCGGCAGGGGCGAACGGATTTTGAAAATTTAAAGGCACCTTGCAGCCATCAGCAAGAAAAGCTTAAGCGATATGCGGGGCGGTAAAACCGACGCAATCCTTGTCTGATAAGGGTGACATCTGTTTTACCGCCCCGAATGTTTATTCAGCCCGTTTCGCGTATCGGTCTTTCTTCAGGCAGCCTAAGACCTTATATATTGCAACCCGTTTTCAGGGTCTTGATAAGTTCAAGATTTTGGAAACGGGATTTTTTAATGCCAAGTGAAAGGGGCTGCCCGTGTACCAATACGACAATCAAATTTATCCATGCGCAACCTTGGCTTTTCAGGGTTCGCTCATGTACATCTTCGTCTCACTCAGCCAACAGCATAGCGCCTGCGTGGATACCTTCTCTTTCGATGATGTCGGTTCTACCGCCAAATTCGCCCAAAACTTCGCCGCAACAAAGCCGAACGCATTGCCCACGATCCGGACGTGCCGTTTTATGACGAGGCCGATTTAAACCTGTGCCTGTACCAAGTCGATTTGTTCGCCGCTTGAGGTGTAATCCATGTCTCGCACAAAAAACACCTTACCGGATGCCGCCGAAATCGATGCCGTCATTGCCGCATCAAAGTATCAGCCGCCAGCGTCTGAATCTTGGCAGATTGCATTAGACGGCCTTAAACGTCAAAAAACAGCCCGAAAAAGGGGCTGTTTTCTGGATGTGGTGCGGACGGAGCGCATCCTGCTATGTCCTATATCGCATCTGCTTGCGCCGCTATTAAACTATATTAACCTATGTATCAACGTGATATAAGGCATCATTAAACCATGTTGCCCCACATTAACACCTTTTGTCCTATTATGAGTGCACCAAAATTGCACCAAAAAAGACATGGCAACCATCATCCAGCGAGGCGGTAAATGGCGCGTACAAATCCGCATGAAAGGCGTTTCCCGTTCGGCCACATTCGAGCGGGCTTCCGACGCCAAAGCGTGGGCGGCACGGGTGGAATCGCAGATTATGGACGGCATCCACGGCAACGTCCCGCGCAATACCGTATTCGCCGACATCGCCCAACGCTACCTGAAAGAAGTTACACCGTCCAAGCGCGGCGCACGGGAAGAATCGTACCGCATCGGGCGGATATTGCACACCCCGCTGGCCAATGTGCAGCTTGCCGACCTACGGGCGCAAGACTTCGCCGACTGGCGCGACCAAAGATTGCAGGAAGTCTCCCCCTCCAGCGTCGGGCGGGAATTGTCCACTTTGTCCGCCATCTGTGAACACGCCCTGAAGGAATGGGGTTTGCTGCGCGAAAACCCCGTTCGCAAAATCAGCAAACCGAAAAAAGGCAAAGCCCGCACCCGCCGCCCAACCGAGCAGGAAATTGCCGACATCTGCGACGCCCTGCTTTATCAGCCGGAGGCCAAGCCGATATTGGCCGTGCAACGTGTGGCCATCGCCATGCTGTTTGCCATCGAAACCGCCATGCGGGCAGGCGAAATCTGCGGCTTAAAATGGGCAGACATCGACTTATCCCGCCGCCTGGCACATCTGCCGATAACCAAAAACGGCGACAGCCGGGACGTACCGCTATCAAGTCGGGCGATAGCGTTAATCGAGAAGCTGCGTGATGTTGACCCGGTATGGGTCTTTAATCTGGACGCAAAAAGTCTGGACGTCCTGTTCAGGCGGGCGCGCGACAACTGCGGCATCCAAGACCTGCATTTTCACGACACCCGCCGCGAAGCCCTCACGCGCTTGTCAAAAAAAGTACCCGTGGAAGTGCTGGCTAAAATCAGCGGCCACCGCGACCTGCGGATACTGCTCAACGTGTACTACCGCCCGGACATGGCCGACATCGCGCAAATGCTCGATTAGCGCGGCCACGCCTCAATCAATCCCTGATGCCGCCGCCGGCAGTCATTGTACTGGTGTACCACCGCCACCGCCCACGGCAATATCTGCTTCCCCGCCCTGCCCTGCAGTTCCGGCAATGGCGCGCAGGGCTGCGCCAAATCAGCGGGCGGCTGGGTTGCCGTCGGCAATGGCGGCGTTGATGACTGACAAGCCGTCATCGTCCAAGCAATCGCCAATATAGACAGGCCGTTCCACAATTTTCTGAACTTCCACATAGCGCACCTTCTCTTTCTGTTCCGCCGCCGCGCGGGCAGCCTGATAATCTTTGCTGGCCGACATGGCCGCTTCCATTTGTTTCTGCGCCTGCTCGGCCAGTGACACGGCAATTTCCTGCTTCGCTTTCAGGTAGCCTGAGCGATATTGTTGCTGGCCGTGTATCAGCCCGGCGGCCATCACGGCGCAGGCGGCGGTTGCGCCCACAGCCGGCCAAAACCATTTGGGTATCAGCATATTTTTCCTTTCTTTGTTGTACAAAATTTTCCTTTTGGGGTATGATTCAGTTTCCTACTTAAGTGCAGTACCGCGCCTGTTGCGCGTTTTTTCGTATCTCAAATTCCCCAATCCTGCCCGCTCTCTCTCCTGTGGCAAGATTCCCAGTTTCAACGGGGGATGCGGGTATCGGCAACGACCCGGCGCTTCACTTAGCGTAGGACATCCTCCGCCCCATTTCCGGCGGTCTTCAAATCCTAAATTAAGTGAGGTTCATCATGAACGCTGTTTCTCAAAACGTTTTCCAATTCAACCAATCTGCCAACGTGCGCACCTTCGCCGATGAGAAAGGCGAATACTGGTTTCTCGCCAACGATGTCTGCGCCATTCTCGGCTACTCAAATTCCCGCGACGCCATTGCCAAACACTGCCGCCCCAAGGGTGTAACGAAACGTGACACCCTTGCTGAATGTGATGTAACGAAACGTTACACCTCATCTGAATGTGGTGTAGCGAATCGCGACGCCACATCCAAGGCCAGAAAATCACAGGAAATGACCTACATCAACGAGCCGAACCTGTACCGCCTGATTATCAAATCACGCAAGCCCGAAGCCGAAGCGTTTGAAGAGTGGGTGATGGAAGAGGTGCTGCCCACCATCCGCCAGACCGGCCGCTACGAATTGCACCTTGACCGCTGGCTGAGCGAATGGGAACGCGAACAAATCCGCGCCGCCGTCAAAGAGCGCTGCGCGCGCACCGGCGAAACCTCGCAGGCCGTGTATGCCAAACTGCACCGCTTTATCGGCGTGCCCAGCTACGAACAAATCAGCGTCTCCCAATTTCAGGCCGCCATGCAGTTTTTAGACAGCCTCCCCGACGCGCCCGAATTATTCAGGCAGCCGCAAGGCATCCTGATAACGGAAGAGCAGCTATACCAACTCTCCACATTGACCCGCTACGCCCGGCAGATGAGCGAGCTATACCACCACCTCTATCCCGCCCTGCGCCGTCTCGGCAGCGCCTATTCCGGCGAAGTCGGAAGCTGGGCGGAAGTGCCGCACTACTGGATCGGCAAAATGCAAGACTTCCTGCACCAAGCCTATCCCCAAATGCACAATCCCAAACACATCGAAGGCGTCAAAGCCAACTTCGCCCTAATGTCCTAACCTCCCTTTCAGGTAGCCCCACCCGCCGCGTCCCCGCGATTCGGCGGGGTTTGGGCTGCCGCTATTTCAACGCTCCCACCAACGGCGTTGCCATCAGCGCCAACAAGCCCAAGGCCACCAGCAGAATAGCGATTCCGATACACGCCCGTACAAACGGGCTGGCGTAAATTTCCAATTTCATGCCCTCCTACCACCACTTCAACAATGACAAACCGAAGCAGGCGGCCGTAAAACCCAAAGCCCACAGCAAGCCTTTAAAACCCTTGCCCACTTCGCCCGCAAAAATGCGCAGGGCATCATTTGCCCCTTGCGTATTGGTTCTCGCCTGAATATTCATATCCAAACTCGCTTTACACTCAACCGAAACTGGTTTAATATCTTTTGTATTCAATCTTTGTCCTCCCTTAGATTGATTTACCTTTCGCTTTCAACTTAGGTTGAACAGAAACGCCGCAGAGATTCCCGCCTCTGCGGCGTTTCGCTTTACGGGTGCAACCCCGCCAGATAGCGCGTTTTGCCGCCGCCGCGCTTGGTGGCCGTCAGGATTTGGTTGCGCTCCGCCGAGTGGTGGCGGCAGCCGAAATGCACCCACGCGCCATCGCCGCGCTCCGGAAACTCCAAAATGAGCTGATCGAAAGTAATCAAGCCCGCGTCGCGCATGGCGATGATGTCGCGTGCCAGCTGCCCGCTGCTCAGGCCGGTAGCGTCAATGTCGGCCGCCGAACCGTAGCGGTGTGCCGATGTTTTCGCCCCGCCGACGGCACGGTTCACCGCCTCGCTGCGGAAGCAGGACGACACATAAATGCCCACCTCCCGCCCGTATTTCTCGCCCAGCCAAGCGCGGATTTTTTCCAAGCGCTCGGCCGTCTTTTTGATGTTGGCCAGCTCTTGCGCGTTCGGCTCGTTTTTTAGCCCCAAGCGGCGGCCGGTCTCGCTGCGGGTCAGTTCCCGCAGGCTGAAATGCTCTGTGATTTGTGTCATTTCCGATCTCCAATAAAAAAGCCGCAGACTAGCTGCGGCTGTGTATTCAAACATGATCCATAAGTGTTTTACTTCGGCATGAGAGCGCCCTTTCTATTCAGGTAGCCTGAAGTCTTGGCATTCACGTCATCCCATCCTTTCAGAGAGCCGTTGACGGCTTTGCGCGCTCCCGGAAAATCTCCACGAATCGCCCGTTCACTTGCTTGTGGTTTATAGATTTTCCAAAACCAAGCAGATGATTCAGCCGCCAGTTGCGGATCGTTTGCTACGATATCAGGGTTGCTCATAATGTCTTGCCGTTTGCTGTAGTCCGCAAATGCCTGATAGATTGCCCGCCCCGTTAACTGAATACCCCCGCGTCCGCGAAATGTCCAGCCGTCATTTGCTTGAGTATTGCCGTTTTTACCCGCGTACATGATATTGAATTTGTCTTCAGCCGACAGTTTGGCAAATTCAGCTTCCGCATTGCGGCCATGTCTTGCCAGCCAACGGCGGATATTCGGCACATTCGGAGCCAAGTTCTGCCAACCTCTAAACGAATATTTGGTTGCTTCGCTCAGTTGTTTGCCGCCTAAAGATTCGTGATCCACATTGCCTAAAAATGCCGCAACGTCATTTTCTTGACGGATACCGTATTTTTCCATGGCACGCCACAAATGCTCGACAAATTCATCTTTCAAACTAGGCTGCACATCAAAAGCAATTTCCTTCTCTTCACATATGCCAACCACTTTCAAGGCCGTTCTACCGATTCTTTCCCCCAGTAGAACCGCACCTTTTTCCGTTTGGCTGGCAATTCTGATGCCACTGCCAGCCCGAACGTTAACCGCTTGGTTGGCACTGAGGTTAATCTCTTGGCCGACACGGATTTGATTTACAGCCTGTAAAGCCGCGTTATGCAAACGCAAGGCCAATTCGGATACAGTCGGTTTTTCCCGTCCGACAGCTTTAACTTTCAGCGTAGCCGGATCAACCAATGCTCCTTGGCGGTACTTATCCTGCCAAATTTCCAGCCCCTTGGTTGCATGACGGATGAAGACGCGGTTACCGTCTTGGTCACACAAACTCAGGCATTCCCGATCACGTTTGAGATGCTCGGGCAGGTGAGGATCATGTTTGGCACAAGCCGGTTTGAAAATGCCTGTTTGCCGGTGGTAGAGAATTTCGGAGCAAGTGCGAATCGGCCAGTCTTCTTTGCAAATATCCTTATCTCTATCTCTACAAGATGATTTGTGAATATAAATTGAGGCTACTTTTACTGTAAATTTGAATCCTCCTGCATCTGAACCGTATCGAGTACGCAAAACATCCATCTTCTCCATACTACGCCAAGACTTTGTTCTAGAACCATATACAAAACCGCTTTTAGAATTGGCAGCAATTAAATCTGATAGTTCTTTTCCAAAAGATAATTCCTGACCTAAGCCTGCCGTTTCATCACTATTATTAGGAAAGCTGTCTCCATTTTTGTCGTACTCAAAACCAATAGTGCCTTTAATAATACTAATGGCTTCTTCTACCGTTTTAGTGGTCCCTGATGCTGACTTTACAAACTCATGACCAAACGGCCAATAACTAACAGAAACTTGATAGGCAACATAGTACCCATTCCTCTTCGGCGGCTCGCAAACCGACTGCCATCCAGGAGGAGCCACCCCTTTGCCATCCAAGCGGACATTTAAACAACGACCGCTGGCGCAGTCTTTCAACCCCGTCAAACCGCTGACGACATCTCCCTGCTTCAACTTCTCTGCTGCATTTACTATCATTGCGTTCTCCAAAAGAAAAGCCGCCCGGAGGCAGCATAAAAAAGCCCGCCAAACGGCAGGCAAGAAAAAAGCCCCGTGGGGTTCACGGGGCTACCTAAAAAGGGGGTTAGGCCATCATGGCGAAGTTGGCTTTGACGCCTTCGATGTGTTTGGGATTGTGCATTTGGGGATAGGCTTGGTGCAGGAAGTCTTGCATTTTGCCTATCCAGTAGTGCGGCACTTCCGCCCAGCTTCCCGCTTCGCCGGTGTAGGCGCTGCCCAAGCGGTTCAGGGCGGGATAAAGGTGGTGGTATAGCTCGCTCATCTGTCGGGCGTAGCGGGTAAGGGTGGAGAGTTGGTATAGCTGCTCTTCCGTTATCGCGATACCTTTCGGCGCTTCAGGCTGCCTGAACAACTCCGGCGCTTGCGGCAGGCTGTCCAGATAGCGCATGGCGGTGGCAAACATACTGGCCGGAATATGGTGGTAGCTGTCCACGCCCAAATATTCATGCAGGCCGCGATACACTTTCTGCCAGCTTTCACCGGTGCGGCCGCAGCGCTCCAATACCTTCTGGCTGATGCGCTCGGCTTCTTCCGCGCTGATGGTGTGGGCGATTTGTGCCTGACGATTCAGGTTACCGTATCGCTCTTGCTCGCATTGGATAAAGTAGCGGCGCACCTGGCGGCCGACTTCGGTTTTCTCCACCATCGCCAGCTCTTTTGCCATATCAAGGGTCAGGTGGTAGTCGGTGGTTGGACGGCCTCTTCCTATTTTTTCCCCGTTTTGGGAAATAATCGTAAAGTCCTGATTCTCAATAAAACCATACTCTTTAATTCGTTCTACAATCCAAGTGGCAAACTTGCGGCCGACTTGCAGCACTTTGTGCAAATCGCGGGCATTGCAAAGCAGTTCAGGGCGGGTGTTGAGACTACCTGAAAACACAGGAACGAAGAAAGATTGAGCGTTCATGATGAACTCCTATGAGATTTAGTTAGTAGAAGCCCACAAAATGAGGTGGGCGGGTCTCAACTACCGCTCATAGACGGCTGCCGCTATTCCCCCGAAGGGTGTTGTATTTACGGCTATCAACCCGCCATAGGAAACTTGGCGTCTTGTGCTGGGTGTTGTTCCACAAGGAGAGAGACATGAAACCAACAGGCACAAAAAAGGCGCGCTGACGGGGCGGATATCCGCTATGAGATTTAGTAGTGCGGACATCATACAAACAAACCGATAGCTTGGCAAGCACAAAAAGCCCTGCAAATAAGCAGGGCTTTTCTTTAAAGATTTTTATTTTTTATATGAATTCAGTTATTTAAACTTGAATCTATTATTAATAAAACTGTTGAAAGCTCCTCTCTTCCTAGTCTTCGTACATTTCTTCTAATTTGAGACATAACAGAATTATTCCGAAAATTATGAGCAAGAGACGGATCATTTTTAGCAGCTTCAAGGGTTCGTCCAGCTAGCTCATCTCCTCTATTTTTTGCATCCATTAAAATAGTTACTCCTAAATCAATTCTGTTCTTATACTCCCCATTTAGTAATATCACTCCCATAGCTGTGTAACAGTCTAAGTTATTTGGGAATGCACAGTCTCTAGCCAGTAAATATGCTTTTTCATGATTTCTAATAACTCCGACTCCATTGATATAATTTAAAGATAGCATTAATTTAGCAGTGCTATTACCTTTTCTTGAAGATTCTTCAAACCATTGATTAGCAGTATTAATATCCTTAAATTGATAATTATCATCTTGATATATAAAACCCAAAAATAACATAGCATCTGAATTTGCGTATCTATTAGCTAGATATTCAAATTCATCTTTTGCTCTATCTAAATTCCGTCCTTCCCAATCTTTATAATAAATGCTGGCACGTAAAAAAATTGCTTCTTCACTTTTAGCATCCGACAAAATCTGTAATGATTTTGCATAATCTTGAGTCAAATACTCCCCAGTAACATACAAAGATGCTAAAGTATGAATTGCATTTTGGTCGTCCAATTCGGCTAATCTATTTAGCTCATTTAAGCCTACACCAATTCTTCCATGTTTAATGCTATATAGAGCATCATTAACATCTGAAAAGGCTAAAATTGGGTAAAAAAAAGATGAGTAATAATAATTTTTTCATATTAGCAAAATCCAATACTCTATATAAAATTTCAGACATTATAAATTATTTAAATCTCGGCAGTTCTGACTGGTATCTACGAAGGGAATTGTAAAAAGATTCTGCATCTTTGTAGTTGCTTAACATATATGCCTCATTCAACCCTGTTTTTGTTTGGAATCTAAATTCAGCATACCTCATTATTGGAATCTGATAGTTATCCTTAAATCTTTTATCTGGAGTTCCATTTTTATTTACTTTCGCCCATGTAGAATCTATTTGCTCTGCATCATTAGGAATATTTTCAGTTTCAATAAATTTTACAGGATAAAATGAAATATCAACTTCATGAAAACCCATAATTGCAAAGTCATTATTTTTAGATAACATAACTATAAAGCACGGGAAAAAATATAAGTCTCCACCATTAGCATTTTTTAAATGAATAGCATTTAAATTCTGACTAACTTCTTCTATTTTGCTAAATTTAAAATCAACCTCTCTTCGCGTAATTGTAGTAGATGCAGCAGACCTTTCTTCAACCCTATCAATATTATATTCTGAAGTAACATCCCATATCTTATGAGATGATTTTAATTTCTCAAAACTATGGTATAAATCATCACATAATTTTTTTAGATTTTCATCTAGATTTAATTTTAAATTAATTGTGCTTTTTTCAATAAAATCTTTTATTTGTTGAATGGCATTATTCTGATTATCTATATCCTTTTTAATAGAATTAGAGACTCCAAAAAAACCAACAAGAGAAAGGTAGCTTAAAATTAATTTAATTTTTGAGTATCTTAAATCTAAAGAAATCTTATCTAAATCTTTCTTCAAATTCTCTTTTTGCTCTCTAGCATCGATAATAGCTTTCTTCACAGCCATCATATCTTGACTGGTTATTTTACTAACTTCAGAGCTGAAAATATTATCAAATGGTGAAACTTCTCCTGTTTGGCATTCATATCCATTTAAATTATTTTCATTTTTCTGGTTAAAATGAGTCTGGCTCTTATTCTTTATTCTTACTTTGGAGCTGATCTTTTGTCGGCTAGAAATCCCAGTGCCAGGAATCCCTACGTTTGCATAAACTCCATCTTTTTTGAAAGTAAGACTTGCTCCTTTTATGCCAACTGAAGTCGAAAATCCGCTTTTGCTAATATTTAAATAAACGCCAGGAATAACTTTCACTCGGCGCCGAAAACTCCATGCCATCACTCGCCCTTATATTGTTAAAATAAGCAAGCGGGAGAATAACCAAACTTAACACCCAAAGCAAGAGCAGGCTACCTGAAAGGTAGCCCGTCTTACTCAAGCAAAGCGGAAATCCCGCTTCATCGCACGCAGCAGTTTCGCCAAATCCCGCTTATGTATCCAGTCGCCGCCGGTGGCGTTGATGACGATGGTTTCGCCACCACCGCCTCCGTTGCCGGCCATGCTGCGAATAGTGTCGGCGTGTTCGGCGGGCAGCACCATTTCGCGCTCGTGCAATTGGGTAAGCGGATTGATGCCGGCCGGAATATCCCAGCCGCCGGCAGCGGAAGGGATGCGGGTGGTTGTGGTGGATGTGCTGCCGCCGCCGCCACCGCCAATCAAGCCCATTACAGCAGCCATCATGGTGCCCATTGCCGCTACGGCCAACATGGGGCCGACGTAGGGGATACCAGCTTGCGATGCTGCGCCGCCTGCTGCGGCCTTTTTGGCCTCCAACTTAACCACTGTTGCGGTTTCGATGGCTTTTTTGGTGATGGTTTCGCCTACTGCGGCAGTTTCCATTGTTGATTTGGTGCCGAACAGCATTTTCCAAATGGCGGTTTGCTGCAAAGCCCCGCGAAGCTGAGCCATCAGGGGCTTGGTTACAACCTCTTGGATAAAGTTTTGCCCAATGCTGCGGAACATATTGCCCATGGCCTGCCGGAAGCTCTGCGTGCGGTTGAGCATGGCGGTAAAGGCTTGGCTCATCTGCTCCTGCGCGTGCTGCCAAACGTTTTGCTTGCCGTCCTGCAATGCTTCCATGAAGGAGGGGTTGTCTTTTCTGTCCTGATTTTCCTTGCCGTTAATGATTTGGTTGCGTTTTAGCTGGTATTGGCGCTCCAACTCCAGCATCTGCTCATGCAGCTGAGCCAACTTTTCCGGGCTGCGCTCCGGGTCTTGTTCGGCCAGCGTCAGGCGTTCCTGCAGGGCGTTGCGGGCAATCTCAAACCGCTGCTGCTCAAACGTCAAATCCATTTCCAAGCGCTGCGACTGCGTGATGCGCTCGGTGGCCAGCATCTGGTCGGCCTGCTGTTCGGCCAGCGCGATTTGATGCTTGGCGGCATTGGCTTCGGCGGTAATGCGCTGCTCCGCTGCCCGTGCTTGCTCATCGTAGAGCTTGTTTTGCAGGTCAAGAATGCGGCGGCGAATGTCTAAACCGGCTTTGCTGTTGGCGTCTACCAGCTTCAATTTGGCCTGCCAAAACTCAAGCTCCCGTGCCAAGCTCCATTTTTCGTGCGTGCCTTGCAGCAACTCTTTTTCCTGGTAGGCGAGTTTGTCGGCCGCCAGTTCTGCCGCCCATTTGGCTACCGGGTCTTCTTGTCTGCCGCCACCACGGCTGCCACGGCCGCCACCACCACCGGCAGCCGGGGCGCTTCTACCGCCATCGCCGCGACCGCTTTGCGCTTGGGCAACGGCCGCCCGTGCCGCATCATTCAATTTGTTTGCTTGGGCGCGGGTGCGGACAGCAGCAGCGGCTTCGCCAACATAATCCCGGGTCAGGTTGTTTTTAACCTGCTCGCCGTAGCCGCCATCGTTGCGGCGTTCAAAGCTGACGTGCTTAATCGGATCAAGCCCGCTACCGCCAAAGAAGCTGATGGCTTGGTTGGCCAAACCGATCAAGCCGTTGATTTTATCGATGGCGCGGTTCACCATCCATTCGATGGCCGATAGGAAGATATTGGCAATGCTGTTGCCAAGGTTGCTGAAAAACTGGGGCGCGTTGTTCCAAGCGGCGGTTACATTTTGGTAGCAGGTAACGAAATAGCCGATGATGGCGTTCACGACACCACTAATGATGCCAAGCACAAAATTCCGGTAGCTCTCAAACAAGCTGAGCCACTTATCAACAACGTTGCCTAGAAAATCGGTTACGCCGCTGAATCGTTCTTGAATTTCATCCACTACCGAGCCGACAGTATCAACGGCGGCGCTAATGGTTTCTGTAATCAGCTCCCACGCTGCGCGAATCACGTCATGCAGATTAGTAAAGCCGTCGCCCAATACATCCACTTCGTCGCCAAATGTGGCAATCAGGGCGATCGCCCCCACAACAGCCGTGACCAACAGACCAATGGGATTAGCCAGTAAGGCCACGTTGAAGGCAATCATATTGGCGGTGGCCGCAGCGATGGCCGGTACAAAGGTGGCGGCAAAACCGGCGGCGACGGCGGCAACGGCCGGCACCACAATGTGCAGATTGTCTGCCAGCATTTTGACGGCATTGGCAATCACGCTCATCACGCCCGTATCGTTCATCATCCCATTAACAAACGATTTCCAGTTGTTGCTCAATATCGTCAGGCTTTGGCCGAATGTGAGCGGCATTTTGGCCGCCTGCTCGGCAAACTTTTCCGATGCGCCGGAAATGGCTTCAAACACCACTTCCGCCGTCAGCTTGCCTTCCGATCCCAGCTTTTTGATTTCGGCGCGGGATTTGCCCATGTATTCGGCAATGGTATCGAGTAAGATCGGCGCTGCTTCGGCGATGGATTTAAACTCATCCCCCTGCAACACGCCGCTGCCCAAGGCTTGGGAAAGCTGCATCAAGGCGGCGGCCTGTTGTTGTGCACCCACGCCGCCGATGGTCATGGCGTTGGCCGTGGCCTCGGTAAAGGTCAAAATCTGCTGCTGGCTGTATCCGTAGTCCTTCAGCGCGCGGCTGGATTTGACATACAAATCTGTTGTGGCCTCAATCTCCGCCTTGGTGCGGTTGGAGATATTGAGCAAATCCTTCTTTACGGCAGCATATTCGGCCTCGTTGGCGGTTGCCTGGCGGACTTGGTTATTCAGCACCGCCATGGCATCGGCGGTTTGCAACAAAGCTCCGGCGCCAATTGTCAGCCCCACGCCGGCCAACATAGTGCCGATTTTGCCGAATACGGCGTTCACTTTCTCCAGCGCGCTGTTCATCCGGGCAGATGCGTTCTCCACTTCCGCCGCCGCCTTTTTGGCCGAATCGGAAACTTTGCCCATTCCTTCGGAAATTTTGACCAAGCGGCCGTCGGCGGCGCGCAGTTTGCCATCGGCTCCCAAAAAAGAGCCGGCCAAGCTGTCCACGCTGGCGCCGGCTTTTAAGGCTGCCTGAACCTGTTGCTCGTATTTTGCTTTGACGGCATCTAGGGTTTGGCCGGTCTTTTGCGCCGTTCGTTCCAGTTTCTGAATATCCGATTCCACCTTGGATAGTCCGGCAGACGCCGCATTTTCAGCCGTTACCCGGATTTTCGCTTCCAAATCGCTCACAACCATTCTCCAAACAAAAACCCCGCCGAAGCGGGGGAATTAAAACGCAGCCTTTTCAGGCTGCCTGAATCTACAAACTAACCCGGCGCAGAGCCGTCCGGCGGCTCGTTCGGCTTACGGCTGTACCCAAACTTAACCAACCAGCCGTCCACCAACACCCCCGCCGCCTTGGGCGAGAGCGCCCGCACCGCATCCAGCACCGAATCGCACACCCCGCCGGCCACCAAGCCGACCAGCAAGGCGAGGCGTGGGGCTTCTGCCGGCGTGGCGTACTCGGCCAGCGCCGCGCCCAAAACCACCGCCACCGCGATGTCGCACAGCTTGGCCGACAGGCTGCGGGCGGGGTGGTTGATGGCCACGCGCACGGAGGCCAATAAGGCCGACACCGCCGCCAACAGCGCCGGATTGCTCCAAAATTCCGTCAGCATTATTCACCTTCCTTCTCCAGCATGGCGGCCAGCTTTTCCGCCCGCGCCGTATCGCGCATATGGTCGCCCGCCAGCACCGACAGCAGCGAAAGCGTGGGGTAGACCACCATCCCCGTATGCAGCGGCGGGTAGCCCGCCACAAAGCTGATGCCCACCAGCAACCACACCAATCCCGCCAGCATTAAGGCCGCCCCGCCGATGATGCGCCCGCGCAGGCTGCCGTCATACAGCGCCCACGCCAGCAGGGCAGACACCACCAGCAAGGCCGCCACCGCCCACGGAATCGGCACTTTGGAAAAGCCGGCATAAGTGGGCAGATTGCCAAAGCCGCCGTGCAGCAGCATGGCCGCCCAGCCGAGCAAAATCGCGATGTTGAGCACCTTCAGCGCCCGCGTGCCTGTGCCGAACAGCCACGCCCGCCAAGGTTTCGGGAGAAAAAGTAGGCCGGCGATAAAGTTTGCCGCACGAACAGGCCAGATACAGGCACGGCCGATGCGTTCGCACCATTTGCAGAGTCGTTTTTTCATGTCGTTTCCCTTTCAGGTAGCCTGAAATCAATCGGCGTACACCAGTTCGGCGCCAGCCAGCGGTGAAGGATGGTAATTGTCTTCTCCGGCGGGTGCGGCGGCATGGCGGTAAATCCATTTCGCCACCGGCTCGTTTGTCGGCGGCAGGGCAGCAATGTGGATGCTGGCGCTGTGGGAAACCGGCTGCTTGCCCGCCTCGTAGGCACGTTTGCTGACGTAGGTGGCGAACATGGCATGCACGCTGTTGTTCTGCAGATAAACGGTGTAGCTGGATAAAACATGGTGCGACGCCACCGCGCCGGTGGTTTCGTCTTCGATTTCCAGTTTCAGCGCAATCACGTCTTTTTGCTCTTGGTTTGACATGGCATTTCCTTTCTTTTAAGGTATAAAAATGCCCCTTGCGGGGCGGGTTAGGTGGATTGGCTGGGCAGGGTAATGCAGACCGAACCGTTTTTAAAAACAGGTGGATTGGCATACCACCATTGCACATGGTGGTTACCCCTGTCGTCGTAGGCTTGCCCGATTTGCAACTCCAAGCGCTGGCCGGTAAACGTGTAGTCGTAGTTGGCAAAGTCCACGTAGGCACTCTTCAATCGGTCTCTCCAAGGTGGGCCGAAGGTCATCGGCAGAATAATTTGCTTATGCTGCTTGCCGTCCACCAAGAAATTCAGCGGCAGAAAATAGCGGCGGAAGCTATGCATATCTTGCTGCGGGTCAATCCATGCCTGTAGGGAAAGAATAATGCTGGTGAAGGTGCTGTGGTAGCCGGTATCGGCCAGCAAGATTTTCTCTTGTGTCTCTCCTTTCAAATTTCTTACAGTAATGATATTACCCAAGATTTTATCCGCCCGTACCGTACCGTTAAAAAAGCCTTCGTTAGCCTCGATACGCCCACGGAACACGCCCGAATTGGCCGTGATATGGCCGGTAATGTTGGCATTTTGGGCCGTCAGGTAGCCGGCTGACGTAATCGTACATTGGCCGTTGCCGAAGTTCGCGCTTCCGCCTTGAATAACGGCGCCGCTGAGGATGCCGCCGGTCACTAACGGCGCAACAATCTCTTGGTTGGCTGCGATTTTGTCGCCGGTAATGCTTTTGGCCGCGATTTTATCCGCCGTCACCGCACGCGCCTGCAGATGGTTGGCCGTAATCGAATGGGCGGCAATTTTGTTGCCGTCGATGTCGCCCGCGTTGAGCTTGTCGATAATGGCCTTGCCGTTGACCACTAGGGCGCCGTTGATGCCTACCGTATCGCTGTTGGTGTCCACGGTAAACGGGTAGCGCGTGGTCTTGCCGGTGGAACCGATTCCGAACGCATCCACATTGAAGATGGCCTTGCCGGTGGCGGTGCCGTTCTGCACTTCGCTGGATAGGCCGAACGCCGCAATATGGCCGTTGGCATCTACCTGCATGGTGTACATCGACTGCACCTTGCCGTCCACCGTGGCAATGGCCTGCCGGGTTTCGGTAATACCGGCCGACAATTTGGCCTCATTGGTCTGCGGCAAAGCATTGGCATCGTAGGTGCGCGGGCTGACGGTTTGACCGTGCTCCGTGTAGCCCGTGGCGTGCAGGGTGAAGCCGCGCCCGCGTTCCGTTTGGTAGCGGTACAAAGCCCCGCCGCGCAGCCACACCACTTCGCGGCTGCTCCTGTCCATTTGGTGGATACCCAAGACCGGCGACTGGCCGGCGAATTTGTGTTCAAAAGCGTGCACCACCCGGCGCAGATAGTTCACGCCCCAAGTAATTCCGTTGGCTTCCCAGTCCAGCATCAACACAAAGCTTTTCGTGCGGTGGGTGCCCCACACGGTGTTTTGGGTATCACTGAAGTTGGCGTAAATCCTCAAACGTGCAACGACAGCTGGCAGCATCGGGTAGGACACACACGGGTAGTAGGTATCGGCATCAAGCTGGCGCAAATCCAACACGCCGTCTTCCACCGTTTTCATTTCCGCCTTCGCCGCCGTGATTTCGGCGCGCAGCGTGGTGGCCTGCTGCGCCACCGCCTGCTGCTGGTCGGCCAGCGTTTGACGCAAGGTGCCGATGTCGGCCGTTACCGGCGACAAAGCGTTGACCTTGCGCCACTCAATATCGCGCACATGCCAACCGGGACTGGTAACGGTGTGTGCTTTCGGGACTTGCACAATCAGACGCATCCACACGGCGTTTGCCGGCACGGTGATAAAGTTTTCCACCTTCTGCCAACCTGCCACCGTTTTGTCTGCGCGCCGGGGAATGATCCAGCTGTCGCCGCCGGTTTGCGCCTGCGTGTGGATGCCGATGCCGATTGAATAGTCATCGCCTTTGTTTTTGACCCACATCGCGCAGTAAATCACATCGCCGGGGTTCACCGTCACCCAGAAATCGCTGAACTGGTCGCGTTGGCGCGCCAAGCCCACCCATTGCCCGTCAGCCTGTTCGCGCTGCATACGCAGCCAGCCGGCGGTGTTTTCGCGCATGGATGGGTTGCGGCACAGGTTGTCCGGGTCGTTTAAGGCGGCCCGCATCTGCTCGATTTGGGTGGCAGACGATTGCTGATTATTGGCGACCGTCTGCTGCAAAGCCGTTACCAGCGCAGCGGTCTGCCCGTGTTGGGCGGCGAGAGCCTGCCGGGCGGTAGCTTCCGCTTGGTCGCCGCTGATACGGGCCTGTTTTTCCGTTTGCAGGGCAGCGGCCAAATCCCCCTGAGACGCTGTGACCGTGGCAATCTGCTGCGCCTGCTGAGCGTTTACGTTTTCCACGGCGCTCACTTTGGCGCCGATTCTTTGCGCTTCCAGCAGCAGCTCGTTGGCCGCTTTCTGTTCGGATTGCAGCAGGCGTTGGTTCATACTGCCCGCGCCGTTGCCGTCGATTAAATCCAAGCGCCCGTTTAAGGCAGCCTGAAGGTTGCTTTCGCCCAGTTCTTTCGCAATCGCATTGACTTCGTACACCGTGAAAGCATGGCTGCTGCTGATGTTCAGGTTTTGCTTGTCGAAGCTGTCGTAGCCGGCGGCGCGCAGGTAATAGGTTTTGCCGCCTTCCAAGGGCTCGCCTTTGCATTTCGTCAAAACGACAAAAGTATCCTGTCCATCATAGATCAAATTGGCTTCAATGGCCGGGCAGGCGGGTGTATCGTCCAGCCACAGCACTACCCCGGCAAAGTCTTCTTCTGTCGGCGCCGCGCATTTGAACACCACCTGTTTCAGGCCGCTGTCCAATTCGATGCCTTGCAGCGCTTGTAGTTGCGGATTTTGCGCCACTACTTGCGCCCATGCGCCGGTTTTGCCGGTCACGGCGCGGCCGCGCACGCGGAACACCACATCGCGCACCTGTCCGCCGTCGGCTTTCATGTCGGCCAGCGTGTAGGTGTAGCGGTTGCCCACCACGCCTTCAATCAGGCGCAGGCGGGCTTGGTTGTTCGCAGCGAACACCTCCACGTCGTAGCTGTCGGCACCGTCCAGTTTGTCCCATGCCACAGACGCATTGCGGCCGTAGGCCCATGCTGATGTCAGGCGCAGATTGGCTACCTGCCCCAGCGGCGCCCCGACAATGGTGTAGCTGTAAGCCGGCACTTCGGCCAACTCCTGCAGGGCTGAGCCGAACACGTTGTAGGAAACCAGCTTGACCCAAACCGTTTTGCCCAGCCACGCCTTGTCGAAGGTGTAGCGGAACAGCGCATCGTCCAGACGCACGAAGGGCGTGCCGGCTTCATGGCGGGCGATATTACTTCCCCATGCGCCGCGCACCAGTTTACCCAAGGTATAGCGGCCGACGCCGGTCAGTTCGGCGGTTTCGTAGGCCAAAAATTCGCCGTCCGCATAGCAGGCAGTCAGCATATCGCGGGCTTCGGCCTCGGTGGCCGCCTGCAATTGGCCGGCGCCAACGGCTACCTGAAGCGTGTTCACGTTGTCGTAAACCGCCCCTTCCGGCAAGGCGGCCTGAAGGCTGCCGTAGCGGGCTTTGTGGTCGAGATTGCCCACGCGCACATAACTGTCGCCGTCGGTCGATACCCACACTTCCGCGCCGCCCCAGTTCTCGCCGCCGGCGGTGGCCAGCCAAATTTGCGGCTCATTGCCGGTCAATTGCAGCGGCGCTTCAAACATTACCGGCGCATGGGCATTGCCCGGCGCCACGTTGTAATTGGCCGAATAGCCCAATGCCGGCTGTGTTGGGTAGCTGGTAGCCGAAGCAATGCCGAACGGGAAATCTTCTGCGCGCACGGTCAGCGTGCCGTCGGCATCTTCTTCGATTTCGATGATGCGCACCGGCGTTTTTTCCAAGCCCAGCCCGGTATCGGTGAGCGTAACCAAATCCATCGGCTCCAGCAGGCAGTATTTCCAACCCAAACGGAACTCGTATTCGTTGCGCACATACAGCGCCCGTTGCAGGGTCAGTTGGGCTACCTGTTGCGCTACCGCCTTGTCGCAAATGGCGTGCATCTGTACCGCTTCTTTCGGCCGCAGGCCGTATTGCTCGATATTGGCCTGGTCTTCCGCCGGCATTACGGCGATGTTGTAGTCGTTGGCGCGGTCGAGATATTCGATTTCCACCCGGTTGTAAGCGTCGGCGCCGGTTTTGCGCGCCTTGCGCACCGGGTCTTCTGCATCGCCCACCAAAAAATCGTCATCGTCCAAATCATAAAGCGGCGTCAGGTTCGGCACATACACCGCGCCGTTGCCGGCCAGCTGGGCGTCGCCGTAAGGCACGATATTCAGGCGGCCTTGCGAAAACACGGCGGCAGAGTTGGTCTGCTCCAGCAGATCGGTGATGTTTTGGTGCGCCTCGGTCTGCTCTTTGTAGGCGGGGCTGAGGAAGATGCCGGCGGCGCGGCAATAGGTGCTGTACACCTCCGTATTGCCCATGTTTTCCGCCGGGAAGCCGCAGCCGTAGTTTTGGTTGGTCAGCAGATCCACCAGAATATCGGCCGGGTTGGCATCTACAATGGTGTCGGAGTAGCCCAGCTTGCCGTCCACCTCGAAATTGTGGTTGTAGATTTGGGCGGATTTCGTCAGCTCGTAATTGGGACTGTAAACGTAGGCGGTGTCGGAATAGCTGATGGCTTGCGCCTGGTGCTTTTCCTGCTGCAAATGCGACCAAACCGGCTGATTGCGGCTGCCGGAGGCCAGATTCAGGCGCAAGGGGGCCAAGCCGGCAAACTTTTCCTTGTCGCGCCACACGTTCACGATGCCTTTGATTTCGCCTTCGCACAGCGCCATCATCACGGCTGCTTCGTAGGTGTATTGGATGTCCACCTGTCTGACACCGCCGCCGCCCTTACCGCCCTGGCGGGTTATGGTTTTGTGTTCGATGGCCGCGAAATCGCCGTACCACACCAAATTGCCCGGCACGCGGGTGCGTCCGTACACCACCGGCAGCGTAACGCCTTGGCTGGACTGCTGCACCTGCAAAGACAAAATCCGCTGTTCGCTGGTGGAAATGGTGGATGTTTTGCCGCCCATAAAAACCTCAATAAAAAAGGCCGCCCTCAATCAGGCAGCCTGAAATCACTCAATATCAAAGCAAACTGAAAAACCGTACCGGCCGCCCCTGCAACTCCGCCTGATTCCGGTCGTCCAACACCACCCCGCGCCCGATATAGGCGTGAATGATGGCCGTGCCGTTCAAACAGATGCCCCCGTGCGAGAAGGTGCGGCCGAAGCGCCAGACGGCCAGATCGCCTTTTTGCGGCTCGGCTACCTCGTGCGCGTATTGATTCACCCAGCACAAATAACGCTCCGTGTCCCGGTGCAGATGCCAGTCTTGCGGATAAGGGCGCGGGTCGATAGCAGGAATCAGGCCGCAGGCGTGATACACCGCCACCAAAATCATGGCGCAGTCCACGCCGGCGCCCTTAACCATCGCCTGATGATGGTAGGGTGTACCCAGCCAGCTTGCCGCTTCGGCGGCGATGCGTTCGCGCATATCCATATCACACCACCGTATCCGCCGACGGGATATAAGGGAAACCCCGGAAGTGCATCACGTTGTCGAACTTGGTCTGACACGTTGCCTGCCGTTTGTCGCAGCCGGGGTAGATTTTGAAGGTGTCGCCGATTTTGGGCGGATGCGGCAGGCGCAGGGCGAAGCTCAGGCTACCTGAAACATGGCTTTTGACCGTGCGCGACAGGCCGGCATTTTTGCCGCCGGTGAACTTAATCACGCCCTGGTCGAACCAGCCGTCCGCCTGCGTCAGATTGCATTGCAGCTGCGTACCGTTGGCGCTGTTTGCCACCACGCGGCCGTTTACCGTGAACCGCGCCCGATCCACGCCGCAGCCGCCGTCATACAGCTGGCGCATACAGCCGGCCTGATAGATATTGCGCGGACTGCTCACATTCAGCAGTTCGATGTCGGACTTGACCGACACTTCCACCGTAGAGCGGCTGCCGGAAACATCCGACACCCGGCCTGCGAACAGAATCACCGTGCCGACCGGCTGCCAATCGCGGCAGAATACCCGCTCAATCTTGACCCGCGCCCCGTCCAAAGCGCCGCCCAAAGCCGCCTCCGGCCACGGCAGCCCTTCGAGCTTGCGGCCTTCTTTGGCCGCAATCCGTAATTCGTTGCTGTCCACTTCTAAACCACGCGAAATACGTGTGGCGCCGCGCCGGATAATCAGGCTGTGTGCGTCAAATGTCTGGCCGTCCCAGCGCACGGGCATATCGGCAGAGGTATGCCGCAGCACCAAGCCGGAGGCCAGCGTGAAGGTGAACAAATCCGCCATCTCAAACTCATCGCTGCCGTGCAGCAAATCAATCAATTCTTGGCTTGCCTGTCTCATACCCCACCTTTAATCTTATTTAATACTTTTAATTTTGCTTAAAACTTATAAATTACTTATAATAAGCCATGAACGAGATTATCTACCAACCCAAGGCATTGAAGCAGTTGCGCAAAATCCCCACGCAGCGCCTGATTCGCGAAAAAAATCGCCCTGCTTGCGAATATGCCCGATTGCGTTAATGTCAAAGCATTGAGCAACCATCTCTATCAATACCGGCTGCGGGTGGGTGATTACCGAGTATTTTTCAATTTCGACGGTGTCGTCAGCATCGTCAGCATCGAAGAGGTCAAAAAACGAGATGAACGCACGTACTGATTACCAAGTCATCAAAGACAAAAACGGGCAACCTGCTTTCGTGGTGCTGCCCTATGCCGATTTCCAGCGCATGATGCACCCCATCGACACCCAAAGCGGCGTTCCCGCCGCCGTGGTGGATTTGGCCTTCAACAACGAATGGTCTGCCCTGCGTGCCTGGCGCGAACATTTGGGGCTGACCCAAACCGAAGTAGCCGCCAAAATGGGCATTTCCCAAGCCGCCTATTCCCAACACGAAAACAGCAGCAGCTTGCGCCCCAGCACCCGCGCCAAAATCGCGGCTGCCTTGGGTATTCACGCCGAACAGTTGGATTTTTAAGGCGCCGTCTCACAGCTTCACACTCTGAAATTCAATCCGTCGTGCCGCCCACAGGTGGCCGATAAAGTTTTCAAAATCCGCGGCGTCTTGCAGAAAGCGCACGCGGAAATAAAATCCGCCGCTCCAAGTGATGTTGTGGTCGGCGGTCAGCGGGGTTTGAAACACCACTTGGCCGGTGTCGGTCAGCGCGTAATCCGTGCCTTTTCGCATCAGCCGCCCGTTTACCTTGATTTCCGGATTGCCTTTCAAAGCCAACACCGGCTCCACAAAACCGCCGAAAGCGCGCACCAGCTGATATTTGTTTTGCCCCTGCACCACGCGGCCGATCAGCTGGTCGGTCACTTGGTTATCGGTCGGGTCTTCATAGAGAAAGCTCTCGAAGCTCCCGCGCCGGGCGTTGAAGAAACCGGCCAGCTGCTCCAGTTCATTGACCGACGTCCGCGTGCGCAATACCTCAAACGACAGCGAGAATTTCCACAGCGGGTAGCTGTAATACGCTGCCCGCAGCTCCCGTCCGCTGGCCGATTTCTGGATTTTGGTGCTCCATACCGGTGTTTTCTTGACGCCCCATTTCAGGCCGGGCAGTTTGGGGAAAACAGCATTGCCCATTTGCATCCCTCAAATCAAAATCAGGCCGCCTGTTCAGGTAGCCTGAATAATGCCTTTCTCTTTCAACAAGGCTTCAAATTCCTGCGCCGACAGCGTTTCTCCGCCGCCGAACATCTGCACCGCCTCGGCTTCTTCCGCCGCCAGCGTTGCCGGGTCAGGCGCGCGGTAGCCGATATAAGACGCCACCAAGATATGCACCGGCGGATGCCGGCGCCAATATTCGCTCAGGTGCTGTATGCGCGGCAGGTCGATATTTTCGGCCACATAGTCCCACGTCCACCCCGTAGAGGTGCAGACGTGGGCCATCATGCCGCCGAAATCTAACCCGCCGCCACCCCTTCCCCCGCGCGTTCGGCTTCCTGCGCTTTGCGTTTCAGGCCGGAAACATCCATCACTGCCTCAAACACTTCCATCATATTGCCGATGTCGATTAAATCGGCCACCTGTTCGCGGGTCATATCGGGATAATTGCGGCGCAGCGCGGCGTGGGCGCAGTCGATCACGGTCGATACCTGCTGAATATCCTGCGCGTTGCCGTCGAAACAACCGATGCGCTCCTGCAACTGCTCCAGCGCCCCCAGCGCAATCGGGGGGATAACGTACTCTTGGCCGTTTAAGGTAACGGCCACACCGGCGACTTTTACGGTCATATGCTTTGCTCCAGTTTCAACACGCAGCCGCTATGGGCGGCTGACATCAAAAGAAAAAAGCAGCCCGAATCAGGCTGCCTGAGAATCAAATAAAGTTTATGTATCCGAACTGTCCCGCCTCTTCCACCAAATATAAAGGAAGCAGGCGGCAAAAAACAAAGGCATTCCAATGCGGACATAATCATGCAGAGGATGATGCACATTAAAATGGGCAGTCATTGGCGACATCGTGGACACTTCCTCCAAAGGTCGGGTATCCGGGAAAAAGTTAATCCATACCGTCCAAATTATGGCAATTACCCAACCGTAATGAGTCTTTATTTTCTGCCACATAACCACTCCTTAAGCGCTTACCATCCTGATAATTCAATGGTGATTTTAGACCGCCAATTCAAACGGGCGGTATCGATACAGATTTTCAGCTTGCGGTTCGGATCGGTATATTTCACCCAGCTTTCGTAAAAAGCAGACAATACTTTATAAGCATTATGAACGCCTACTGCCGAATTGATGCCTCTGCGTTTAATATATCTGACGGTTTCGTCAACACCTTTGTTTTTCAGATAATCGGCAAACGATTGATTGCCGAAAATCAGCTTCAACTCTTCAGGCATCAAAGCCATCACGCTATTGGCAACACCGTCTGCCAATACGGCAAAAGGCATCAGCCGTTGATGGCATTTGCAGATTTCACCGAACATTTCATCAACCATCTGCGCGACTTCCGGGGTAATTTGGTTCGGGCTGGCTTGCAGAGTACCACCGAATAAGACGTGAATCATTTTAGCATAAGCTTGTTTTTGTGCTTGTTCCATGTTTTTTCTCCATAAAAAAATCTGCCACATGTGACAGTAAAAAAATGCCGCACAGATGCGGCAAATAAAAATGCTACCTGAAAGCCGTTCAGGTAGCCTGCCAACCTACTTTATTCCTGCACCCACAACGTGCCGACTTTGAAGCCGGCCTCGTCGGTGGAGGCGGTGAAGTCCAATTCCGGCACCGAGAAATCGTCATTTTTCGTGCCGAACAGGCCCAGCTTGCCGCTGGTTACGCTTTCCAGTTCCAACAGCGCCTTTTTGCCCTTGAACTGGGTCAGATAGGACAGCTTGAACGTCGGCGTGTTGCCCATCGCCATATTGGTCAGGTCGATTTTTTTCGAGCCGGGCAAGGTGTAGGTGTAGGCATAGCTCGGATACACCGTTTTGCCTTTGTCGGCCTCGTTGAAGGTGTAGAGGCCGGTGTCGCTTACCGAATACTGGCCGGCCTGCGGGCTGCCCGAAACCTTGATGTAGGTGGTGCCGTCCGAGCCGAGTACGCCCAAATCCTCGGCAAACGTGCCGGAGGAAGGCGGTGTCGCCTGAATGGTGTGGGCGGCGGCATTCGGAATCTGCTTGCCGTCGGTGTCGGCGTGAATGGCCTTCATGGTGCCGCTGGCAAACTTGTCACCGAAAAAGAGAGTATTGAGCGCCAGGCCGTTGATTAGCGCCCCCTTCATCTTGCCGGACACCTTCACCTTGCCTTGGGCCACCGCCAGCGCAAAACGGTTTTGGCCGTGGTACTCTTTCAATTCCGCCGACACGTCCACCGACATTTCCTGCAAGCCCATGATGCGGATAGGCGTGGCATTCTTTGCCGGTACGCCGTGGGCGTCGGTAATCAATTGGGCGAATACTTCGCCCGCACCAAAGGTTAGTTGCATGACATTTCCTTTCTCAAAAATAAAGCCGCCATCAGGCGGCATCCGTAACCAACATCACAATCGGCACCACGGCAAAAGCCTGTTCGCCGAATAAACCCTCGTCCATCTCGATCTGCCCCTCAATGCGGCAACGCTCCACCCCAGGTACCGGCAGGGTGGTTTGGCCGGTAATCGGGTGCGGCGTATTCATGGCCTGCGTCAGCGCATCTAAGCGGCGGTTTAATTCCACGCTCGGCGTGTTGTCGTGAACGTACACATACACATTCGCCCGCATCAGGTAGCGGCTGCCGGTGGCAGTGTGCGGTTGCACGGTTTCCTCTACCGGTGCCAGAAACAAGGCGGGCTGTTCGTGCGGCGCCACATCGTCCCAATGCCGCAGATGGCGGGAATAGGTTTTGAAGCCGCCGGCCGTTTGCAGTTTGGCAAACAGGGCGGTGTAAATCGCTTCCCGGTCTATCATCGCAGGCTCCTTTTCACGGCGGCCGTCAATTCGGCTTCAATCAGCGGGGCCATATCGGCCAGTGCCGTGCGCATAAACGAGCGTTCCGGCAGATTGACCCGCCGCGTGTGTGCCGACACCCGCACCTGAACCGGTGTTTTCAGGCGTTTGCCCCAGGCGGTTTTCTGCGTGCGGATGTGCGCGGCCACCGTCTGCGTGCCGGAATAGCCGTATTCGTGCAGCTTGCCGTAGGGGGCGCCCTTGCCGATGCCCACAATACCAACGGTCTGCCCGTCCGTTTTTTCCACCCGGCGGATGATATTGGCACGCAGATTGCCGGTTCGGCGGTTCAGCACTTGGCCCAGCAGCTTGTGGGTGCGGATATGCTTTTGCAGCCGCAGCACGATAAAGGCCATGCTGCTGTCCAGTTCCCGCTCGATATTGCGGCCGTAAGCCAGCAAGGCTGCCCGGATATGGTCGTCGCCGATCAGTTCCAGCCGCATCATGGCGTTGCCGCCTCGGCCGCTTTGGCCGGCTTCGACTTGGCCGGTTTTGCTTCGTTGGCAAAGCCGTATTGGTACAGATACGGCGCCGCCTCATCCGGTACGGACACTTTGCCGTCCTGCACCGGATAGGTTTCACCGCCGAAAGAAACCACCTCAAATTCGGGCGGGGCAATCAATGTTTTCATGGTTCATCCTCTCTGCACCGGCGCCGAATGCGCCGTTTTCGGCATCAGCGCCTGCAAAAGTGATTTGATGTAGTCCGCCTGCCGGCCAGCGCCTTCATCGGAGTAAGTGACCGACATCGCGCCTTTCGCCAAACTCTTTTGCTTTGGCTTGGGCGGGGCCAGTAAATCGCGGCGCATCGCCAGTTCACACACCGCCTTTTGCACTTCGGGCAATACCCCTGTACGTCCGGCGCGCATGGCGGCGTTGAGGCCGTCTTTCAGGCGGTAATTCGCATCCAAAAAATCGGACGCCGTCACCAGCGCCCGCTCTTTGGCTGTGTCATCCATCGCCGCCCACGCTTCGGCGGATTGGCGTAAGGTGTGATAAGCATCGGCATCGGCCACGCTGACATAGCTGTCTTGCGGCACCTTAATCATGGCCGGGACCTTCAGCCGCCAGCGCCGCTTCCAGCAAAGCCACCAGATCGGCCTTCTTCGCCCCCTGCGGCACCTCGATTCGGCGTGCGGCCAGTTCGGCTTTCAGGGCGGCGGTGCCCAGCTTGTGCGGGTCAACGGTTTGGGGTGGAGGCGTATTGCCCGGCGGCTCTTCAGTTACGGGGCGGTACTTGGCATCAATGATGCGGTAGCCTTGCGCCACCAATTCGGCTTTGCGTGTCGGCGATACCGGGTGCGGCTCGTAATGGATTTCACGTTCTCGGTTCATTGTGTTTCTCCGTGGGGAGGCTACCTGAAAAACTCAAACGCCGCTGCCGATACCGGCAGAAGCTCGCTTTTCAGATAGCCAATTGCTTTACTGCGTTACCACCAAGACGCCGGCGGTGTCTTTGTTGCTGGTCGCTACTTTGTCCCAGTTGGCACCAGTGCCCAGCGCTTCGTCGGTGGGCGACTTGCCGCCGCTGGTCATATCCCAGGAGTAACCTTTCAGGCCAACCCCGTAAGACCACTCGGCCTGATAAACCGCGCCCAAGTTCTCTTTGCCGGTAACAGGCTGCATCACCGCATTGAAGTCGTTGCTGTCATTGACCACCACAGCGCTTTCCACCAAGCCCAGCGTGTTGTATTTGGTACCGCTTTGGGTATCCACCAAGGCGGCAGAATCGGTTACCACAAACACACGGCCAAAGGGGTCGCGCAAGACATTGATGCCGTCATAGCTGAACAGGCGCTCGGTATTGGTCAGCGCGTTGTCGTACAGGTTATGCAGCACGGTAGAGTGCATCACCCACGCTTTCAGGCTGCCTGAACGGTCACCCATCTTGGCTGCGCCGGCATTGAGAGCGTTGAAAGTCGGCTTGGCAGTGGCAGCATCATGTTTCATATCGCTGTTGTTGCCGATGGCGGCCACAGTGCAGCGGATGGCGGCATTGAGCATATCGGCCATGCGCGCCTTTGCCAGTTGCTCGCCGATTTTGATGGCGGCCAACTCCGGATTGCGCAGCGTCCAGTGGTATTGTCCCGGTTCAAACTCAATTGGTTCTGTGCCGGCAGCCACTTTTACCGCCACATCCAACATTTCTTTCAGGCGCTTCGGTGTCAGCGTACCGCTGCCGTGGGCATTGCGGCGGCGTACCAGGCCGGAAATCAACTGAAAGGCCGATTGAATGGAAAAATCCCCCTCAAAGGGCTTATTAAGCAGCACAATCGCACCGCCGGAAGCCTCGTTGAATTTGGCGATGTCCTGATCAATGGTTTCGGTCATCACTGTGCGGGTTTGGTCATTAAAAACCTGTAAGTCAAAAGGCATAATGCTTTCCTTTCATAAAAAAATTACTGCGTATGCTTCGCTTTCAGCCAAGCCACCTTGTCTGCATCGGTCTTGCAGTCAGCATAACTGCCGCTGCCTGCCTGACCGCCGCCGCCGGGCGTCGTACCGGCCCCGGAAGCGCCGCTGCCCTTGAGGATGCTGTCCTTGTTCGGGTAGGCATCAATCAGGGTTTCCAGCGCCTCGTCGAAGCCGGCTTTTTCGCCGGGGTTGGTGCGGCTGAAAATCTCGTTGCCGTGGGCGTCTTTGGCGACAATCCGGCCATCTTCCGAAATGCCGAAATGCTTGCCGAAGAACGCCTGAGCCACATCGGCGGGAATGGCCAGCTTGTCCGCAATCACTTTGCTGCGGGCGAAGCTGCCGCCGATCAGCTCGCTGTGGAACTGGGCTTGAACTTTGGCCGTGGCTGCTTCCGCCGCCGCCAGCTTTTCTTCATAAGACTTGATGACTTCCGCCTTGACCTTATCGGCCTCGCCGGCATCAATCAGCTTTTTATCGTCCAAGTTCTGCACCGTTGCCAGCGCTTTCTTGGCCGCCTCGGCGTCGTCGATACCATCAAAGGCTTTCAGCTTGGCTTCCGCCGCCTCTTTGGCTTCGCGGTGGCCCTTAGCTTCCGCATTCAGGGCTGCAATACGCTGCATGGCCGTCGGGGCGTCAAACGGGATTTCTTTGCCGTCGTCATGCACATAAACCGGTTTGCCGTCTTGCAATACCACGTTGCCGTTGTCGTCCAATTTCAGTTTCACGTCGTTTTACTCCATCAAAAAAAGCGGCATCCGCCGCGAACACCCGCGCCATTCCTGACAACGGGCAACAAAAAAGGCCACCCTTTCAAGTAGCCTGTAAATAATCTATAATTAACAAAGGGAAGCAGGCGAAACACGGTGAATCTGCCTGCCGTAGCCATACAAATAAGTGCGCGTGATAGGATGGCAGTCTATCCGCCTGTTTCCCTTTCAAACAAAATCACACCTTTTGCTCTGGTTCGCAGCATTTCCTTTTCTTTAGCTGAAAACAGTGAAACCAAATAAAGCTCCTCTCTGTCTTGGGTAGTCTTGACGACCGCCTTCAAAATCTCTTCATCTTTGCGGACAAACGCGATTTTCAAACCATCAACCTGCACCACCAAATCCGCCTGATTCAAAATCTGCGGAATGCGTCGATAAGTCGCCAGCGGCAGCTCAGGGTGGTTGTACAACTGCTTAATCAGCGTATCTTCCGACAACCACACCTTGCCGGTTTCGGCACCAAGCCAAGATTGCGCTCGCCTACTCAAATCGGCGGCATGCCAAACCTTATCCTGCGCCACTTGGCGGACGGCCGACAATTCAGCGCCGCCGGACTTCATTTCCGCCACTATGCGGCGGACTTGGCCGAATCGCAGCCCAAAATCGCCGGATAGCACCGAAAGGGCGTGTTCGCGCCGCAGTCCGCGCAAGGTTATTGCCTCCAGCCCGCCGCGCCGCACCGCATCATGCAGGCTGATGGTGCCGTCATGCAGCATCTGGCCGATACCTTTGCCGAATTGCTCCTGTAATTGCACCAGCGTGCGGCCTTTTACCCAATCTTCACCGCTCACGCCTTGGAAATCGTCGCCCAGGTCGGCCACCCATACCAGGCGGCTGCGGCAGTTCGGGTGCATGGGCGGCACGCGAAACGCAAAATCATGCCCCTGCGGCTGTTTCTGCTTGTTCCACAGCTTGCCGTGGCGGTTGGTGCAGATGCTGCTGGTTTTACTGTCCAGCACCGAAACATGCCGGTAGCCCTTCACCCACGGATTGGCCTTGCCCGCCCAGTAGGTCGTTTGGTTGGCAATGGTGCTGATCCAAGTGGCGGTCGTGGTTTCCGCATACTGGCGGGCGCGTTTGAAGGCCGCCTGAAGGTCGGTTTTCAGGTTTTCCCAGTCGCTGCCGCCCACCGCCGCCATGCGAACCTGTGCACGGATACGGCTCATCAAAGCATCACGCTGCCCGGCGAAGGCTTCGGCAATCGTCAGCCCGCCTACCAGCAAACCGTTCTGCATGGCCTGTTTATGGGTTTCAGGCAGCCTTTTCGGCTCCGGCAGGCCGTACATGGCCGCCAGGCTCCCCAACCAAACAAACAGCCATTCGCTTTCGTCTTCCACCACTTCGGCGGTGTTCAGGTAGCCTGAAATCAGGTCGTAATCACGGCTGAGGATGGCTTCGATGTCGGCCAACAAGGCGGCCAATTCGCGCCGGCCCATCTCGTCCAGATTCTGCCCGCGCAGCTGGCCTTCCACTTCGCGCCGCATGGCCTCCAGCCGTTGAAGCACTTCGCGGCGCACGCTGTGCTCGTAGCGCATCAGGTCGATTTGCCGCGTCAGCAGGTCGTGGATGATTTGTTCGTTTGGGGTCATGGCTTACTTCAGTAACACCGCCAGAATATCCGGCAAACGCCAAATCAGAACCAATACGGCAAAACCGGCGACCATGTGCCAAAAGGTTTTTCGGGTTTCCTTCGGATTGATGTTCAAGGTTTCCATCAGAAAAACTCCTAGAAATCTGAAAGTAAATCGTTTATCATTCATTTACTGTTTCACCTCTTCTACAGGTTGAATACAGAAACCCCGCAGAGTGCCAGCCCTGCGGGGTTTTGCTTTGAATAAAAAAGCCCCCGCTTGTGCGGGCAACAAAAAAGGCCACCCTTTCAGGTAGCCGGATGGAATTCAATTAATTTAAAAACAGTTGAGTACATTCCCATATGCATCATGCATGCACATCTTGCCCATACCGCCGTTATAACGCATTTCCACATAATTGCGTCGTGCCTGCGATTCAACCAATTGGTCACAGGCCCCACCTTTGGGGGCAGTTGCCGTAGCTTGTGGTGTTGACGATTCTCTTTGGCACGCCCGCCACAGCATTTCCTCACGTTGGCCGACAATGGGGCGCGTATCCTCTGCTCCTTGCTGCGCCCAAACCGGCACCGCCATAAATAATAATGCGACCATCCATCCCGTTTTCATCATGTGCTCCTTGTATCAAGACCGGATGAGAACGAAATATATAACGCAAAAAACGGCTGCCGCATACTGTTTTTACACAAATACGGCAGCCGCAGGTCTTATTGGCCTTTGAGACGAGCCAAAATCACATCGAGCGGTTCAGTCACCTGATGAAAATTGTTGGGACTGCCCTGATAGATGGTGCGGTTGCTTTGTAAATCAATTACTTTCGTAACTGCCCCACCGTTGATGATAACAGCTTTGCCATCCGTACCCGTTGCTTTGAAATAAGCCATATTGCTTTCCTTTCTATTAAAACAAGCCGCACTTTTGCGGCGATAAAAAACCTGCCGAATGGCAGGCAACGCAAGACGGCAAACCGGCACATGTACGTGCGGTGTACCATCTATTTCTTTCAAACAGCCCTATCCCGCCCAAAATCCATGCCTGCCGGTGCCGCTACTTCCGCCTCTTCGGCCAAGCGTTCTTTTTCCGTCTCCCATTCGGCCATGTTCGACACCAAACCGCGCCGTTGGGCCTCTTCAAACAGGGTTTGGTCGGACAAGCAGCCGGCCGCGTTCATCTTCAGCAACACGTCCAGGCTGGCGGCGGGGTTGAAGTCGGCGTCAATGTTGCCGGAAATTTCCACCGTGCCGCCGCTTTGCTCGCCCACCCAGCGCGCCATCATGTCCAACATACGGCCGATGGCGTCCTCAAGCAGATTGGCGTAGTGGCGCAGCAGGCTGATTTCTTTGCCTTGCTCTTCGCGCGCCTGCGAATCGGTCAACGCCAGCTTGGAGCGAATCAGCAGCTTGGCGCCGGCGGCCTGCATATCGGCTTCCAGTTTTTCCAGACTGCTTGCGCCGGCGGCGATGGCAGCGCCGGAATGCTCGACATAGCTCAATTGGCCGTCTATGCCCAAGCTCAACAGATTGC
>JAUMZB010000052.1 GCA_030528345.1 Eikenella sp.
AAACGGTGCGGGTGTTCAGGTAGCGTGCGATGTCGAGCATGCGGCGGGCAGACTTTTCCGGCGCAAACGGCACCACGCCCATGCAGGGCAGTTGCCCGCGCACCCGTGCGCTGACCGACTGCGCAAAAGCGGCTGCGTCGGTGCCGGTGAATTTATTCAGGATGAAGCCCACCACCTCGGTGCGGCTGTCTTGGTATTCGCGGGCGGCCAGGCTGATTTGGTCGGCCACTTGCTCGGGGGCGGCATCCTGCACCGAGGCCACCAAAATGATTTGCGCATTGACGGCGGCGGCGATTTCGCCGTTTTTGCGGGCCAGGAAATTGCGCTCGCTGTCGGGCACCACGCCTTCGATCACGGCCACATCATGCTCAATGGCCGCCGCTTTGCTGAAATCGGACACCACCAGCTCGATCAAATCGTCGCTGCGGCCCGCGCCCACCAGTTCCTCCACCTTGGCCAAGGGGTACGGGCGCGGCGGCGTGAGGTGAAACAGCTTTTCGGCAAACGTCATCACCGGCTCGGTTTCGCCGGGCGCCACCGGCGTGTGCGCCACCGGTTTGTAATACACGGCCCGGCGGCCGCTGCGTTGCAGCGCGCGCACCACGCCCAGCGTGATGCTGGTCAAACCTGCTTTGGTGCCGATCGGCTCCAATAAGAAATTCGGCATATTGGTTTACACTTTCTCTCTGAAATATCGTCAGTCAATCATCCGCTCCGCCAGACGCGGGCGGCAGGGGACGGCGGCCCGCCGCCGGAAACATAGCAAACGGCAAAACAGGCTGAGACCTTTGCCAACCCCCCATCTGCGGCGCATTTCTGCGTTGTGCGTTTATACCCTATGGGTACTGTCCGCTCGCTTGCCTACCTGCATGGTATGTCTGTCCCACGGGGATTCCTGGCATTCACGCCCGCTGCGCTGCTACGCCTTGAACGGCATCCGCATCTGGGGGGTTGGCAAAGGTTCCAGGCTACCTGAAAGCCGCTGTGAGCTGTAAATGGCATCTATTGTTGCACCGCAATAAAAAAACGGCAAGACTGCCGTTTTCCGGTTTTCAGGTAGCCCGGGTTTGCCAAGCCGCCACACTCATTCCTGCCGCCCCGGACGCGGGATTTTCAGGCCCAGCCATTTGATGTAGCTGCGTTCGTCCAATTCTTTCACCGTAATCTGAATCCCGCCCACATAAATGCGGTCGCCGGCCACCGGCACATCGCCGAAACGGCGGCGGAACAGCGTCACCAGCTGCAAATCGGCCTCATCGGGATCGGCGGCCAAACCGTAGGCATGTGCCAATTCGCCCACTTTCACATCGGGGCGCACCACAAATTCGCCGTAGAAATTCTGCTCGTCGGCATTCATGCCCTCAAACTGGCCGGCAAATTCCTCGCCCTTGTCCTCAGGCAACACATACCACACCACATCGTCGGCCTGCATCCGCGTATTCATGCCCACCGGCACGGTCTGCCCCTTGCGCACCAAGGAAAAAAAACGGCCGTCGGCGAAGCGGCTGTCGCGCGTCATCACATAAGGATGGCTGTTTTCCGCATCCGAGCCGGCCTGCACGCGGAACGACTGCATCAGCACCGACAGCGTTTTGCCCAACCAAATCTCGCGGGTGGCCAAGGGCTCGGGCGCGGCGGGAATCACCACTTTCAACCAGCGGGCCACCGCCGGAATGGTGGTGCCCTGAATCAGCAGCGACAAAATCACCACCGCAAACGCCACGTCAAACAACAGCAGCGAGTTGGGCACGCCCATCATCAGCGGCATGATGGCCAGCGTAATCGGCACCGCCCCGCGCAGCCCCACCCAGCTGATGTAGGCAATTTCCCGCCGCGAATAGCGGAACCCTTTCAACGACGACCACACCACCAGCGGCCGGGCGACAAAAATCAGCAAGGCCGCCATCACCAGCGCATGCACGCCCTGCTCCCACAAACGGGAAGGCGACACCAACAGACCCAACACCAAAAACAGCGCCGCCTGCGCCAACCAGGCCAAGCCGTCCATCACGTTCAACACATGCTCGGTGGCATTGTTGCGCGCATTGCCGATCAGCACGCCGGCCAGATACACCGCCAGAAAGCCGCTGCCGCCGGCAATATTGGTGAGCGCGAACAGCATCAGGCCGCCGGAAGCAATCATCAGCGAATACAGCCCCTCGGCCAAACGGATGCGGCTCAACAAGATGGCCAATAATTTGCCTGCCGCCCAACCCAGCAGCAAACCCAAACCCAGCTGCTTGACCAACAGCAACAGCATATCCGACACGCCGAACTGCTCCGGCTGCAAAATCAGGCTGATAAAGGCGCTCACCAGCAAAATCGCCATCGGGTCGTTCAAACCGCTTTCCAGTTCCAAGGTGGCCGACACCCGCGAATTTAAACGCACCCCGCTGTTGCGCAGCAGGGAAAACACCGCCGCCGCATCGGTGGAGCCGACAATCGCCGCCATCAAAAAGCCCAGTTTCCAATCGACACCCAGATAAAAGGTGGCAAACAGCCCGAGCAGAATCACGCTGCCGAGCACGCCCCAACTGGCCAATACCGCAGCCGGCTTGGCTGCGATACGGAAGGTTTCCACCCGCGTGCGCAGGCCGCCGTCGAGCAGAATAATCGCCAAAGCCAGCTGGCCGACCATGGCCGCACCGGCATAGCTGTCGAACCGGATGCCGCCGATGCCGTCTTCCCCCGCCAGCATGCCGACCCCGAGAAACACCAGCAACAAAGGCATCCCCATGCGCGCAGACATACGCGTGGCCACCACGCTCACAAACAGCAGGGCGGCCATCACCAAAAACAGGATGTTCATTTGTTGCATAAGGTTCCTCGGTTGGAGTGTGGAAAACAGCCGGCCTGCCGCCAAACGGGAACAGGCTCCACATTCAAAAATGCGGCGAGTTTAGCACGCCTGTCCCCGCAATCAATGCGCCTGTCCGATCGGGAAAATATCCCGCTGCATTTTTGCGGAACTCTGCATGCATCCGGCTCACCGGTCTCAGGCTACCTGAAAGCACCGCACGGCAAAACCACAAGGCAAACGGGGCGGCCGCCCCGCCCGCCCCGTTTTCATACGGCGATCCGATTACCCATCCCAATCAAAGCAAGCAACTGTTTCCACATGTGCGGTTTGCGCAAACAGATTGATGATGCCGGCGCTGCGGAAGCGGTAGCCCTTCTGCACCAATACCGCCGCATCGCGGGCAAACGTAGCGGGATGACACGATACATACACAATCCGCTTCGGCAGATAAGGCGCATGCAGCGCCTGCACCACCGCATAGGCGCCGCTACGCGGCGGATCGAGCAGCATTTTGTCGAAACGTCCCCATCCGGCCAGCGTCTGCGAAGTAGTGTCAAACAAATCTGTACGGACGAAACGGGTGCGTCCGGCCAAACCGTTTAAGCGGGCATTGGCTTGGGCCCGCTCAGTCAGCGCCGCAACCCCTTCCATGCCGACGGTTTCCGCACCGCAGGCGGCAATCGGCAGGCTGAAGTTGCCCAAACCGCAAAACAGGTCGGCAATGCGCTCGCCCGCTTGAGGCATCAGCAAGGCCAGCGCCCGGCGCACCAGCAGGGCATTGGTCTCGGCATTGATTTGGGTGAAATCGCCCGGACGGTAAGGCAGAATCAAACCGTATTCGGGCAAGCGGTAAAACAGGCCGCCGTCTGCCGGCCGCACCGGCTCCGCCGTATGGGCAGTTTGCAGATAGAGCTGCCATCCCTGCGCCTGCCACCGTATTGCCTGTTCCCGCAGCACATCGCGTGCGGATTGGGGCAGTCGGCGGCTGTGCAGCGTGCATGCACAAGCCTCCTCGCCCCGGTGCAGCTCCACGGCCCGAATATCGGCTCCTGCTCCGCCCAATTCATTCAGCAGCCGGCGCACGGCATCCAGTTTTTCAGCCAAGGGCGGCGCCAACACAGGGCATTCCTGTATATCCACAATGCGGTGGCTGTGGCGGCCTTGGAAACCGAAAACCGCTTTGCCGCCTGCCGGATACGCCACACTGAGCCGCGCCCGCTGGCGGTAGCCCCAGCCGCGGCCGTAAATGGGGGGCAGATATTGCTGCGGCCGGATTCTGCCCAACCGCTGCAACTGTTCCTCCAAAATCCGCTGCTTGTAGGCTACCTGAACATCGCTGCGCACATGCTGCCAAGAGCAGCCGCCGCAGGTGCGGAAGTGGCGGCAGCGCGGGGTAATACGGTGCGGCGACGGCTGCAGAATGTCCAGCATTTCAGCTTCGTCGAAATGCTTTTTGCTGCGCGTGAGCCGGTAGGACACGGTTTCCTGCGGCAGGGCACCTTCGATAAAAAGCGCTTTGCCGCCGACACGCGCAATGCCCCGCCCTTCATGATCAATGCCTCGAATGGTGGCGATATTCATAAGGTAAAAACAGAAATGTGGTTGCAGGTAGCCAGAGGACGGCGAGGGAGTAGATGATGACGGTGTTTCACTGTCAAGCAAAACACAGCCCGAGACCTTGGCAAAATCCCCATCTGCGGCGCATTTCTGCGTTGTGCACTGCTCGCTCGCTTGCCTATCGTGTGATATGTCTGTCCCACGGGGATTCCTGGCGTTCACGCTCGCTGTGCTGCTACGCCTTGAGCTGCATCCACATCTGGAGGTTTTGCCAAGGTCTCAGCCCGTCAGAACACCTGCCGATCGCTGTCGTCCCCGACGGGAATATCGGCCGAACCGTCGGCCAGATCCGGCTCCACGCCAGGAATCCGCCGGCTCTCGTCCGCCCATGCCCCCAAATCGATCAGGCGGCAGCGGCGGCTGCAAAAAGGACGGTAGGGAGATTCGTCTGCCGACCAAACCACCGGCCGGCGGCAGGTGGGGCAAGATACGGTGGGCGGCGTACTCAAGACAAGACATCCGGCAGCGGATCGAAGCTGCACATCTTAAGCCGGAAAGCCACGTTGCAGGCCAGCTGCTCGCCGCGCGGGCTGTTCTGCGAAGCGTGAATAAAGCGGATATGGGTGAAATATTTGTTGGCCGACACTTCGGGCAGCGCACCGTAATCCTGCCCCACCTCAATCGACAGCATCTGGATATTCGGCGGCAGGCGTTTGCTTTGAAAGCTGCCGGCCACGGCCTCACAACCGCTATCGTGACTGTTGTGGCGCAGAATGCCCAACAACAGTTGGATGGCCTCTCCCGTGGGTGTCAGCGAACGGATCCAAGCGTTCAGGTCTGCCAGCCGCTTTTCGTAGGGCTGCTGCAGCCAATAGTGGTAAGACGGCAGGTCAAAAGGCGTGGTGCCGCCTGAAACGGGGATGCGCTGTTTGATCGACATCAGCCATTCGTTTTCACGCAGATGCTGGCCGAATTTCTGATGCACTTCCTGCAGGTTTTGCGCCGCCTGCTGCAAAGCTTCCTGCTCCGGCGTCGGCGCATACTGCTGTTCGCCCACGGCAAGATGCTGTCGCTGACGCTCCAGTTCTTGGAGAATGTCCAATTTCAATTCGGCACGGGCGGCACAATCCATGATTTCAAATAAAGCCGTCAGCGCGGCATGGTGCGCCCACGGCTCCCGGTTGTCCAAGGAAGCATAGAAGCGGGCAAACAGATGCTCGATCCGCAAAAAATTACGCACGCGCTCAGACAAAGGATGTTCAAAAGTAATGAGGACTGACATGGCTTATCCACCGAATAATTGCCGGTAACGGGCGTGCTGTACAGCCACCGCAGCCGCCAGATCGGCCGCCGACCCGCTGTTTTCGATCACATCGTCTGCAAGGGCCAGTCGTTGCTCCCGGCTGGCCTGGGCAGACAGAATTTGCCGAATCATATCATGGCTCAGGCCGCTGCGTTCGGCCACCCGCCGGATTTGTACCGCTTCCGGGCAATCGATGATCAAAACCCGGTCTGCCAAGTCTCGAAATTCCGGCTGTTCGGCCAACAAAGGAATTTCCACTACGCCATAAACCTCATTCTGCCAGCGTGCCTGCTGTGCCTCGATTTCCCGCTGAATCAGCGGATGCAGAATCTCCTCCAGCACACGGCGGGCTGCCGGATCGGCAAACACCCGCTCGCGCAAACGGTGGCGCAGCAGGCTACCTGAAACATCAAACAATCCGTCTCCGAATGCGGCACGAATCGCCGGCAGCGCAACTCCGCCGTCTGCCGTCAGCCCGCGGGCAATGGCATCTGCATCAATCACCGGCACCGCGTGCCGTTCGGCAAACAAACGGGCAGCGGAAGACTTTCCGCTGCCGATGCCGCCGCTCAAGCCCACCCAAGCAGCCATTCAAATAAATCCCGACTTAGACAGCCACCAATCCATGCCTTGCTTCACCGCATCATTGGCGACAAACACAATCCAGCCCGCGATTGCCAAGGCCGGACCGAACGCAATCGGCTGGCCTTTGGCCGCCCTCATGACCACGGCCGCCACCAGCCCGACCAAAGCCGCCATAAGCACAATTACCGGCAGGGTACCCACTCCCAGCCACGCGCCCAAGGCCGCCAGCAGCTTAAAGTCGCCGTAACCCATGCCCTCCTTGCCGGTCAGCAGTTTGAACAGATGAAACAGCAGCCACAAACTCAGGTAGCCGCAGACTGCGCCCAACAGGGCTTGCGGCAGGCTGACAAAACCGAATTGCCAGTTAAACAGCAAGCCGATCCAAATCAAAGGTAAAGTCAGCTGGTCGGGCAATAATTGCGTATCGGCATCGATAAACGTCATCGCAACCAGCATGGCGGTAAACAGCAAACCGCCCAGAGCCATACTGCTCATGCCATAGCGCCAAGCCACCACGCCAAACAGAATGCCCGTGAGCAGCTCCACCGCCGGATAACGCCAAGAAATAGGTGTCTGGCAATGGTGGCAACGCCCCCGCAACAACAAATAGCTGAGCAGCGGAATATTCTGCCAAGCCTTTACTCCCGTGCCGCAATTGGGGCAACGGGAAGGCGGAAACATCAAATTAAACGGCTGCTGCTCTTCTTCGCTTAAGGGCAGATTCAAATGCTGTTTGGCCAATACCTGCCATTGCTTTTCCAGCATCAGCGGCAGACGGTAAATCACCACGTTTAAAAAACTGCCGACCAAAAGGCCTAGGAAAGCCGCCAACAGAATATGGGTTATAAGCTCAAAATCCATTGTTGATTAATTAACCTATTCTTTACTTACCTGATACTCGATTTAAATCTTAGGTACGAATTACTCAGAAAGCCACCAATTCATTAAATCTTAAAACCTTTTTATTTCTACGATCTGTTGACATTTTATGCTATGGCGGTATTTTCGGTTAACAATCGCACCTACTGTGTTATCAATACCTGCGAGCTGTCCAATTCCACCTAGCATACCGTAGTTTTTACTGTGAAACCGAGAAAAACTGCTTCTCAAAACAATTGTCAACAGCCTTCAAAAAAAGGAAATTTTTTACTTGTATTTTTTTAAACTGCCGGCAGTAAATATTTTTATAGATATCAGGCAATAACTTTACCCAAATTAAACAAGGGCAAATACATCGCTACTAAAATTACCCCGACAATACTGCCCAATACCACCATAATAATGGGCTCCATTAATGATGATAATGTTGCTACTGCATTATCCACTTCCTCTTCATAAAATTCTGCGGCCTTATTCAGCATATCATCCAAAGCACCTGACTCTTCACCAATGGAAGCCATTTGCACTACCATATTCGGAAACAAATCGGTCGCATTCATGGCCGAAGTTAAAGAACTGCCCTGATTGACTTGGCTACGGATGCCTTTGGTTGCCTCTTCATAAATAATATTACCCGAAGCACCGGCAACCGAATCCAATGCCTCAACCAAGGGAACACCCGCGGTAAATAAGGTAGCCGTGGTACGCGCCCAACGGGCAATGGTCCCTTTTTCCACAATATTGCCGAAAATCGGCAACTTCAACAACAAGGCATCCACCCGCTTCTGCATGGCAGGCGAATGCTTGTGCCACTGGACAAACCCGGCCACCACAGCAATTAAACCAATGATCACCAGCCAACCGTATTCCACCATAAAGTCTGAAATACCCATCATAAACTGGGTCAATCCTGGCATTTCTGCCCCCATGCCGTCGTATACCTTTTTAAACTCCGGCAACACAAACATCATCATAATAAGAATTAAGATGATAGCCACAACCATAACCGCAATCGGATACGTCAGCGCGCTTTTGATTTTCTTTTTAATCGCCTGTGTTTTTTCCTTATACACAGCCAATTTGTCCAAAAGATTTTCCAGCACACCGCCCGCTTCGCCGGCCTCGACCAGATTGCAGTAAAACGAATCGAAGTATTTCGGATGCTTCCGGAACGCATCGGCCATGGAAGTTCCTTGTTCGATGTCGCCGCGGATTTCCATCAGCAATTTGGTCATTGAAGCATTGGAGTGTCCTTTGGCCACAATATCGAAAGCCTGCATCAAAGGAAGGCCGGCTTTCATCATGGTGGCCAGCTGGCGGGTAAAGACCGTGATATCGGCCTGGGTAATTTTCTTCTGGCGGACTTTTTTCTTCTTATGAATATGAATGACCTTGATGCGGCGGCGGGCCAACTTGGCACGCGCTTCTTTTTCGTCTTTCGCCACCACCTCACCGCGCACCATTTGCTCAGTGTCCAGGCTGCGGCCTTCAAATTCGAAACGGTTGCCGGTTTGTTTGGCCGCAGCTTGGTTTGCAGACGTTTTTCTGTTCACAGCCATCAGAATACTCCCTTAATTTTTCAGTCTATTATTGAATCTGTTTAATCATTGGTGCTGGCAAGGATTTATTACAAAGTGGTTACGC
>JAUMZB010000009.1 GCA_030528345.1 Eikenella sp.
CCTTCCATTCGGGGGAGAAAATTGAACCCTTAAAGTCTGGGACTATACACCTAGGCCTCCGCCACCGATTCGCGGGCATAGGTTTTTTCGCAGTAATGGCATTTCAGCTTGGTCTGCCCGCTGCCCGGGCGCACGTAAAAACGGCTCTTCACCGGCTCGCCGTGGCTGGCGCAGTTCGGATTGGGACAACGGAACACTTCGCTGATGGTGTCCGGCAGCTTGAGCTGCATTTTGCGCACCACTTCGAAATGTTCGATCACGTTTACCGTGGCCTCGGGCGCAAACAGCGCCAGCCGGTTGGCGGTGTGGTCGTCCATCTGCACGCCGGTGATTTTGATGATGTCTTTGTGGCCGTGGCGGCCGCTGGGCAGGTTGAAACCCACGGTGACTGCGTTGCCGTAGTGCAGCAGTTTGAACTGGCGCAGAATCGCCAGCGCCAAACCGGCGGGGATGTGGTCGATCACAGTGCCGTCTTTAATCGCTTCGACACTCAGTTTCTGCATGCTCATTGTGTGGTCATCCTTGTGGGGTATTGGGCTTTCAGGTAGCCTGTGCCGGTGTCCGGCTCAGCCGAAACGCTGTTGGGCGCGTTGCAAAAGCTGCTTCATCAACGCGGTGCTGTCGTCCAAGAGGCCGTCGATGCCGGCCGGCGGCGGGGTGAAGCTGAGGCCGACGGTGTTCAGCAATTCATCCACATCCAGCGTGCTGCCCCGGCGGACGGCACGCAGTTCGATCACGGCCACGGCATACAGCTTGCCGTGCCGCTCGATGGTCTGTTCGACAAACAGGCTCTGGCCGCGGCGCGCCACCAGCTGGGTGTGCACGTTGAAGGTTTGCAGCGGGCCGAGCGAGCGGCGGTAGACGATGGCGGTGTTGAGCACCGGCGCCATGATGCCGTTTTTCAGGGCGTATTTGAGAAAACCGGAACGGATGTTCAGATCCCAACGCGCCAGCTCCATATAGTTCAGGTAGCGGCTGTTGTTCATGTGCAGGTTTTCGTCCAAATCCAGCGGCCACACAAAGAAGCGGTGGCTCAAGGGCGCGCCCAACTCGCGGATGCGCGGGTGGAAAAAACTGCGCAGCCACAACCAGATTTTCAGAATCAGCAAACCCATCGGTTTACACCTCCGGATTCAGAATCAGCGACAAAATCGCCTGCCGCGCAAACACGCCGTTGGCCGCCTGCTGGAAATAATAGGCATAGGGCGTGGCATCGACATCGGGATGGATTTCGTCCACCCGCGGCAAGGGATGCAGCACGCGCAGATTGGCTTGGGCGCCGGCCAGCATGGCGGCGTTCAGGTTGAACTTGCCTTGGATTTTGGCGAACTCCTGCTCGTCGAAGCGTTCGCGCTGCACCCGCGTCATGTAAAGAATATCGGCCCACTCCACCGCGGCTTCCAAGGTGGGCAGCACTTCATAACGGCAACCGGCTTCGTCGAGTTCTTCGGTGATGTATTCGGGCATCGCCAAACTGGGCGGCGACACAAAAGCAAATTCGCAGCCCCAACGCTTCATCGCCTGCGCCAGCGAATGCACGGTGCGGCCGTATTTCAAATCGCCGGCCATGGCGATTTTCAAACCCTGCAACGTACCCTGGGTTTCGTAAATGGTCACCAAATCCAACAAGGTTTGGCTGGGGTGCTGGTTGGTGCCGTCGCCGGCATTGATCACCGGCACGGCGGAGAACTCGGCCAGCACGCGCGCGGCGCCGTCTTTGGGGTGGCGCACCACAATCGCATCGGTGGTATAGCTGCTGATGATGCGGGCGGTGTCCGCCAGGGTTTCGCCTTTTTTGGCGCTGGTGGTGCCGCCGTCGGCAAAGCCGATGACCTGGCCGCCCAAGCGCTGGATGGCCGCCTCAAACGACAAACGGGTGCGGGTGGAGGGTTCGAAAAAACAAGAGGCCACCAGCTTGCCGCGCAACAGCGCCTGCTGCGGCCCCTTCTTCAGCTTGAGCGCGGTGTGCAATACGCATTCAAGCTGCGCATCGGACAAATCGTTGATGGATAAGAAATGGCTGCGGTAAAGCGGGTTGGTCATGGCAAAACCTTTTCGGCAGTCAAACAAAACGGGCGGCATTATCCGCTGTTTGCCGCCGAAAGGCTACCTGAAAGCCCGCCGATGGCATTACAATAAGCGCCCGCCGCCTTGTGCGCCGCATTGCCTTAAACCGCTGATTGCGCGGCAACAGTTTCCCCTTTTCACGCCGGCCGCCCCAAGCGGGGCGGACCGCAAGGAGCTTTGTTATGACCACCCGTTTCACCCTCGCCAAAACCGCCGCCGGCCTGCACGATTTGGAACTGCCAGGCAAAATGGCCAACCGCCACGGCCTGATTGCCGGCGCCACCGGCACCGGCAAAACCGTCACCCTGCGCAAAATGGCCGAAAGCTTCAGCGCCGCCGGCATCCCCGTGTTTCTGGCCGACGTGAAAGGCGATTTGTCGGGCATGGCAGAAGCCGGCGACGGCCGGGGCAAAGTGGGCGAACGCATGGCCGAATTCGGCATCGAAGCCGCAGGCTACCTGAACGGCTTTCCCGTGCGCTTTTGGGATGTTTACGGCGACACCGGCATCCCCGTTCGCGTCACCGTTTCCGAAATGGGCCCCATGCTGCTGGCCCGCCTGATGAACCTCAACGACACTCAGGAAGGTCTGCTCAATCTGGTGTTCAAAGTGGCCGACGACAAGGGCTGGCACCTGATCGACCTCAAAGACCTGCGCGGCATCCTACAGCACGTCAGCGACCATGCCAAAGACTACCGCACCCGCTACGGCAACGTTTCCGCCGCCAGCGTGGGCGCCATCCAGCGCCAGCTGCTGCAATTGGAAAACGAAGGCGCCGAGCAGTTTTTTGGCGAGCCGGCAATCAATCTGCAAGACTGGCTGCAAACCGAAGGCGGCCAGGGCGTGATCAACATCCTCAACGCCGAAAAACTGATGCGCTCGCCGCGCCTCTACAGCGCTTTTCTGCTGTGGTTTTTGGCCGAGTTGTTTGAAACCCTGCCCGAGGTGGGCGATTTGGATCAGCCCAAATTCGTGATGTTTTTCGACGAAGCCCATCTGCTGTTCGACAACGCCGCCAAGGTGCTGGTGGAACAGGTAGAGCAGGTGGTGCGCCTGATCCGCTCCAAAGGCGTGGGCGTGTATTTCGTTACCCAAAACCCGCTCGACCTGCCCGACACCATTCTCGGCCAGCTCGGCAACCGCGTGCAGCACGCCTTGCGCGCCTTCACCCCGCGCGACCAAAAAGCCGTGCGCGCCGCCGCCGACACCTTCCGCAGCAACCCCGGCTTAAACGTGGGCGAAGCGATTACCGAATTGGGCGTGGGCGAGGCACTGGTGTCTTTCCTCGACGAAAAAGGCATGCCCGGCGTGGTGGAACGCGCCTTCGTGCTGCCGCCGCAATCCCAACTGGCGCCGCTGAGTGCCGAAGCACGCAATCAGCGTTTCCAAAACGACATTCTGTATCGTCACTACCGCGATGCCATAGACAATTTCTCCGCCTACGAAGCCCTGCAACAGCTGGCTCAAGAGCAGGCCGCCGCCGAACAGGCGGCACAGGCGGCCAAAACAGCGCAAAGCACCGCCGCCAAAGCCGAACCGGCCGCCGGCGGCATTGTGGACGGCTTTCTCGGCGGCCTCTTCGGCGGCCGCAAACGCACCAACCAAGGCATGGGCTACAATATTGCCGATTCGGTGGGCGACCAGATCAACAAGCAGGTTACCCGCGCCATTTCCCGCAGCGTGATGGGCGTGATCCGCAGCATCATCAAATAAAGCCGCCAAAGGCTGCCCTCAAGGCTTTCAGGTAGCCTGTGCACAGCCAAAATAGCGCCAACGGCCGCTTTGAAAGCGCGTATAATAGCCGCCGTTTGAGTATCCGAAACAGAGAGGCCGCCATGTCCGTAAAATACAAACGTATCCTGCTGAAACTCTCCGGCGAAGCACTGATGGGCCACGACCCCTTCGGCATCAACCGCGGCACCATCATGGAAATTGTCGGCCAGGTGAAAGAAATCGCCGACATGGGCGTGCAGGTGGGCGTGGTGGTCGGCGGCGGCAACATCTTCCGCGGCGTATCCGCCCAAGCCGGCAGCATGGACCGCGCCACGGCCGACTACATGGGCATGATGGCCACCGTGATGAACGCGCTGGCCCTGAAAGACGCTTTCGAGAGCCTCGGCCAGCCCGCCCGCGTACAGTCCGCCCTCTCCATGCAGCAGATTGCCGAAACCTACGCGCGGCCCAAAGCCATCCAATATCTGGAGGAAGGCAAAGTGGTCATCTTCGCCGCCGGCACCGGCAACCCCTTCTTCACCACCGACACCGCCGCCGCCCTGCGCGGTGCCGAAATGAACTGCGACATCATGCTCAAAGCCACCAATGTGGACGGCGTCTACACCGCAGACCCGAAAAAAGACCCGGCGGCCACCCGCTACCAAACCATCACCTTCGACGAAGCCATCATCAAAAACCTGAAAGTGATGGACGCCACCGCCTTCGCCCTCTGCCGCGAACGCAAACTGAACATCGTCGTCTTCGGCATCGCCAAAGAAGGCGCCCTCAAGCGCGTGGTCACGGGCGAAGACGAAGGCACCCTGGTGCACATTTAAAGTTGGCAGCCGCCCGCCCTCAGGCTACCTGAAACCGACAAACCACCCTTGATCATCATCCAAAGGAAACCCCATGCTGAATGACATCCAGAAACAAGCCGACAGCAAAATGCAGCGCTCGCTGGAAGTGCTGCGCGAAAACCTGGCCAAAGTGCGCACCGGCCGCGCCCACACCGGCCTGTTGGACCAAGTGGAAGTGGAATACTACGGCAGCCCCGTGCCGGTGAGCCAAGTGGCCAACGTAACCCTGCTCGACGCCCGCACCATCGGCGTAAAAGTATACGAAAGCAATATGGCCGCCGCCGTGGAAAAAGCCATCCGCGACTCCAACCTCGGCCTCAATCCCGCCGCCATGGGCGACGTCATCCGCGTGCCGATGCCCATGCTCACCGAAGAGCGCCGCAAAGACCTGATCAAAGTGGTGCGCGCAGAAGCCGAAGACGGCCGCGTGGCCATCCGCAACGTGCGCCGCGATGCCAACGACCACATCAAAAAACTGTTGAAAGACAAAGAAGTGCCCGAAGACGATGCACGCCGCGGTGAAGAAGCCGTGCAAAAACTGACCGACAAATACATTGCGGAAGTCGACAAAATGCTGGCCGCCAAAGAAGAAGACCTGATGGCCATCTAAACCGCCGCCGCCCCGCCGGCCATCCGTATCTTTGCCCGTTCAGGCTACCTGAAACAGCCAGACAAACTGCTTTCAGGTAGCCTCTTATCTTGCTAAACTGGCTCTACCGCCCCGATAAGGAGCCTGCCATGAGCAGCAGCACCCAAATCATTCCCGCCCACACCAGCATTCCCCGCCATATCTGCGTGGTGATGGACGGCAACGGCCGCTGGGCCAAAAAACGTTTTCTGCCCCGCGTGCTCGGGCACAAGCGCGGGGTAGACGCTTTGGAAAACATGGCCGCCCGCTGCTCGGAATTGGGCGTGGCATACCTCACCGTATTCGCTTTCTCCACCGAAAACTGGCGCCGCCCCGAAGACGAAGTATCGTTTTTGATGAAGCTGTTTATGCGCGCGCTCAAAGTGGAAGTGGAGAAAATGCACCAAAACAATATGCGGCTGAAAGTCATCGGCAGCCGCGGCCGCTTTTCTCCCGACATCATTGCCGGCATCGAAGCCGCCGAGGCGCTGACCGCCGCCAACACCGGCCTCACGCTCACCGTCGCCGCCGACTACGGCGGCCGCTGGGACATTTTACAGGCCGCCAACCGTTTGATACGGGAAGGCAAAACCGAAATCAGCGAAACCGATTTGGCCGCCCGCCTGATGCTGGCCGAGGCACCGGAGCCAGACCTCTTTATCCGCACCGGCGGCGAAACCCGCATCAGCAACTTCATGCTGTGGCAGATGGCCTATGCCGAACTGTATTTTACCGATGTCTTGTGGCCGGACTTCGACGCCGCCGAGCTGGATAAGGCCGTGGCTTCTTTCCAAAAACGCGAACGCCGCTTCGGCCGCACCAGCGAGCAGCTGCCGCCGGAACTGCAGCGATCTTAAACACGACCCACCGAATTGCCCTCAATCATAAAAACCAAAGGCTACCTGAAACTTTCAGGTAGCCTCGTTCCGTTCCGGCTGCTGCCGGATCGCTTAAATGGCCCGGCCGCTCACCCAATTGCGGATGGCCCGCGCATCGTTCACACGGGTGGTGGTGGTGGGCGAGTTGAGCAGCACAATCACCAAAGGCTGCTGCTGCACATGGGCATACAGCACCATGGAGCGGCCGCTTTCGCGGATATAGCCGGTTTTCTGCAGGGAAATATTCCAAGCGCCTTCGCGGATCAGCGCATTGCTGTTGCGGTACTGCTGCAAGCGGCCGCTGCTGGTATAGGCCGAGCCGGCATTGGCCGTGCTGAACTGGCGGATCACCGGATATTCGTTGGCCGCCCGCACCATCAGGCTCAAGTCGCGGGCAGTGGAAACATTGCGGAAATCCAAACCGGTGGGTTCGTAGAAACGGGTTTGGTGCATGCCTAGGCTTTGCGCTTTTTGGTTCATGGCCGCCACGAAAGCCGGCATCCCGCCCGGATAATTACGGCCCAAGGCATGAATGGCGCGGTTTTCGCTGCTCATCAAACCCAAATGCAGCATATCCCGGCGGCTCATCACCGTACCGATGCTCAGGCGGCTGGACGTGCCTTTCAGGCGGTCGATTTCGGCCGTGGTGATTTCCAGCTGTTCACCCATGTTCTGACGGGCATCCAGCACCACCATCGCCGCCATCAGCTTGGAAATGGACGCAATCGGGCGCACTTGGTCGATGCCCTTCTGATACAGAATCTCGCCGCTGCGGCCGTTCATAATCAAAGCGGACTGCGAAGACAGCAGCGGGCCGGCCAATGCGGCCTGTGCCTCCACCACATCGGCCGGGCGGCTGCTGATGAACTGGCCCAGCGGGTCTTCCTGTACCGGCAGTTTCTGCTCCAGAAAGTCGCCCAATACATCAATGTCGTCTTGCGCTACCGCAGGCAGGCTGAATGCCATCAGACTGAATCCGGCTGCCAGGGCCGCACTCCATTTCTTTAACCCGAACCACTGCATTTTTGTTTTACCTCAACTACTTAAACCAAACAAAGCGGCTGCAGATCCCGCCGCATCACACGTTTATTCAAACGTTTAATTCATGATTGAAAACATAATCTTATTCATTCTGTGCAAAAAGCACGGCCTTGTAAAGCCTTTTTACCCAATCCGCTCCTGCCGCGTATCGCCCGCGCAACCCCGCCCGGTTTGATATGGCGGGCGTAACTCTATATACTGGCGGGTCTTTTGCAGCCCTTTCCCCAGTACGAACATCATGAGTAAAGACCCCCGCCATTGCTCTTTTTGCGGCAAATCCGAAAACCAAGTCAAAAATCTGATTGAGGGAGACGATGCCTTAATCTGCAACGAATGCATCGACACTTGCAGCAATATGATTCATAACGCAACAGCCGACACCGGCGCCGACGCGGAAAACGACCGCCTGCCCACGCCTGCGGAAATCGTGGCCAACCTCGACCAGCACGTCATCGGCCAAGAACAGGCCAAAAAAGCCTTGGCCGTTGCGGTTTACAACCATTACAAACGCCTGCGCCATCCCAAAGAAGGCGACAACGTCGAGTTGTCCAAATCCAACATCCTGCTCATCGGCCCCACCGGATCGGGCAAAACCCTGCTGGCGCAAAGCCTGGCGCGCAAGCTGAACGTGCCTTTCGTGATGGCCGACGCCACCACGCTCACCGAAGCCGGTTATGTGGGCGAGGATGTAGAACAAATCATCACCAAGCTGCTGGGCAAATGCGATTTCGACGTGGAAAAAGCGCAAAAAGGCATTGTCTATATTGATGAGATCGACAAAATTTCGCGCAAGAGCGACAACCCCTCGATTACGCGCGACGTATCCGGCGAAGGCGTACAGCAAGCCCTGCTGAAACTGATCGAAGGCACTGTTGCATCCGTGCCGCCGCAAGGCGGGCGCAAGCACCCGAATCAGGAGTTCATCAACGTTGACACCACCAACATCCTGTTTATCTGCGGCGGCGCTTTTGCCGGCTTGGAAAAAGTGATCCGCCAGCGCACGGAAAAAGGCGGCATCGGCTTCGGTGCGGCGGTGCACAGCAAAGACGAAGACGCCGACATCACCGAGCTCTTCGAAGCGGTGGAGCCGGAAGACCTGATCAAATTCGGCCTGATTCCCGAGTTAATCGGCCGCCTGCCGGTGATCGCCACTCTGGCCGAACTGGATGAAGAGGCGCTGATCAATATTCTTACCGAGCCGAAAAACGCTTTGGTGAAACAATACCAAGCCCTGTTTGCCATGGAAGGCGTGGAATTGAAAGTGCAGCCCTCCGCCCTGCGCAGCATCGCCAAGCTGGCCATGAGCCGCAAAACGGGTGCCCGCGGCCTGCGTTCGATTGTGGAACGCGCCCTGCTGGAAACCATGTACCGCCTGCCCGATGTCAAAGGCGAAGTCAAAACCGTGGTCATCGACGAAACGGTGATCGACCGGCAACAGCAGCCCAAACTGCTGCGCGAAGACGGCAGCGAGCACGCCGCTTAAATAAACAGGCTGCCTGAAAGCCCATTCTGCTTTTCAGGTAGCCTGAGGAGCAAACCATGTGGCACATCGTCGCCATCGGCTATATTTTCGTCACCCTGATGTTTTCCATCGCCCAACCCTCTTTAGCACGGGCGCTGATTTATCTGGTGTTTTGGACCATTCTGCCCACCCTGTTTATGTTTTGGGTAGCCATGGTCAGGCGGCGCAACCGGCTGATGAAGAAGCAGGCGCAACATCCTCCGCCTGCCAAAGAGCCTTAAGCGCCCGGACACAAGCGGCAAGTGTCGCCCAACTCCGATCAAAGCACCCGTCAAGCAAGAAAGCGAGGCCGTTTCCGCTTAAGCAGAAACGGCCTCGCTTTTATGTTTCAGGCTACCTGAAAACTTTTCCAGAAGCCGCAGCCTGCTGATTACGCCACTTGGGTTTGGTGCTCGTCGCCGTTGCGCGCACGGATTTCGCCCAAGCGGTAAACGGTTTCGCCTTGTTCGGCCAAGAATTTCTGCACTGCGCCGGCATCTTCTTTGGCGATGATGACGACCATGCCGATGCCGCAATTGAAGGTGCGGTACATTTCTTGTTGCGCCACGTTGCCGGCTTGTTGCAGCCATTGGAACAGTTTGGGCATTTCCCATGCTCCGGCGTCGATTTGGGCAACGGTGTTTTCCGGCAGCACGCGCGGTACGTTTTCGGTGATGCCGCCGCCGGTGATGTGCGCCATGCCTTTGATGGTAAATTGTTTCAATGCGGCGAGAATCGGTTTTACATACAGGCGGGTGGGCGCGATGATGGCTTGGCGCAGGGTTTTGTTGCCGTCGAACGGTGCGTCCAAATCGGGTCGGTCGCGCTCGATGATTTTGCGTACCAAGGAATAGCCGTTGGAATGTGCGCCGTTGGAAGCCAAGCCCAGCACGATGTCGCCGGGCACGATGCTGCGGCCGTTGATCACTCGGTCTTTTTCCACTACGCCCACGGCGAAGCCGGCCAAGTCGTATTCGCCTTCGGGATACATGCCGGGCATTTCGGCGGTTTCGCCGCCGATGAGGGCACAGCCTGATTCTTCGCAGCCTTGGGCGATGCCTTTAATCACGTCGGTGGCGCGGGCGACATCCAGTTTGCCGCAAGCGAAGTAGTCGAGGAAAAATAGCGGCTCCGCGCCTTGCACGAGAATGTCGTTCACGCTCATGGCCACGAGGTCGATGCCGACGGTGTCGTGTTTGTCCCAATCGAAAGCCAGTTTCAGTTTGGTGCCTACGCCGTCGGTGCCGGAAACGAGCACGGGGTTTTGATAGTTTTTGCCGATTTCCACCAGTGCGCCGAAGCCGCCCAAACCGCCCAATATTTCCGGGCGCATGGTGCGTTTGGCAAAAGGTTTGATGTTTTCAACGAGTTGGTCGCCGGCGTCGATATCTACGCCTGCGTCGCGGTAGCTTAAAGATTGGCTCATGATGCGCTTTCTGAGTCGGAAAAGAAAAACGGCATTATTTTAACCGATTTTAACCGCCCCATTCAGGCTTTCATCCCCCGCCCGCTTAGGCCAAACGGACATTTTGGGCGCACAGCTGATTTTCAGGCAGAAACCTTTGTTTCAAGGCAGAAAGCACAGCAAGGTTGAACACCTTGCGAACATTTTCTGCGTCCTCTTGGGGGATAACGCCGCAGATGCGGGTTTGACCAAAAATACCGCCTCAACGCTTGGTGACGACATACCCTAAGGCTACCTGAAAAACTAAGGACGGCAGTCGGCATCTTCCCGGCAACGCGCATACAGCCAGCGGATGCCGTCCCCGATGGCGGCCAAAGCCACGCTGGCATGGGTTTCTTCGGGATACATCACCGTTTCCACCGCCAAGCGCTCAAACGGCGGTTTCGCCAACTGCGCGCCCAAGTACTCGACTTCGCGCACCATTCCGCGACGGGTCAGCACGGCTTGACGCTGCGAATTGCCCGGCAGATGGGGAGCCGGAGTTTCTTCGTATTCGCCCACCGTCAGCCGCACGCCCAAGCGCGCCTCGCCCGCTGCGGCCAAGCGGCTCGGAAAAGCCGGCCACTCCTGCAGAATGCGGCGCCGGTTCCACCAGACAGACGGGCTGGCGGCCAAGCGGTTGCGGAAAGCGGACGGATACTTCATCAGGCTGTACAGGCTGAACAAGCCGCCGTAAGAGTGGCCGAATAAATGCTGCTGCCGAAGATTCAGCGGGAAGCGGCGGGCCAAATCGGCACGCAATTCTTCGGTGAGAAAACGGTGGAAAGCGTCCGCCCCGCCAAAGCGGCGGCTCAAACGGTCGCCGGTTTGGCTGTAATCGTCGGACGGCGGCGTATAGTCTTCCGCACGGGCGGCCAAGTCGAGAAAATCTTTATCGGAGTAGCCCACCCCCACCACCAGCATGGGCACCGCCCGGTTTTCTTCCGCCCGCATCCACATGCCTTGGGCAGCCATCGCCGCCACCGGAAAAAATGCATCGCCGTCCAAGAGATACAGCACCGGATAACCCTGAGCCGGCGCCGGCCCGACTGCGGCTACCTGAATGCGGTAGGTTTTGCCGGTATGGCGGCTCGGCAAACGGTATTCCCGCGCTCCCGGCACCACCGCCGGCGACAGTTGCGCCGCCGGTGCCGGCGGGCTGCCCTGCGCCGTCGGCACGGCGGCCCACGCACTGAGTATGGTCAAAAGAATCGTCCGACGCATTATGGCTTACCAATTGTAGTTGAGGCCGAACACAATGCTGCGCCGGCTGCCGGGGAAACATTGGGTGGTCAGTGCACTGCCGGTGGTGCCGCGCGAGAAACAGCCGCCGTAATGGATTTTATCGGCCGCATTATGAATATTCAGCGACGCCGTGGCACCCTGCAAACTCTGGCTGAGATGGCCCAAATCATAATGAGCGCCCAAATCGATGAGGGTGGCGGCCGGTGTTTTTACCGTATTGGCCACATCGGCATAGCTGGCGGACACATGGCGCACGCCGGCAGAGAGCTTGAGCTTCTCGTTGAACAGGGCATACTGCAGCCACAGCGAAGCCATGGTCGGCGGCAGGCCGACGGGGCGGCGGCCCAACTCCTCGGCGATATTGGAACGGGTCACTTCGGGTTTCAACCAAGTCAGCGCCGCTATGGTGCTGAGGCGCCCGTTCCACTCCGCCCGTGCCTCCAATTCAACGCCCCTCACCCGCACCTGGCCGGTTTGAATCTGTGCGCTGGGATGGGCGCCGGTGCGGGTGTCTTTGGTCAGCACATGATTGCGGGTCAGCTGAAAAGCGGACACGCCGAACAAGGCGCGAAACTGATCGGGCTGATATTTGAGGCCGATTTCCCACTGCTCGGCCGTGGTGGGACGGAAAGGTTGCTTGTCGCCGTACAGATTGATGGCGGACACCGGCTCGAATGAAGTGGCGTAGCTGGCGTAAGGCGACAAACCGCCAGCCGAGCGGTACATCAGGGCTGCTTGATAGGTGGTTTTGCTGTCGCGCTGGTCATGCTGCTGCTGCGACAACACCGGAAGCAGCCTATCCACCGTTTCGCGGGCACGGACGCGGTCATGACGCACGCCCAGCTGCGCCAGCCAAGAGCCGGCCTCCATCTGGTTTTGCACATACAGACCGAACTGATGCTGTCGTCGGCGGCCGTCACTCTGCCAAGGCGGCGTGAGGATGACGCTGCTCTGCGGATTGGCCGCATCCACCGGCGGCACGGCGGCACCGCCGCGCACATTGCCCAACAGACGGTCGGCCCGGCTGTTTTGATAGTCGGCACCGATATTCAGCGTATGCTTTAACGCCCCGGTATGGAAACGGAAACGCAGCTGCGCATCGGTATGGATGCCGCGCATTGTTTCGTCCGAAGCGGTGGCGGCTCTGGCCCAAGTCGTGCCGCGTAGATATCGCAACAATGAAGTGTTGCGGAATTCGGAACGGCCCTGCGCATACAGCAGATTGTGCTGCAAAGAAACCTGCTCGTTCCAAGTGTGCGACAAACGGTAGCCCAAGAGTGCCGTATCGCGCTTGAAGCGCTCGAAACTGCGCTCGCCCAAAAAGGCCTTGTCCGGCACATTGCCGGCCGGATTGTTTGCCAAGGTGCCGTAAGCCGGCACCGCATTGTAATCGCCGCCGGTAGGATCATGCTGCCATTGTGCGTGCGCCGTCAGCTCGGTTTGCGGGCCGATGCGCCAGGTCAGCGAAGGCGCTAAGGCATAGCGCTCGGCAGCCAGACCGGTTTTGGATTCGCTGTACCGGTGCAGACCGGTAAGCCGCAGCGCCACACCCTCCTCCCGGCCGAGCGGCTGATTGATGTCGAAGCCGACAAAACGGTTGCGGTCATTGCCTGCCTGGATAAGCACTTCCCTTTTCGGCTCGAAATAGGCGCGCTTGCTGATTTGGTTCACCAAACCGCCGGGATTGATTTGGCCGTACTGCACCGAATTGGCCCCGCGCACCACATCAATCCGCTCCAGCAAATAAGGATCAATGGCGCTTTTCAGGTAGCCTTGGCCTGCCGGGAGGCGCTGCCCGTCGAGATACTGGACGAAATTGGCATTGCCGCCGAAACCGCCGAAACCGCGTAAAAAAATACTGTCGTAACGGCTGCTGGTACGCGATTCGGAAAAAGTTCCCGGGGTATAGCGCAAGGCCTGCGCCACATTTTGCGCCCCCAGTTGGCGCATTTGATCACGGGTGATCACCGAAACCGATGCCGGCGTGTGCAATAAACGGGTGTCGGTTTTGGTAGCCGTTGCGCTGCGGGCGGCCACCACACCGTTTGGAGATTGCCAAGCGGAGGGGCGCTTGCCGGTAACCGTGATGCTTTCCAGTTCGATGCTTTCTTCATTTTCCATGCCGTCTGCACCATGCGCGGCGGCGGAAAATGCGCTGAGCAGCAGGAGACAAAACAGACTCGGACAGGCAGAAAGCGGAGGGAAGGTTTGTGCGGATTTCATGGGTGTACCGGGCGGTGGTTAAAATGAGCAAGCATTTTGCATTAATTAATAATAATTATCAATATTTTTTTAAATTGGTTAGATAATATGCGATTCGGCAGCCGCAACATCCGCATCATTTGGCACCCGGCCGCCAAGACACCTCTTCCTTTCCAATCAAAATATTTCTCCAACCCCTTGCCCGACAAGCACATGCGGCAAGCGGAAAGGGCGCTGCCGCCCTGCCCTTTCCGCACCAGGCGGCTTGGCGGCTACCGGCACGCCATCATGTCTGTGTTTCAGGCAGCCTGAAACCTTTCCGGCAGCAATCAGCATGACGCCTACCTCGAAAATCCCGGCGGCCATCTTCGCTCACCCAGATATCCAAGCGCACATCGTGCGCTTCGGCCGGCAGGCACGCCACCTGCTGGCAGGCAAAACCCACGCCTATTTTCAAGGGCTGCAACCGTCCGCGCGTGGCCGCCAAGGTCACATCATAATAGCCGCCGCCCTGCCCCAAACGGCATCCCCGTTCATCCACCCCCACCAAGGGGATAATCATGCCGTGCAAGCAATGGGCGCGGATTTTCTTGCCTTGGAATTGGGGGATGGCCGGCGCGCGCCGGCGGAAACGTTCTGCACCACCCTGCTCGGGATAAGGCGTAAACCAAAGGCGCAAAGCGCCGGCTTCAATATAAGGCAGGTAAAGCCGCACACCGCGCCGGCGGGCGGCCCGAACCAAGCCGTCCAAACGCAATTCGCTGCCCACCGGCCAATAAACCGCCAAGCGTTTGCCGCGTTTCAGATAGCCCTTAAGCAGACAGGCAATGCGCCGCTCTGCCCGTCTGCGTGCCACAAGCGGCAAACTTTGCCGCATCCGCCGCAATTGCCCCCGCAATAAGCTCTTTTGATTCACCATATTTGTTTAACCGGCCGGAACTTCCGACCCGAACCATTTTAAAAGCTGTATACAAAAAAGGCCTGCCCGAAGGCAAGCCTTTTTTAAGCCGTGATCAACACAAATTAGAATTTGTGGGTGATGCCGGTACCAACAGACCAAGCGTTCACGTTTTTAGCACCGGTACCAGCTTTGTCACGCAACCAGCCCAGAGATACCAAACCGGCAGTACGGCGAGAGAAAGCGTAGTCGGCACCAGCGATGACTTGGGTGTAGCGGGCACCGCTGTGAGCGTTGGTGTTGCTGCTGCTGGACTTACCGTAAGCAGCAGTCAGTTTCGGGGTTACGGCACCGAAGGTGTAAGCACCGCTCAATTGTACTTCACGGGTGTTCTCACGACCGTAGTTAACAGCAGTCAAAGAACCGTCGTTGTTTTTGGCGTATTGCAGACCCAAGGCAACATACAGATTGTTGGCATCGTAACCGCCGCTCAGGTTGTGAACGTGGGCGTCTTTGTTGTTACGAATAGCATAGTAGTCTGCGGCGTAACGGGCGAAGAAGCCGCTGTTGCTGTAGCCCAAGCCCAAGCCGTATACGGGCTGTTTGTCATTGGTGTTGCCGCCGTGGTAGTTGTTACCCGGTGCATATTGTGCCATCAGCTCGAAACCGCCCCAGTTGGGAGAGGTATAGTTGATGCTGGTACGACGTTGACCGAAGCGGCCATAGCGACCCAGACCCAAAACTTCATCGCTGTATTCCCAGTTGTCTTGGGCGTCAACAGCGTGCTTCAGCGGAGAGCTAACAAAACCGGCGCGTACGGTACCGAAGCCGCCTTCCAAACCGATGAAGGAATCACGGGTACCGAAACCTCTGGCTTCACCGCCGCCAACATTGGCTTTGGTTTCCACTTGCCAAATGGCTTTCAAGCCGTTACCCAAGTCTTCGGAACCTTTGAAGCCGATACGGGTACCGTAATCAACAATGTGGAAAGCTTTTTCTTTGTGGCCGGAGGCCGCGCGGTTGGAGTTGGATTGGTATTCAACACCGGCTTTAACGGCACCGTACAAAATTACTTCAGCTGAAGCGGCAACCGGCAAGGAAACCAATGCCAATGCAATCAGGGTTTTTTTCATTGCTGCATTCCTTTTCTTAGTCTAAAAAACACACTCAAAGAAGTTTTGCTCTTTAAGTTATTCACGTCATCGCCGCGTTAGCGATTTCATGGGGCGTAATATAATTGCTGGATTGCAAAAAAACAAACTTAATCCGCCCCGCCTGCCGCACGGCGGCGTATGCCCTGTGTACTTTCCACCACAAATAAATAATATATATTTGAATAAATTGATTTTTTACATAAACCGGAAAATTGTTTGCGGCGATTATTATTTGTTGCGTTTTTGCCAACTTTCACCGATATCCCATTTCCCGCTTTATCGATTTAGCAATAATAAAGCTACCTGAAAGGCAGGGTTTCCGCTTTCAGGCAGCCTGTTGCCGCTGATTCGGCCTATTTACGGTGCGGACGCCGCCGCCTGTTTTTTGGCGTGCGCGGCCATGCGCCAGTTGAGCAGCAACATGCTGCCGGCCACCAACAGGCCGATGAGGTCGGTAAGGGTTTCCGGCACGATCAGGCAGAATGCGCCGACGGCCATCACAACCCGCTGCCACATCGGAATATGGGTTTTGAAATAACCTTCCACCGAGGCAGACAAGGCCAGCACGCCCATAATGGAAGTCAGCGTGACCATGGCAATCACATGCCAAGCCGGCAGCGGGAAGGTTTTGGCGGTGACGGCGGCTTGGGTCACGTCAATCATCATCATGTTCGGGTTGTAGACAAACATAAACGGTACGATGAAACCGGCCAAGGCGAGCTTGAGCGACTGGAAACCGGTTTTCATCGGATCGCCGCCGGCAATGCCTGCACCGGCAAAAGCGGCCAAAGCCACCGGCGGGGTGATGTTGGCGAAGATACCGAAATAGAATACAAACATATGCGCCACCAACACCGGCACGTCAAAACCGGCCAGCGCGGGCGCGGCCATGGTGGCGGTGATGATGTAGGCCGGAATAGACGGCAGGCCCATGCCCAGCACCATGGAAGCCAGCATGGTCAGCACCAGGGTCAAGAACAGGGAGCCGGCACCGAGGGTAACAATGGAAGAGGTCATCACCGTACCGAAGCTGGTGAGGTTGACCACGCCGATGACCACGCCCACCATGGCACAGGCGGCCATCACGGACAGAGATTGTTTGGCACCGTCGGCCAAGGCACCGATGATGTCGCTCACGCCCATGCGGGTTTCCGGGCGCAGCATGCTGACGGCAACCGTGATGCCGATGGTATACGCCGCAGCATAGCCCACCGGCACCGATTCGGCCAGCATCCACACCAGCGCCGCAATCGGCAGCAGCATGTGGCCGCGGGCTTTCAGCACTTCTTTCGCGCGCGGCAAATCGGCCTTCGGAATGCCTTTCAAATCGCGGCTGCCGGCACGGAAATGGACTTGTGCGATCACGCCGAGGTAATACAGCAAGGCCGGCAGCAGGGCGGCCAAGGCGATGGTGCCGTAAGACACACCGGTGGTTTCGGCCATAATGAACGCGGAAGCACCCATAATCGGCGGCAGAATCTGGCCGCCTACCGATGCACTGGCTTCCACCGCGCCGGCAAAGTTTTTGTGATAGCCGATTTTTTTCATCAAGGGAATGGTAAACGCACCGGTGCCGACCACATTGGCCACCGCCGCGCCGTTGATGCTGCCCATAAAGCCGCTGGAAATCACCGCCACTTTGGCCGGACCGCCCTGTTTGTGTCCGGCCAGCGCCAGCGCCAGGTCGTTAAACAGCTGACCCATGCCGGATCGCGCCAAAAAGGCACCGAACAGGATAAATAGGAAAATAAAAGTAACCGAAGCGCCGATAGCGGAGGAGTACAGACCCTCGGTTTTCAGATAGAGCTGGCCGAAAATGTCGCCCAAATCGTAGGGGCGGGTGAGCAGCCGGTCGGGCATAAAGCCCATGTGGCTGATAAAGGGATAGGCCAAAAACACCAATGCAAAAATGGGCAGTATCCAGCCGGTGATGCGGCGGGTGCTCTCCAACACCACGGCCACGGTGATGATGGAAAACACAATGTCCATTTGGTTCGGGATGCCGCCGCGCACGGTCATGATGTCCTGATATTGCCAGATCAGGTAGCCCGCGCCGGATAAAGCGGCCAATACCCACAGCCAGTCATACCAGGCCACCTGCTTGCGGCTGCTGCGTTTGGCGGGCGGGTAAATCAGGAAAATCAGCGCCACGCCCACGGCAACATGCACCGAGCGCTGCACCAATTCGGGCAGCGGGTTGAAGGTAATATAAAGATGAAACAGCGAATAGGCGACGGCCATCACGGCAATTAAAGCACGCACGGCCTGGCTCTGCGGCTGCCGCGTGACCGACTCGCGGTCGTATTTTTCCAAAATCTCCTGCGATTTGGCCGCAGCTTCTTGTTCATGATTCATCAACAATCCTTTTCAAAAAACCATTGCATCCGGCTTTGGCGTGCCGGAGCGATTTTGACCGCCGTATAATCCGGCAGCATGCGGTAGAGCGGCAGCACTCGCTGCCCCAGCCGCACCTCGCCCTGCATATTGCGCGACACCACCCAGTTGATTTCGGGCAGCCTCACTTCGCTGCTCAAGCCCACATAACCGGGCGGCGCCGTTATCGGGCTACCTGAAACCGGCACGCCCGCGCCGAAAGCCTGTATATAAGTATGGCGCAGGCGCAGGCTGCCGTTTTCCAGCACGTAAGCTTCCTGCCAATACTGCTTTTCTACCGAGTGGCGCCACTTCAAAACAAACTCCGGGTGCGGCCACACACAGCGCAGCGCCTCTGCTTGCAGCAGGATTTTCTCCTGCGGCTGCCACACAAGCCACAGACAGAAACAAGGCGCAAGCAAAGCTGCGCCTTGTCCTACCTTTTTCAGGTAGCCTGTCGGCATTTATTGGGCGGCTGAGGCGGCCGAAGCCGGTGCGGCATCGGAAGCGGCGGGAGCGGCCGCAGCGTTCACCTCGTCATAATAGCGTTTGGCACCGGCATGCAGGGGCGCGACCAAACCTTTCTGCGCACCTTCGATGCTGATGCCTTTGGCTGCCTGATGGGCGGTTTGCAGCTTGTCCAAGTTTTCAAACAGCGCTTTGGTGAGCTGGTAAACGTCTTCTTCGCTCATGTCTTTGCGCACCACCAAGGCATTGAAAATAGCGGCGGTGGGGATGTCTTCCGCGTTATTGTACGTGCCTTTCGGAATCGGCATGGCGTTGAAGAACGGGGTGGTTTGGGCAATCTCCGCCAGTTTGTCGGCCGGCACGGCCACCAATTGCAGGTCGAAGCCTTGTTGCAGTTCCATCAGAGAAGAGTTGGGCAGGCCGCTGGTGAGGAAGGCCGCATCCAGCTTGCCGGCTTTCAAGGCATCCGCCGCTTCGGCATAGCCCAAGTAATCCGCTTTGATGTCGGTGTAGTTGATGCCGAAACCGTTCAGCAGGGAACGGGTGGCCAGCTCAACGCCGGAACCTTGTGCGCCCACGGCCACCCGTTTGCCGCGCAAGTCTTCAATCGATTTGATGCCGGAAGAGGCGGAAGTCACGATTTGCACATAGTTGGGGTACAGGGCGGCGATTTGCTCCACGTTATCCACTTTGCGGCTGAAGCTGCCTTGGCCTTTTACCGCATCGCTCAAGGCATCGCTCATCACAAAAGCCATTTCCAGTTTGTTTTGTGCCAAGAGGTTCAGGTTTTCGACAGATGCGCCGGTGGTTTGGGTTTTGGCGTTCACGCCGAATTTTTGGGCATACAGCTCGCTCAAGGCGGTGCCGATGATGTTGTAGGGGCCGGAAGCGCCGCCGGTGCCGACGGTCACGAATTTGGTTTGCAGGCCGCTTTGCGCCGCCTGCTCTTGCCGGGGCGCCGCATCGCTGCCGGCTGCCGGCTTGGCGGTGTTTTCTCCGCCACAAGCTGCCAATGCGGCCGCCAAAGCCAGCATAATCAGTTTGGAAGAAGTGTTTTTCATGGCATATCTCCAAAATAAAGTGATGAGAAAGAGAATAGAATGCGCGAGACATCCGCATAGCCGCCAAATTAACGGAAATTAACTGCCAGCGCAACTGGCTTTACGGAGTATGGCATTCGGGCAAATTTTTAGCCCTTACCTTATAATGACTTCCCTCTCGGAGCCCTTTTATTACCCGGCCGCCTGCTCAGGCAGCCTACTCTATTTTCCACGGAATCCCCATTATTTATGAGCCATACCGTCCGCCTGCAATTTGAAGACATCGACAATACCGTACTGCAACGCCTGTGCGGCCCGCTCGACAGCCACCTCGCCACCCTCGGCCGCGCCCTCGATCTGCAAGTGAGCCGCCGTTTCGAACATTTCACTTTTTTCGGCGAATCCGCCCATGCCGGCCGCCGTGCCCTCCTGGCGCTGGCCGAACTGGCACAAAGCCGCGATTTGGACGATAACGACATCCGCCTGGCCGCCGTAGAGGCGCAAACCGCCGACAACGCCTTCCAGCCGCAAACCGATCCCGGCCACCAATACCATTTCCGCACCCGCCGCGGCAACCTCAGCGGCCGCACGCCGCGTCAAAACGGCTACATCCGCGCCCTGCTCAACCACGATGTGGTGTTCGGCCTCGGTCCGGCCGGCACCGGCAAAACCTATCTGGCGGTGGCCGCCGCAGTAGATGCCATCGAAAAACACCGGGTCGAGCGCATCGTCTTGGTGCGGCCGGCGGTGGAAGCGGGCGAGAAGCTCGGCTTTCTGCCCGGCGATCTGGCGCAAAAAGTGGATCCTTATCTGCGCCCGCTTTACGATGCCCTGTACGACCTGATGGGCTTTGACCGCGTCACCAAGCTGCTGGAAAAAGGCCTGATCGAAATCGCCCCGCTGGCCTATATGCGCGGCCGCACCCTCAACGGCGCCTATGTGATTCTGGACGAAGCGCAAAACACCACGCCCGAGCAGATGAAGATGTTCCTCACCCGCATCGGCTTCGGCGCCAAAGCCGTCATTACGGGCGACTTGAGCCAAATCGACCTGCCGCGCAACATCAAATCCGGCCTCAAAGACGCCAAAGAAAAACTGGCCGGCATCGAAGGGCTGTATTTCCACACCTTCACCAGCGAAGACGTGGTGCGCCACCCGCTGGTGCAGAAAATCGTTGATGCCTACGACGCCGCCGAAACCGAAGAGCCCGGTCATGAGCACGCCGGCAACCCCAAACTGCCGCGCTGATACGCCCTTCCGGCCCAAACCAACCGCCAACGGATGCCCCGAAACCGCACTTTCCGCATGATGCCGCCTACTTTGTTCCCCGACCCCGGGCTGCCTGAACACAACCTCCTGCCTTACGACGGTCAAGTCTGCCTCCTCAACAGCCCGTTTTCCGCCGCCGAAGCCGACCATTGCCTACACAGCCTGTTGCAGGACATCGCTTGGCAGCACGACCAAGTGCGGCTGTACGGCAAAACCGTCACCACCGGCCGCCAGACTGCCTGGTACGGCGACAGCGGCCTGCACTACACCTATTCCGGCATCACCCGCAGCACCCGGCCGTGGACGCCGCTGCTGCTCGCAATCAAACAGCGCGTTGAAGCACACACCGCCGCCGTCTGCGCCGCCCGTTTCAACAGCTGCCTGCTCAACCTTTATGCCGACGGTCGGCAAGGCATGACCTGGCACAGTGACGACGAAGCCGGGCTCGACCCGCTTATCGCCTCACTCAGTTTCGGCGCCACCCGCCGCTTCGCCTTCCGCCATAAACGGACACGGGAAAAACGCATTCTGCCGCTGGCGCACGGGCAACTGCTGCTGATGTACGGCAGCACCCAGCAGCACTGGCAGCACGCACTGCTGAAAAACACCGGCATCGGCCAACCCCGCATCAACCTGACTTTCCGCACCATACGCAACTGCCCGGCCCGCCGGACGATACCCGACACAAAAGGCTACCTGAAAACCTTCAGGTAGCCTTTCCGGCTCGGAACGTGCGGCCGGAAAATTGGCGGAGCGGTTTTTGCCCCCAATACCGGCCGCAACACTTTCTGACGACACGCCTAATGGAACATTTGCTTTACGCTTGCATCATCGCCTTGGCGTAGATCACGCCTTCATGGCTTCCCGCTCCCGCTCCGCCGCCGCCAAAATCTGCAAAATCTCCACAATACCCTGTCCGATCCGGCGGGCATAGTTGATGTCGTTCATCAGAGAAGACGTCTGCCAACCGCCGATTTTGCCGCTGCGCAGCTTCACCAACACCCGGGCACGGAAGGTTTCCAAACCCTCCGTATGGGCCGCCAGCTTCTCCATCCGCTCCGCACGTTCCGCAGACAGCGGCGGCAGGGCGTTGATTTCGCGGAACAGGCGCAGGGTTTTAAACAAATGCTTGCGCAGGCGGAGATAGTCTTTGAATACCGGCGCATCGGGCTGTTGCAGATACTGCTGCATATTCTTCTGCAGGTGCTTGCTTTCTTTAACAATTTCCACCATCTGCCAAGCCGCCTCATGAGCCGTGGCCAGCCGCAGCTGCTGGCTCTCGCCTTCGATATCGGTTTTGCCCGTAAAGTCCAGCAATTCGCTGTACAGCGGCTTGATTTGGCTTTCGTAATACGCCTGCGCATTCAACTGCAGCGGCGGCTGGGGCGGCGGCAGTTCCGCCCCGTCCTCTTCCCGGTACAGGCGCGCCACCGGAATAAACAGCACGTGGCAGATCACCTCCATGCCCAGGGTATTCAAATGGCCCACCTCTTGAAACACCGCCCGCACGGCGGTATCGCCTGAACGCAGCATATTGTCGTTCAGGTAGCGTGCCCGTACCGGCGTGCTGTTTTCCGGCAGCAGGCTGGTTTCCGCCTTTTCAGGCAGCCATTGCAGCAGTTTGTCGGCCAGGCGCTGCTGCAGCTTCCAGAAAACGGCCAAACCCAAGCCGTTGAACAGCGTATGGAACAATGCCAGCTGCAGCAGATTGCCCATGCCCGTCCAATCGGCCAAACCGATGACCAGCCGGCTCAAAGGCCACCACAGAATCAGCGACAGCACGGCCGTTACCACGTTGAACACCAAATGTGCCAAAGCCAAACGCTGGCCGCTGCGGTCGCTGCCGAGCATGCCCACAAACGCGGTCGATACGCTGCTGCCCACATTCGAGCCGATGGCAATCGCAAAACCCTGCGTCACGCTGATCTGGCCGCCGGCCAAGGCCGCCAAGGTAAGAATCAGCGTGGCGTGCGAAGACTGCAGCACGATGGTCAGCAAAAGACCGATGCCGCAGAAAATGGCGATTTCGGCCACGCCGTTGAAACGCAGCGAAGCAAAGTCCACCTGCCCGCCCAATGCCTGAAAGCCGTCTTTAATCGCATCAATGCCTAAGAAAATCAGCGAAATGCCCACCAACACCCGGCCGACCGCCTTGGTTTTGTTGTTGAAGAAACTGGCCAAAATGCCGAATACCAGCATGGGCACCGCTATCGGGCTCAGGCTGATGCTTTGTCCGGCCAGCGCCAACAGCCAAATGCCGCTGGTGGCGCCGAGATTGGTGCCCAAAATAATCGCAATACCGCCGGCCAATGTAATCAGACCCGTGCTCAGGAAAGCGATGGTGAGCAAAGACACCAAGGTGCTGGACTGCAGCACGAAAGTGGCGCCCACGCCGAACAGCAAGCCCTTGCCGGCGGTGGCCGTGCTTTTGGCCATCAGGCGCTCCAGGGTGCCGCCGGCGGCATTGTGCAGACCCTCTTCGATACACTGCATCCCGAATAGAAACAAAGCCAAGCCGTAGCAGAGCTTCAGCCAGGCGGTGCTGTACCAGAAAGAAGCGGCCAAAACGGCCAGCAACACGAGCGAAAACAGGGTTTTTAAAGGCAGTTTTTTCATAGCGATACAGGGAAAGTGAGAACGGGCTGTTCTGTCCGCAAATAGAACAGAACGCGTCGGATTATAGCCTGTCTTGAGCGTCTTACCTAGACAGCACGCCCCTTGCCCGCCGTGGCCGCCGAACGGCCCGGCCCGGCCTCAAAAACAATCGGGCTACCTGAAAGACCGGCTGCAACACAGGCCTGTTTTCAGGTAGCCCGATGGACTGCCGGCTAAAACATCAAGCCATCTTCACGGCCGGCACCGCAATCGCGGCGCGGCTGATTTTCTCTTGTGAGGGCAGCACATTGGCTTGGCCGGTGAGGATTTTATCGCCGTTTTGGTTCACCACCACGGTCTCCAGCGCCACCCGTTTTTTTTCTTCGTCGCGCGACACCACGGTCAGGGTGACGGTTAAGGTGTCGCCGATGTACACCGGGCGGCGGAACTGCAAATCCTGCCCCAGATAAATCGTGCCCATGCCGGGGAAACGGGTGCCGATGACGGCGGAAATCAGGCCGGCGGTAAACATACCGTGCGCAATCGGCTTTTTAAACATGGTGCCGGCGGCGTATTCGGCATCCAAATGCGCCGGATTGGTATCGTGGGAAACCGCCGCATACAACACCACATCTTCCTCGCTTACCGTGCGGCTTTGGCTGTAGCTTTGGCCGATGGTCAGTTCGTCAAACGTAAAATTACTGATGATGTCGCTCATGGTGCACTCCTGACGGGTTGGAAAACAAGTCCCCGCATGTTGCCGCAAAGCCGGCGGTTCGGCAAGCGCAGCGGCTTTCAGGTAGCCTGCCGTTTAAGGCTATAATCCGCCCTTATTTCTGAATCAAGCAAACACCATGAACCTCATTGCCACCCTCGCCGCCGAACTCAACGCCGCCGCCGCCCAAATCCAAGCCGCCGTCGAACTGCTTGACGACGGAGCCACCGTACCCTTTATCGCCCGCTACCGCAAAGAAGTTACCGGCGGACTGGACGACACCCAACTGCGCCATCTCGCCGAACGCCTGCAATACCTGCGCGAATTGGCAGAGCGCAAGCAAACCGTTTTAAAAAGCATTGAAGAACAAGGCAAACTCACACCCGAGCTGCAGACGGCCATCGAAGCAGCCGACAACAAAACCGCGCTCGAAGACCTCTATCTGCCCTACAAACCCAAACGCCGCACCAAAGCCCAAATTGCCCGCGAAAACGGTTTGCAGCCTTTGGCGGAATTGTTATTGCAGAGGCCGTCTGAACACCCTGAAATTGCCGCCGAAGGCTACCTGAACGAGCAAGTGCCCGACACCAAAGCCGCACTAGACGGCGCGCGCGCCATTCTGATGGAACAGTTCGCCGAAGATGCCGAACTGCTCGGCAACTTGCGCGAAAAACTGTGGAACGAAGCCGAAATCCACGCCCAAGTGGTTGCCGGACAAGAAGATACCGGCGAAAAATTCAAAGACTATTTCGACCACCGCGAACCCGTCCGCACCATGCCCGGCCACCGCGCGCTGGCCGTATTGCGCGGCCGCAACGAAGGCGTGCTGCAAGTCGCCCTCAAATACCAGCCCGACGAAACCCCGATCACCGAGCAGAGCGAATACGAAAAAATCATCGCCAAACATTTCGGCATCGCCGATCAAGGCCGCCCCGCCGATCGGTGGCTGCGCGACACCGTGCGCCTCACTTGGCGTGCCAAAATCTTCCTTTCCTTGGAATTGGAAGCCTTAGGCCGTCTGAAAGAAAGTGCCGATACCGATGCCATCAACGTATTCGCCCGCAACCTCAAAGACCTGCTGCTGGCCGCCCCCGCCGGCCGCCTGCCCACGCTCGGTCTCGACCCCGGCTACCGCACCGGCATCAAATGCGCCGCCGTCAGCGATACCGGCAAACTGCTCGATACCGCCGTTGTCTATCTGCACCAAGAAAGCAACGCCTTAGCCGCGCTCGCCCGCCTGATTAAACAGCACTGCGTGAAACTGATTGCCATCGGCAACGGCACCGCCAGCCGCGAAACCGACAAACTCGCCGCCGAACTCGTGCGCGGCCTGCCCGAATACGGCCTGCACAAAATCGTGGTTTCCGAAGCCGGCGCATCGGTGTATTCCGCTTCCGAACTGGCCGCCAAAGAGTTCCCCGAATTAGACGTTTCCCTGCGCGGTGCCGTTTCCATCGCCCGCCGCCTGCAAGACCCGCTGGCCGAACTGGTGAAAATCGACCCCAAATCCATCGGCGTCGGCCAATACCAGCACGATGTCAACCAAAGCCAACTCGCCAAATCACTGGATGCCGTGGTCGAAGACTGCGTAAACGCCGTGGGCGTAGATGTCAACACCGCTTCCGCCCCCCTGCTCGCGCGCATTTCCGGCCTCAACAGCACGCTTGCGCAAAACATCGTTGCCTACCGAGACGAAAACGGCGCCTTCGACAGCCGCAAAAAACTCCTCAAAGTACCGCGCCTCGGCGAAAAAACCTACGAGCAGGCCGCAGGCTTCTTGCGCATCAACGGCGGCCAAGAACCGCTGGACGCATCCGCCGTCCACCCCGAAGCCTACCCCATCGTCGCCCAAATGCTGGAAGACCTGCACATCAAAGCCGCCGATCTCATCGGCAACCGCGAAAAAATCAAACAAATCAAGCCCACCAGCTACACCACCGAGCAATTCGGCCTGCCCACCGTCATGGACATCCTCGCCGAACTCGAAAAACCCGGCCGCGACCCGCGCGGCGAATTTCAGACGGCCACCTTTGCCGAAGGCATCAACGAAATCAGCGATTTAAAAGTCGGCATGATTTTGGAAGGCGTAGTGAGCAACGTCGCCAACTTCGGCGCATTCGTCGACATCGGCGTCCACCAAGACGGCCTCGTCCACATCTCCGCCTTATCCAATAAATTCGTCCAAGACCCGCGCGAAGTAGTGAAAGCCGGCGATGTGGTCAAAGTGAAAGTTTTAGAAGTTGATGCCGCCCGCAAACGCATCGCCCTAACCATGCGCTTGGATGATGAGGCAGGCAGCGGCAGGCTACCTGAAAACGGACGCGGCAAGCACCGTTCAGGCAGCCTGCAACCCAAACGGCAGGAAAAACCGATGGGCAATACCGCCATGGCCGATGCGTTTGCCAAGTTGAAAAAGTAATTTTCATCAATACGATATTGCCAAGGTGCTCAAGATGGGAAAATCCAGCCAGCCTCAGAAAATTGTTGAATTTTTACAAGCCAATCCGCTACGGAAATTCACGGCACGCCAAATTGCCCAAGCCATTACGGAACAATATCCGCATGACTATCAAAATAAAAAATCTAAATTTGCTGATGAAAAAGCATTTATCCAACAAGTCGTGTCGGAAATCGGTTCACACAAAGGCGCTGTACTGAAATTATGTCCCGCCATCCGTATGCAGGACAAACCACGCCCGCGTTTGTTTTGGTTTGATCCAAGCCACCAACAAGATAATGGATTGGTCGTGGATGAATCCGCCTATGCCGCCTCGGAGCAAGACCTGTATCCTTTGATGATGCGTTTTTTGTCCTCGAATTTAGGTTTATACGGTTTGCGAATTGACGAAAAGCGCTCCAAAAACAATCGTGGTAGCAGAGGCAACCATTGGTTGCATCCGGATATTGTTGCGATGCAGGCGTTGGATAAAGCATGGCAGCACGACGTGCGCCAATGCGCCCAATCGGGCGCGGGGCAGCATGTGCTGTTGTGGTCGTTTGAAGTGAAGCGGGAGCTCAATGGCAGTAATGTGCGGGAAAGCTTTTTTCAGGCAGTCAGTAATTCTGGTTGGGCCAACGAGGGATATCTGGTCACCACCGCAATTGTCGGTGAACATACCGAACAGGAGCTGCGCATTTTGTCAGCCTTGCACGGCATTGGCGTGATCATTTTGAATACCCAAGAATGGAACGACAGCGAGATTTGGCTGCCAGCCAAGCGCAAAGAACAAATTGACTGGCAGTCGGTCAATCGCATTGTGGAACAAAATACCGATTTCCAAACATTTATTGAGTATGTGGCCATTTATTTTCAATCGGGAAAAATCGTTGAAAACAATTGGAATCAATGATGAGGCCGTCTATAAAAGGAAAAATACATGACGACCGACAACACACTCATCCTCTACACCACTTCAGACGGCCTCTCCCAATTCGTTCTACGCGAATTGGGCGGGCAGCTTTGGTTGACGCAGGCGGAAATGGCCGAGTTGTACCAAGTACGGCCGCAATCAATTACCCAACATATCAAAGCCATTTATCAAGAGCTTGAAATCGATGAAGCGGCAACTTGTAAGGAATACTTACACGTTCAAACTGAGGGCGGACGCGAGGTCAAACGGCAGTTAAAACACTATTCCCTGCCCATGATTATCGCCGTCGGCTACCGCGTGCACTCTTCACGCGGTACGCAGTTCCGCCAATGGGCGACGCGTACTTTGGGCGAGTATCCGCAAAAAGGCTTTGTGCCGGATGATGAGCGTTTGAAAAAGCCGCCGGCCGGCATCTTTGCAGGCTACCTGAAACACATGCCGCGCTGCTGACCTTTGTTATGACCCCAACCGCCATCGAAACCCATCCCCTGCCGCCCTTTGTTCCCGCCAACGCCAAGCTCTTGATGCTCGGTTCTTTTCCGCCGCCGCGTGCGCGTTGGAAGATGGATTTTTATTATCCGAGCTTGCAAAACGATATGTGGCGGCTGTTCGGCTTGGTGTTTTTCCAAGATAAGGATTATTTTGTCGCAGCCGGCGGCAAGGCGTTTAAAGAAGGGCTGTTGCGGGCGTTTTTGGCGCAGCAGGGCATTGCCATCAGCGATGCGGCGCATCAGGTGATCCGTTTGCAGGGCAATGCTGCCGACAAGTTTTTGCAGATTGTCGAGCCGGTGGATTTGGCGGCTTTGTTGGCGCAGATGCCGCAATGCCAAACGCTGCTGACCACGGGCGACAAGGCCACGGAGACGCTGTTGTCTTTGCTGCCGCCGGGCACGGCCAAGCCGCCAATCGGCGGTTTCTCGGAGGCGGAGTATGCGGGGCGGGCGTTGCGGCTCTACCGCATGCCTTCGTCTTCGCGCGCCTATCCCTTGGCTTTGGAAAAAAAGGCGGCGGTTTACGGGCGGTTTTTTGCGGAAATCGGTTTGTTGCGACCGCCAACCGCAAAATAAGTGCCGCTTTGGTCTCGGCAAACGATAAAGGGCTACCTGAAACGCTTTCAGGTAGCCCTTGCTGCCATCGGCGGTTTACAGGCCGCCTTGGCCGATGCCGTTGGCAATGTCGCGCACGGCGCTTACGTAGAGGCGGCTGTGGTTGTATTGCCAGATGCTGTAGAAATTGTTCAGGCCGATGTAGTACTCGAAGCGCTCGGGGGCAACCTCCAAGCGGAAGAGCACGGCTTTTTCGTGGTCGGCCACGGCTTCCAGCGGCACCACGCCCATTTGGCGCAACTGGCCGACGGTGTAATTGAGCGCGGTTTTTTCTTCAATCAGCGCCAAAAGCTGCGGGGTGGTTTCGGCCAGCGATACGGGGATCATCACGCGGCCGCCGGTCTGCCAGCCGTGGGCTTTCATGTAGTTGGCCACCGAGGCCGCCACATCGGGCACGCTGCCCCAGATATTGCGTTGGCCGTCGCGGTCGTAGTCCACCGCCCATTTGCGGTAGCTGGAGGGCATAAACTGCGGCATGCCCATGGCGCCGGCGTAGCTGCCCATAAAGCTGAAGGGGTCGCGACCTTCTTCTTTGGCCATCAGCAGAAATTCGCCCAGCTCTTTTTGGAAAAATTCGGCGCGGCGCGGGTAATCAAAACCCAAGGTGGGCAGGGAATCGGCCAGGCGGAAGCTGCCCATATTGCCGCCGTAGTTGGTTTCGATGCCGATGATGGCAACGATGATTTCGGCCGGTACGCCGTATTCGCGGGCCACTTGGTCGATGATTTGCCGGTTTTGCTGGTAGAAGCGGCGGCCGCCGTTGATTTTGCCGCTGCCGGCGTTGCCCCTGCGGAACTCGTACCACGGGCGCGAGGTGCCGGGCCGGTTCATGATGCCGATGATGTTGCCTTTGTATTGCGCGCGCTCGAAAAACTGCTGCAATTCGGCTTCGCTGTAGCGGCCGTGGGCGGCATGGTGGCGGATGAAACGCTGCACATTGGCGTTTTGCGGGAAGCCGGTTTGGGAAACCGGCGCGGCAGCCGGATCGAAGGCGGGCGGTTTCGCCGGGACGGCAGGCACCGGCCGGGGCGGCGGAGCCGGATCATTTGCCTGCTGGCTGCGGCAGGCGGTCAGGGATAAAACGGCCGCACTCAGCAGCAAGACGGTTTTTGTTTTCATGGAAACCTCCGAAATGGGAAAGTCCGGCGCCGGCGCTCCGGCAACGGGCGCCGCCAAACGGGCTGAATGTATGGCACACCGTCGGCGGCGTGAAACCGGCGGCAGTGTAGCAGCCTGCCAAAACAAAGGCTACCTGAAAGGGTTTCAGGTAGCCTGCGGCCATATTGCCGCAGGGCGGCTGCGCCGTTGTATCGCCGGTTATCGATAGGTCTCGCACTTGATGTCGCGGTCGGTACAGAAAATGGAGCTTTGTTCGGCGTTGCAGGCTTGGCGAACCCGGTGGCGGGCCAAGCCTTGATTTTGATCCAGCGATTCATAGTTTTTGCCGAATACCGATACGCGGCAGGCGTAGGTGGGGGGCACTTGGCGGCGGTTTTCGATGATGATGTGCTGCTGCTGGCGGTTTTGTTGCTCCAGGGCCAGCACGCGGCGGCTCAGTTCTTCAACCCGCTGTTCCAAATACAGCAGACGGGCGGCGGTGTCTTGGCCGTTATCCGCCAGCGTCAGGGCAGGGGCGGCAAGGCCTGCAGCCAACAACAGGCTGATGCATACTTTTTTCATGTAGGTGTCCTTTATGTTTGTGTCGGTCGGGAAATCAAGGGGCGCGAATGGTGCCTGCATCACACGTTAATATCCAGCCGTCTGGCTTATAATTTGTTATAAAATTTGCAAAGAAGGAGTTAACCTGAAATTTTATGCCGGTAAGATCAGGCAAGACGGTTTTCAGGTAGCCTGCGGCCGCACCGTGCCGTCCGCCTGCCGGCAGACGGGGGCGGAGCACTGTGCAAAGCCTGCAAATCCGTGCCGCAATTCCGTTATAATGCTGCGTTTCGGCATGCCTTCCATACAGACTGTATTCGGTTTATGAGCCCCTCCCCTTCCTCCGGTAAAACCCCGCCGGCCAAACGGCCTTGGTTTGCCTTCCTCAGTTCCATGCGCTTTGCGGTGGCTCTGTTGTCGCTGCTGGCGCTGGCCTCCGTGATCGGCACCGTCTTGCAGCAAAACCAACAGGATGTGGGCTATGTGGCGGAATTCGGTCCGTTTTGGGATCAGATTTTCCGCTTCCTCGGCCTCTACGATGTGTATTCCTCGGCTTGGTTTGTGGCCATCATGGCCTTTCTGATGCTGTCCACCGGCCTTTGCCTGTGGCGCAATATCCCGCCGTTTCTGCGCGAAATGCGTTCTTTCCGCCTCAAGGCCACCCGTCAGTCGCTGGCGCATATGCAGCACACGGCCGTGCTCACGCCTGCGCCCGCGCCCGATGTGGCGGAACGCTACCTGAAAGTTTCCGGTTTTTCGGTCAGGCAGCAGCCGCGCGAAGACGGCAGCCTGCTCTTGGCCGCCAAAAAAGGGGCGATGAACAAATGGGGCTATATTTGCGCGCATGCCGCCATCATTGTGATTTGCCTGGGCGGCCTGATCGACAGCAATATGAGCCTGAAGCTGGCCATGCTTTCAGGTAGCCTGAAGCCGGACAAAACCGCCGAATTCGCCAGCGATTTCGCGCCGGAAAGCCGTTTGGACAGCAGCACCCTGTCCTTCCGCGGCGATGTGAACGTGCGCGAAGGGCAGACGGTGGACAAGGTTTTCCTCAATACCGGCAAAGGCATGCTGGTGCAGGAGTTGCCGTTTACGGTGGAGCTCAAGCAGTTTCACGTGGATTTCTACGACAACGGCATGCCGCGCAATTTTGCCAGCGACCTGGTGATAACCGACAAACAAAGCGGCGAAGTCTTCCACCCCACCGTTAAAGTCAACCACCCGTTTACCCTGCACGGCATCACGGTGTATCAGGCCAGCTTCGGCGACGGCGGCTCCGGCCTCAATTTCCGCGCCTGGAATCTGGGCAGCCCCTCTCCGCTGGCGGCCGAATTGAAAGCCGCTTCCATGAGCAGCTTCCCGCTGCATCTGGGTCAGGGCCAAACCGCCAACTACACGCTGGAATTCAACGAGCTGCGCCCGATGAATGTGGAAGACGAAGAGCGGCCGCAAACGGCAGCCGGCGGCCTGCGCCAAAGCCTGCAGGACGCGCGCAGCGTGCGGCAGGAAAAAACCGTGCGCAACGTCGGCCCCACCATCACCTTCCGCGTGCGTGACCAAGCCGGACAAGCCAAAGAATACGTCAACTACATGCTGCCCCTGCTGCGCAACGGCGACTACTATTTCGCCACCGGCGAGCGCGCCGCCTTGGATCAGGAGTACCGCTGGCTGATGATTCCGGCCGACCTCAACGGCAAACCCGATACCTTTATGCACCTGCGCGCCGTGCTGCAAAACCCGCAGCAGCGGCAGACGGTGATCGAGCAGGCGGTGGCCGGCATGGAAGGCGGCACGCAAGCCCGCTTCCGCGAAGCGCTGGACAATGTGCTGGAGCTGTTTGCCCGCGAAGGCTATACCGGCCTGAATGATTTTGTGGCCGCTAAAATCCCGGCCGGCGAACAGGAACGCATGCGCGAACTGTTTTACCAAATGCTGTTCGGTGCCGGCAATCTGGCGCTGGATCAGGCGCTGGCGCGGCAAGGCGCGCAATGGCCGCAAAACGAAGCCCGCCAGCGCTTCCTGCTCAACAGCTTCGATGCCTACACCGGCCTCACCCGCTTTGATGCGCCGGTTCTGCTGCAACTGGACGGTTTCACCGAAGTGCAGTCCTCCGGCCTGCAGATGACCCGTTCACCCGGCCAAGGCTTGGTGTATTTGGGTTCCGTTTTGCTGGTGTTGGGCACTGTTTTTATGTTTTACGTCCGCGAAAAACGCGCTTGGCTGCTGTATGAAGACGGCGGCGTGCGTTTTGCCATGAGTTCCGGCCGCCACGGCCGCGAACTGGATGCCGAATTTCCGCAACACCAAACCCACCTCGCGCGTCTGGCGCAGGAGTTGAACCACCATGAACCATCCTGAATCTTCCCCTTATCTGCCGCCCGATATGTCGCACGAACTGCTGCGCGAGCGTCGTTTTTGGCGCAGGCTGGGTACAGCCGATTGGCTGTTCGCCGCCTTGATGGCCGCAGTCGCGGCGGCGGTGCACCTCATCCTGCCGCACCATATGGACATTTACGAAGTCTGCATTTTGTGGGGCAGCGCCGCCGCCGCCGTGGCGCTGGGCTGGTTTTTCAAACCGCTGCGCTGGTATCTTCCGCTGTGCATCGCCCTGGCTTACGGCGCAGTGCTGCTGTACGGCGGCCGCATTGAGCAGGCCGACAACCGTTTTCTGCTGCAATACTTTTTGAGCAGCCAGTCGGCCATCGGCTGGCTGTGCGCGCTGGTTATCATGGCTTGGGGCTGTTATGCGCTGGGTCTGTTCGGCAAACGGCAAGGCGGTTCCGCCACCAACACCGCACTCGATATGGGACGCAACCTCAGCTGGGCGGCGGCCGTGGCCGGTTTGACCGGCATGCTGGTACGCTGGCACGAAAGCTATCTGCTGCGTCCGGATGCCGGACACATTCCGGTTTCCAATCTGTATGAAGTGTTCATCCTGTTCATCGTCATCACCGGGCTGATGTTTTTGTATTACGAAGGCAGATTCAAGCTGCAGCGCTTGGGCGTGTTTGTGTACACCCTGCAGCTTATCTTGGTGGGTTTCGTGTTGTGGTACAGCTTCAGCCGCAACGCCCATCAAATCCAACCGCTGATTCCGGCCCTGCAGTCTTGGTGGATGAAAATCCACGTGCCGGCCAATTTCATCGGCTACGGCGCCTTCTGCATGGCCGCCTTCCTCGGCGTGGCCGAACTGCTGAAACTGCGCCGCCCCGCACTCAAGCTGCCGGACACCCACATCATTGAAGAGGTGATGTACAAAGCGATTGCGGTCGGCTTCCTGTTCTTTACCATTGCCACCATTCTCGGCGCGCTGTGGGCAGCCGACGCTTGGGGCCGCTACTGGAGCTGGGATCCGAAAGAAACCTGGGCCTTTATCGTGTGGCTCAATTACGCCGTCTGGCTGCACCTGCGCTTGGTGGCCGGCTGGCGCGGTGCCGTGCTGGCTTGGTGGGCGATTGTCGGCTTCTTCATTACCGCCTTCGCTTTTGTCGGCGTGAACATGTTTTTAAGCGGCCTGCATTCTTACGGCGGGCTGTAAGCAAAAGGCTGCCTGAAAGCCGCGCCGCCTTTCGGCCGGCTCCTTCTCTCCCGCCCCTTTCCCCCGCTGTTGCGGCAATACAAAGGAACCCCGACTTATGGATTTCAGTTGGCTGGCCGATCCGGTAACTTGGCTGGGCTTCGCAACCCTGATTATCTTGGAAGTGGTGCTCGGCATCGACAATTTGGTGTTCGTGGCCATTCTCGCCAACAAGGTGAAGCCCGCCCACCGCGACCGCGCCCGCGTCACCGGCCTCGTGCTGGCCGTGGTGATGCGGCTGGTGATGCTCGGCTTTATGGTGCAGCTGATGCGGCTGACCGCACCGCTGCTCGAAATCAACGGCCATGCCGTTTCCGGCAAAGACATGATCATGTTTTTCGGCGGCCTCTTCCTCCTGTATAAAGCCACCACCGAACTGCACGAACGCCTGGAGGGCGTCAACCACTACACCGTGGCCGAGCAGCACAAAGTCCATGCCTCTTTTTGGGGTGTGGTGGCGCAGATTCTGGTGCTCGACGCCGTGTTTTCCATCGACGCGGTGATCACCGCCGTCGCCATGGTGCAGCACATCGAAGTGGCCATGGCCGCCGTGGTGGTGGCCATGGGCATGATGATTTGGGCCAGCAAACCGCTCACCGATTTTGTCGACAAACACCCCACCGTGGTGATGCTGTGTTTGGGCTTCCTGTTGATGATCGGCTTTTCGCTGATTGCCGAAGCCTTCCATGTGGCAATCCCCAAAGGCTACCTGTATGCCGCCATCGGCTTCTCCATCCTGATTGAAATCTTCAACCACATCGCCCGCCGCAATACTGACAAAAACGCCTATAGCGGCAGCTCCTGGCGCAAGCGCACCGCCGAAAACGTACTCGGCATGATGGGCATCCGCGAGGCGGTGCTGGCCAAAGCCGGCGAAACCGGCGACGACGGCTATTTCGAAGAAAACGAAAAATCCATGATCCGCAGCGTGCTCACGCTGGCCGAACGCCCCATTCCCGGCGTGATGATTCCGCGCCGCGACATCGAGCGGCTCGACATCTCCCAAAGCCGGGAAGAGCAAAAAGCACAACTGCAAAACACCCCCTATTCCCGCCTTTTGGTGGTGGGTAAAGCCGGTGCCGACGAGCCCTTGGGCTACATCAACAAAAAAGACCTGCTCAACCAGCTCTTGGACGGAGGCGAAATCAACATCCAAGCCGCCCTGCGCCAGCCGCTGATTCTGCCCGACAGCACCAACGCCCTCTCCGCCATCGAGCAGTTCCGCCGCCGCAGTGCCGACTACGCGCTGGTGGTGGACGAATTCGGTGCCGTTTTGGGCATGGTCACCATGAAAGACCTGTTGGAAACCATTGCCGGCGAGTTTCCCGAGGCCTTCGAGCGCGAAGACAGCCCCAGCCTGCAAACTAATGCCGACCACAGCCTCACCGTAGACGGCAGCTTGGAATATGTCGAACTCGCGCCGCAACTCAAACTGCCGCCGCAGGAAGAAGATGCCGACTACCACACCGTGGCCGGCCTGATGATGGAAGAGCTGCAAAGCATTCCCGACGTCGGCGACACCCTCGACTACCACGGCTGGCGCTTCGAAGTGCTGGAAAAAGAGGGCCAGCGCATCGAACGGGTGAAAATCAGCAAACTGGCGGAAGAAGACTGAACCGCCGCCGAAGCCAAACGCCGCCCGTTCAGGTAGCCAGAACGGGCGGCGTTTCCTTATGCCGTTTCACAGCGCACCCCGTCTCAAATCGCGCATGCCGGCCAAGCCCGACGCAAATCATTTGAGGCCGCCCGAAACCTTGTCAATATCTTCTCCCGCAACACAAAGGCTACCTGAAACGCTTTTCAGGTAGCCTTTGCCCTTATCCGGTTTTCAGCCTGCGGCTTTATTCGCCGCTCAGATAAGAACTCTGTTTCAGGGCGCGGCAGAAAGCGGCGGCATAAGTGTCGCGCTGATCCGACGGCAGTTTGGCCCAACGGATTTTTTCCTCGAAACGGTTGATCACTTCCTGCGGCTGCAAATGCACGTAACGCAGCATGTCCTCCACCGTATCGTGGGCCTCGGTGCCGCCGAAGACCACGCTGCCGTCATCCTGCACATACACATTTACCGAATCGGTGTCGCCGAACAGATTGTGCATATCGCCCAAAATCTCCTGGTACGCGCCCACCATAAACACGCCCAGCACATAAGGCTCGCCCGCGGCCGGCACATGCACGGCCATACTGGATTCGATGCTTTGGCGGTCGACATACTGGCCGACTTTGCCGTCCGAATCGCAAGTCAAATCCTGCAACACGGCGCGGCGGGTGGGCCGCTCGTTCAGGCGGTGAACCGGCATGATGGGCAGCACCTGGCCGATGGCCCAGGTGTCGGGCAGACTTTGGAACACGCTGAAGTTACAGAAATATTTATCGGCCAATTTGTCGGTCAAGTCGTCGTACACCTGGCGCTGGCTGCGGCCGCCGCCCTGCAGCTGCTGCCGCAAGCGGCGGCACAGCACGGCATACAGCTGTTCGGCCAGGGCTTTTTCCTGCAGGCCGACTTTGCCTTCCAAATAGTATTCGTTCACATCGGCCAGATAATGCGAAATGCGGTAATAGGTTTCCGTTACCATTTCGCTGTCGGTATCGCCTTGCAGGATTTCCAGCAGTTTGCGGGCGGGGAAACTCAAGGCTTCGGGGTCGGCAACGGCCGGAATCTGGTCGGGCAGGGTTTCCACATCGGTCACATTCATCACCAGCACGGCATGGTGGGCGGTGAGCGCGCGGCCGCTTTCGCTGAAAATATGCGGGTGCGGCAGGCCGTGTGCGTCGCAGAATTCACCCAGCATCGAGACGATGGTGTGGGAATATTCGCCGATGTCGTAGTTGATGGAGCTGGCATTGCGCGAATGGGTGCCGTCGTAGTCCACACCCAGGCCGCCGCCGACATCGACATAATCCAAAGGCAGCCCCAAGGCGCGCAGTTCGCCGAAATAGCGCACCGCTTCTTTGAAGCCGATGCGGTAGTCGGCAATATTGGAAATCTGCGAACCCATGTGGAAGTGCATCAGGCGCACGCAGTCGCCCAAGCCGGCGGCCTTCAGTTTTTCCGCCGCCGAGATAATCTGCGCCGCCGACAGGCCGAACTTGCCTTTTTCGCCGCCGGTATCCGCCCACTTGCTGGAGGCCAGCGAGGAAAGCCGCACGCGCAGGCCGATATTGGCGCGCACGCCGAGCTTAGCCGATTCTTCAATCACCAAGTCCACTTCGGCTTCTTTTTCGATCACGATGAACACTTCGTGTCCCAGCCGCTGCCCCATCAGAGCCAGGCGGATGAACTCGCGGTCTTTGTAGCCGTTGCACACGATCACTCCGCCTTTGGGCGCAAACGCCAGCACAATCATCAACTCTGGTTTGCTGCCGGCCTCCAAGCCGATCGACACCGCTTCGCTTTTGGGCACGATGATGTTTTTGACCACACTTTCCTGCTGGTTGACCTTAATCGGATAAATCGCCGTGTAGCGGCCTTGGTAATTGAGTTTCTCCACCGACTCGTTAAACGCGGCGCACAGCTGCAGCACCCGGTCTTGCAGAATATCGGGGAAGCGGAACAGCATGGGCAAATCCTGCCCGCGCTCCTGTAATTCCGACACCAGGCGGTAGAGGCCGATTTCGGTGCCGGCTTCGGGGTTCGGCCGCACCGTCACTTCGCCGTTTTCGCCGATAAAGAAATAGCCGCCGCCCCAATGTTTGATGCCGTACAGGGCGGCGCTGTCGCTGATGCTCCAAGTCATGTTCGGTTCCCCTCTCTGTGGTGGATGGTGTAGGCCGGCCGCTTTCAGGCCGCCTTTATTGTGTGATGGCCGATACTTTGCCGGCAGCGTGTAAAGAAGGCTACCTGAACAGCCCTGCGGATACGCCGCTTGGCTGTTCAGGTAGCCCGGATGGCATCAGGCACACGGTCAGTAAGTGCCTTTTACCAGAATGTCGCTGGTGACATCGTGGATGTTGCGGTGGCCGGTGAAGGCCATGGTGATGTCCATTTCTTTATACAGAATTTCCAACGCGCGGGTGACGCCGGCTTCGCCGTAGGCGCCCAAGCCGTAAATATAGGCACGGCCCACCATCACGCCGCGCGCACCCAGCGCCCAAGCGCGCAGAATGTCTTGGCCGCTGCGGATGCCGCCGTCCAGCCACACCTCTATATCGGAACCCACCGCGCCCACTACGTCGGGCAGGGCACGGATGGAAGAAGGTGCGCCGTCCAACTGGCGGCCGCCGTGGTTGGACACCACAATCGCATCGGCACCGCTCTTCACTGCGGCTTCGGCATCTTCCGGCTCCATGATGCCTTTGATGATGAGCTTGCCGCCCCATTCGTCTTTGATGCGCGCCACATCGTCCCAACTCAGGCTGGGGTCGAATTGTTCGGCGGTCCAAGACGACAGCGAGCTCAAATCGCTCACGCCCTTGGCGTGGCCGGCGATGTTGCGGAAAGTGCGGCGTTCGGTGTTCAGCATGCCCAAGCACCATTCGGGCTTGGTAGCCAGATTGATGAGGTTGCGGATGGTGGGTTTGGGCGGCGCGGACATGCCGTTTTTGATGTCTTTGTGGCGCTGGCCCAACACCTGCAAATCGGCCGTCAGCACCAGAGCGGAACACCGGGCTTCTTTGGCGCGGCGGATCAGGTTGCTCATGAAATCGCGGTCGCGCATCACATACAACTGGAACCAGAACGGATCCGGGCTGTTGCCGGCCACGTCTTCGATGGAACAGATGCTCATGGTAGACAAGGTAAACGGCACACCGAATTTGGCCGCCGCCCGCGCCGCAAGAATTTCGCCGTCGGCGTGCTGCATGCCGGTCAGCCCCACCGGCGCCAAGGCCAACGGCATTTTTACGTCCTGCCCGATCATCTTGGTGGCCAGACTGCGGCCTTCCATATCCACCAGCACTTTCTGACGGAACAAAATATCTTTGAAATCGTCGCTATTGGCGCGGTAAGTGGATTCGGTCCAAGAGCCGGTGTCGGCATAGTCGTAAAACATTTTCGGCACTTTACGGCGGGCAACGCGCTGCAAATCCGCAATGCAGGTCATCTTGCTTAAATCGGGTTTCATGGGCAACACTCTGTATTTTCTGTGATAATCGAAACAGCGCAATGCTTTGCGCCTGCTTGCTCTTGTTTGAAGTGTGCGTATTATGCCGACAAAACGGCGGTTTGTGCATTAGATAAATCAATCAGTATCGGCCGTCGCCGAAGGCGCGCAAACACGCCGCATTTGCCATCTTTTTTCAGATGCGTTAGAATCACGCCGTTTTTCAGTTATTTAACCGTAAATGAGAAATGGCCCCGCGGCCATTTTTTTGTTTTCGACGGAGCAAAATGGACATCCAGAGCATTCTCGACACCACCCTGCCCGGCTTGGGCTACGAACTGGTGGACTTCGAACTCACCGCCCAAGGCGATTTGCGCGTGTTTATCGACAAAGCAGGCGGCATCACCGTAGAAGACTGCGCCACCGTCAGCAACCACCTCAGCCGCGTATTCATGGTGGAAGACGTAGATTACAAGCGCTTGGAAATCTCCAGCCCCGGCCTCGACCGCCCGCTGAAGAAAGCCGCCGACTTCGTGCGCTTTTCAGGTAGCCTGGCCAAAGTGAAAACCCGCCTGCCGATAGAAGGCCAGAAAAACTTCATCGGCCGCATCGAGGGCTGCGCCGACGACGCCGTTACCCTCAACTGCGACGGCAAAAACATTGCCATCCGGCTGGCCGATATCGACCGCGCCCGCCTGAAACCCGAATTCAAATTTTAAAAACAACCGACCAATCAGGAGAGTTCATCCCAATGAGCCGCGAAATGTTGCAACTGGCCGAAGCCCTGGCCAGCGAGAAAAACGTAGACACCGAAGTGGTTTTTGAAGCCTTGGAATTCGCGCTGTCTGTGGCCGCCAAAAAGAAAGCCGACCGCGAGCACATGGATGTGCGCGTGGAAATCGACCGCCACACCGGAGAATACAGCACCTTCCGCCGCTGGCTGATTGTGGCCGACGAGGACTACACCTACCCCGATACCCAAAAAACCATCGAGGAAATTCAGGAAGAAATCCCCGGCACCACCCTGCAAATCGGCGACTACCACGAAGAACAGCTGGAAAACGTGGAGTTCGGCCGCCAAGCCGCGCAAACCGCCAAACAAATCATTCTGCAACGCATCCGCGATGCCGAACGCGAACAGATTCTGGAGGAATTTCTGGCTCGCCGCGAAGACATCGTGCTGGGCACCGTCAAACGGGTGGAGCGCCACGGCATCATCGTCGAGCTCGGACGCTTGGACGCCCTGATTCCGCGCGACCAATGCATTCCGCGCGAAAACTTCCGCAACGGCGACCGCATCCGCGCCCTGTTTTTGCGCGTGGACGAGCAAGGCCCCAGCGGCCGCAAACAAGTCATCCTCAGCCGCACTTCGCGCGAGTTTCTGGTGAAACTGTTCGAACAGGAAGTGCCGGAAATCGAAGACGGCCTGCTGGAAATCAAAGAGGCCGCCCGCGACCCCGGCCACCGCGCCAAAATCGCCGTCAAATCCAACGACGCGCGCATCGATCCGCAAGGCACCTGCATCGGCGTGCGCGGTTCGCGCGTCAACGCCGTCACCAACGAATTGGGCGGCGAACGCGTGGACGTGGTGCTGTGGTCGCCCGAAACCGCCCAGTTCGTCATCAACGCCCTCTCGCCCGCCGAAGTGAGCCGCATCCTGATTGACGAAGACAACCACTCGGTAGACGTGATCGTGGCCGAAGACCAATTGGCGCTCGCCATCGGCCGCAGCGGCCAAAACGTGCGCCTGGCCGCCGATCTGACCGGCTGGCAGCTCAACATCATGACGGTGGAAGAAGCCGAAGAGCGCCACCAAGCCGAAGACGCCGAACTGCGCGCCCTGTTCGTGCAACATTTGAACGTGGATGAAGACACCGCCGACCTGCTGGTGCAGGAAGGCTTTGCCGCCCTGGAAGAAGTGGCTTATGTGCCGGCGGCCGAACTGGCGGAAATCGGCTTCGACGAAGCCACGGTAGACACCCTGCGCAGCCGCGCCCGCGATGCCATCCTCACCTTGGCCATCCTGTCGGAAGAAAAACTCGAAGACGTGGCCGAAGACCTGAAAACGCTGGCCGGCGTGGATCAGGACATGCTGCGTGATCTGGCCCAAGCCGGCATCACCACCCGCGACGATTTGGCCGAACTGTCTGTTGACGAGCTGATCGAAATCACCGGCGTCAGCGACGAAGAGGCCAAAGCCGTGATCATGACCGCACGCGAACATTGGTTTAGCGAAGAACAACAATAAAGGAGGCACGCATGAATCACAACACCGTACAACAATTTGCGGCCGAACTGAAAAAGTCCGTCCCCACCCTGCTGGAACAGCTGCAGGCCGCCGGAGTCAACAAACAAAGCGGTGCCGACACCGTCACCCCCGAAGACAAACAGCGGCTGCTGGCCTATCTGCGCCAACGCCACGACAGCGACGACAACGCACCCATCAGCGTCAGCCGCACCAAAAAAGAACGCAGCACCGTGGGCGGCGTGGCCGTAGAAACCCGCCGCCGCCGCCGCGTGGTGATTGCGCAGGAAGAGACGGGGCTTCAGGTAGCCCAAGCCAAAGCACAGGACGAAGCGGCGGCTCAGGCAGAAGAACAGGCGCAAGCCGAAGCGGAAGCGGCGGCTCAGGCTGCCGAACAGGCCGCCGCCGCACAGGCAGCCGCCGCCGAAACAGCGCCTGCAGCAGCACCGGCCCAAGCCCAAGCAGCTGCGGCGGAAACCGTTGCCGCCGAGCCTGCCCAAGAGGCGCAAGAGGCGGATGCCGGCAAGGCCAAACCCCGCCGCAGCAAAAAAGAAAAAGCGCCGGCGGCGGTGCCGCAACCGGTGGAAGTGGTCAGTGCCGCCGAACAGGCTGCGCGCGACGAAGAAGCCCGCCGTGCCGAAGCCCTGCGCGCGCATCAGGAAGCCCTGTTGAAAGAAAAGCAGGCGCGTCAGGAACGCCAAGCCCGCCGCGAGGCGGCCAAGCTGCAGGCGCAACAGGAAGCCAAAGCGGCCAAAGAGCAAAAACAAACCGAACCGCGCAGCGCCAAACCCACGGAAAAAGCGCCGCTCTCCACCTCCGCCGGCACCGCTGCCGCCGGCAAACCGAAAAAAGACGAACGCCGCTCGCAACGCGATGACGACTTGCCGCGCGGCAAAGCCGCCAAAGGCAGAGGCGGCAAAGACAGCCGCGGCGGCCGTGACGACGACCGCGTACGCGGCGGCAAAAAAGGCAAAAAACTCAAGCTGGAACCCAACCAGCACGCCTTCCAAGCGCCCACCGAACCGGTGGTACACGAAGTTTTGGTGCCGGAAACCATTACCGTGGCCGATTTGGCCCACAAAATGGCGGTAAAAGGCGTGGAAGTGGTGAAAACCCTGATGAAGATGGGCATGATGGTCACCATCAACCAATCGCTGGATCAGGAAACCGCCCTGATTGTGGTGGAGGAAATGGGCCACATCGGCAAACCTGCCGCCGCCGACGATCCGGAAGCCTTCTTGGAAGACGGTGCAGAACACGCCGAAGCCGAGCTGCTGCCGCGTCCGCCGGTGGTCACCGTGATGGGTCACGTCGACCACGGTAAAACCTCGCTGCTCGACTACATCCGCCGCGCCAAAGTGGTGCAGGGCGAAGCCGGCGGCATCACCCAGCACATCGGCGCCTACCATGTGGAAACCCCGCGCGGCGTGGTCACCTTCCTCGACACCCCCGGCCACGAAGCGTTTACCGCCATGCGTGCCCGCGGCGCACAGGCCACCGACATCGTGATTTTGGTGGTGGCCGCCGACGACGGTGTGATGCCGCAAACCATAGAAGCCATCGCCCATGCCAAAGCGGCCGGCGTGCCGATTGTGGTGGCGGTCAACAAAATCGACAAAGACACCGCCAATCCCGAACGCATCCGCCAAGAGCTGACCCAGCACGAAGTGATTCCCGATGCCTGGGGCGGCACCACCCAATTCGTGGATGTATCCGCCAAGCAAGGCACCAACATCGATGCCCTGCTGGAAGCCGTGCTGCTGGAAGCCGAAGTGTTGGAACTGCAGGCGCCCGTGGAAGCCCCGGCCAAAGGCATCATCGTAGAAGCCCGCCTCGACAAGGGCCGCGGCGCCGTGGCCACCCTGCTGGTACAGAGCGGCACGCTGAAAAAAGGCGACATGCTCCTGGCCGGCACCGCCTTCGGTAAAGTACGCGCCATGATGGACGAAAACGGCAAACCGATTACCGAAGCCGGCCCCTCAATTCCGGTGGAAATTCTCGGTCTCTCCGACGTACCCAACGCCGGCGAAGACGCCATGGTCTTGGCCGACGAGAAAAAAGCCCGCGAAATCGCCCTGTTCCGCCAAGGCAAATACCGCGACGTACGTCTGGCCAAACAGCAGGCCGCCAAGCTGGAAAACATGTTCAACCATATGGGCGAAGGCCAGGCGCAAAACCTGTCGGTCATCATCAAGGCCGACGTGCAGGGTTCTTACGAAGCTTTGGCCGGCAGCCTGCAGAAGCTCTCCACCGACGAAGTCAAAGTCAGCGTGCTGCACAGCGGCGTGGGCGGCATCACCGAGAGCGATGTCAACTTGGCGATTGCCTCCGGTGCGTTTATCATCGGCTTCAACGTCCGTGCCGACGGTTCCGCCCGCAAGCTGGCCGAGAGCGAAGACGTGGAAATCCGCTACTACAACATCATTTACGACGCCATCGACGATGTGAAAGCGGCCATGAGCGGCATGCTGGCGCCGGAGCAGAAAGAACAGCAAACCGGCACCGTGGAAATCCGCCAAGTCATCACCGTGTCCAAGGTGGGCAACATCGCCGGCTGTATGGTGACCGACGGCGTGGTGAAACGCGACTCCAAAGTCCGCCTCATCCGCAACAACGTGGTTGTCCACACCGGCGAGCTCGAATCGCTCAAGCGCTTCAAAGACGACGTCAAAGAAGTGCGCATGGGCTTCGAGTGCGGCCTGATGCTGAAAAACCACAACGACATCATGGAAGGCGATGTGCTGGAAGTGTTCGACATCGTGGAAGTGGCCCGTTCCCTGTAACGCACCCCGCACCGCCACAGGCTACCTGAACAGGCTGCCCCTTTCAGGTAGCCCTCCTGCCCGCCGGAGCAGGCTTTTCCCGAGCTCCACCTCTGCCGGCCAGCCGGCTGTGCCGTTTTCTCTAGGGGCGACGACATGAGCGACAAACACACCTATACTTTGGAAACCTTCACGCTGATCCGCGAAATCCGCCAGCGCGAAAACGCGCCCCCCCTCTTGGTGGCCACCTTGGTGCTGCCCGACAACTTCGTGCTGACCGAACGCATGCCGGTTCACCCCGTCGACCGGGAAAACGACATGAACGTCATCCGTTTTCTGGAAAAAGCCCTCGACTTGAAACCCTATTTCAAAAGCCGCGGGTTTGAAGGCAAGCTGGCCGAATTCGACGCCATCCGCCTGCAAAGCCGCCGCCGGCAGTACGACGCCCTGATGGACGCCTTAATCAGCCGCACCAACCAACTGAAATAAGGCCGCTTAACGGCTGGAAAGCACCCCATGTCCCACGTATTCATTTCCCAACTGAAAGAAGGCGACGCCTGCCTGGTGGAGAATCTGGCGGCAGACGGCCAGGAAATTTACTCCGAACATTTCATCGAGCCCGCCACCGTCAAATTCCTGTTCGGCAATTCCATCGTGGTGGAGTTCGACAATGCCGACAACCGCTTCCGCACCCCCACCATGTCGTTCAACTGCAGCGGCGTCATCGAAAAAATAAAAGCCAAGCCGGTGCACATCCGCCTGTTGGCCGACGACGAAGACAACCGCGGCATCATCCGCCGTCACGAACGCTTCAAAGAAATGCAGCAATGCATCGCCGCCATCGGCGCCCTGCGCCTGGACCGCCAAAAGTTTCTGGCTCAAGAAGACAATGCCAGCCGCGAACTGCTGGCCCAAATGCAGGCGGTGGAAATGCTGCTGACCCAAATCTACGCCGCCGACGGCGACGCCTGACCCGAACATTTTATTCAAAGACCATCATGGCAAAAGCAAACAAAGGATACGCACGGCAAGACCGCGTACAGGAACAGATCATGCGCGAACTGGCCGAACTCACCCGCACCGGCCTCAAAGACCCGCGCGCCGGTTTCATCACCATCAACGAAGTGGCGCTGACCCGCGACTACAGCCACGCCACCATCTACTACACCGTGCTCGACGACGCCACCCGCGAAGTCACCGCCGAAGCCCTGGCGCACGCCAAAGGCTATTTGCGCAGCGAGCTCTCCAAGCGCATCAAGCTGTTCAAAACCCCCGAACTGCATTTCAAATACGACGAATCGCTGACCCGCGGCATGAGCCTCTCCCACCTTATCGAACAGGTGGCGGCCGAAAAACCGGTAGAAGATTGAGCCCGCACACCGCCCCCGGGGCGGTGTTTGCCCCACGTACGGGCTACCTGAAGCCCGTTTTTCCCTTTTCAGGTAGCCCCACCCCCTCAAAACACATCATGAATCCCGCCCTGCAAAACGCCCTCGCCCAACTCAACCAACTGATTCTCGGCAAAGAGCCCGTCCTGCGCCAGATATTGGCCTGCATTCTGGCCGGCGGCCACCTGCTGCTGGAAGACGTGCCCGGCGTGGGCAAAACCACGCTGGCGCACGGTTTGGCCGGCGTACTCGGTTTAGGCTACCGCCGCGTCCAGTTCACCAACGACATGCTGCCGGCCGACCTCTTGGGCGTGAACGTGTTCCAACCTGCCGACGGCCGTTTCAAATTCCACCCCGGCCCGATTTTCCAGCACTTCCTACTGGCCGACGAAATCAACCGCGCCTCACCGAAAATGCAGTCCGCCCTACTGGAAGCGATGGAGGAAAAACAGGTGTCGGTGGACGGCAAAACCTATCGCCTGCCGCAGCCCTTTCTGGTGATTGCCACCCAAAACCCGGTGGAACAGCTCGGCACCTTCCCCCTGCCCGAATCCCAGCTCGACCGCTTCATGATGCGTTTATCGCTGGGCTATCCGGCGGCCGAAGCCGAACGCAGGCTGTATTGCCAAGGCGACCGCCGCCAGATGCTGCCGGCACTGAAAGCCGTGGCCGACCCCGCCACGCTGTTGCACTGGCAGGCACAAGCCGCGCGCACTACCTGCTCCCAACAGGCCGCCGACTATGTGTACCGTCTGGTGGCCGCCACCCGCCAGCCCGGCCGTTTCGTGACCGGCCTCAGCCCCCGCGCCGGCTTGGCCGTGGTGGCCGCCGCCAAGGCCTGGGCCAGCCTGCACGGGCGCGACCACGTTTTGCCCGAAGACGTCAAAGCCGTGTGGGTGCCGGTGGCCGGCCACCGCCTGCAAGCCCTGCAAGCGCAGTCCGTCTCCCACCTGCTGGAGGACATGCTGCGCCAGGTGGCCGTAACCTGATGGCGGCGCCCCAGCACAGTCCGCGCCTGCGCGACCTTACCCTCCGCCCCACCCGCCTCGGCCTCGGTCTGGCGGTGATGGTGGTCTTGCTGTGGACAGTCGGCCTCAACTACCAAGTCAACCTCGCCTATGTGGTGGCTTTCTGGCTGGCCGGTTTCCTGCTCGTCGGCGTCCTGCTCAACTGTCTGCAGCTGCTCGGCCTGCGTTTGGACATCACCCCGCCGACCGAAGTATTCCAAGGCCAAACCGCCGAAGTGCTGCTCCATCCCACCGGCGGCAGCGCCCGACGCCACCGCCTGCTCTGGTTTACCGCACTGGACGAAGACGGCGGCAACAGCCGCCCGGCCGAATTCGGCGCCCGGCACAGCCGCCCCTTCGCCTGGCCGATACTGGCCAAACGGCGCGGCAGACTGCAACTGCCGCCGCTGTACTGCAGCAGCGTGTTTCCCTTCGGCATCAGCCGTGCGGCCTGTGTCTGGCATTGGCCGGAAGAAGGCCTGGTCTATCCCGCCCCCCTGCCGCATACCCCGCCGCCGGGTCGTCTGCCCGACGACAACGGCGAGCGCCGCGTCCACCCCGGCGGCCGCGAAGAGCCCGCCTATCTGCTCGAACACCAGCCCGGCCGCCCGTTGCAGCAGGTGGCGTGGAAGCAGTTTGCCAAAAGCGGCCGCCTGCTCGACAAACACTTCGAAGAGCCGGTTTGCTCCCCCGCAACCGACCTCATCAGCCACGCCGACTACCCGGCCGCCACCCCGGCCGACCGTTTGGCCGGCCTGCTTTGCCACCGCGTGCTCGAAGCCCACCGCCACGGCCGACCCTATACCTTGGTGCTGCCCGCCCGAACCATTCCCCCTCAGCACGGGCAGCGGGAAAAATGTTTGTCCGCCCTCGCTTTGCTCTGATTCACGCCATTTCATCCATCCGGGACCGCACCGCTTTCAGCAGGCAGCCTTTCCGCCCGCCCAAAGGCTACCTGAAAACACATTCCCGCCCATTCCGAGCCGGCGCATACTGTCCGCAGCCCGAGCAATTCTGCTACACTTCGTTTCCCCTACCCCACCGCGCACACCGCCATGCCGGATCTTTCTTGGCAACACAGCCTGCTGCTGGCCGTTCTGAGCCTGCCCGCCGCCGCCACCTTTCTCTCCCTGCTGACGCACGACCACTGGATCATGCGGGTATTCGACTTTCCGCGCCTGCAAATCGCCGTGCTCAATCTGGCCGCCATCGGCGCCGCCTATCTGTTCGCCCCGCCCGACCGGCTTTGGTTTGCCGCCGTGGCCGTGCTCAACCTCCTCTGCGCCCTGTGGCAGTTTTGGCAGATCAGCGCCTACACCCGCCTGCGCCGCCCCACCGTGCTCGCCTACACCGGCCCCGACAACGCGCGCACCGTCAGCATCCTCACCAGCAACGTCCTCACCCCCAACCGCCAAGCCGGCAAACTGCTGCGGCTCATCGAAGCGCACCGCCCCGACATCGTCCTCACCCTGGAAACCGACCATTGGTGGGAACAGCAACTCGCCCCCCTGGAAGCCGCCTACGGCTGGCAGGTGAAAATCCCGCTCGACAACCTCTACGGCATGCACCTCTACAGCCGCCTGCCGCTGCGCAACGCCCAAGTGCTCTACCGCGTGCGCGACGACATCCCTTCGATTCAGGCCGAAGTACAGTTGCGCAGCGGCGAGTGGGTGCACATCTACTGCCTGCATCCGATGCCGCCCAGCCCGACCGAAAGCGACACCGCCACCGAACGCGACGGCGAACTGCTGCTGGTGGGCAAAGACATCGCCCGCCAACGGCACAGCTGCCTGGTTTTCGGCGATCTCAACGACGTGGCCTGGTCCGACACTTCGCGCCTGTTCCAACGCATCAGCGGTCTGCTCGACCCGCGCGTGGGCCGCGGCCTCTACAACACCTTCCACGCCAACTGGCGCCTGTTGCGCTGGCCGCTCGACCACATCTTCCACAGCAACGATTTTCTGGTATCCGAGCTCAAAGTGCTGCCCCACATCGGCTCCGACCACTTCCCCGTGTACGGCAAATTCCAATACCACCCGCCCGCCGAAGCCGTACAGCCCGAGCCGGAAGCCGATGCCGCAGACCACGAGCAGGCCCAAGAAAAAATCGAAGCCGCCGAGCCGATACATGAACGGGAGCGGGTGAAATACCGCCGCTGAACCCCCGTTCAAAGGCCGCCGCCCCGCACCACAGCCAAACAGGCTACCTGAACGTTTTCAGCTAGCCTGTTTATTCATAAATCCGTGCCGAATCAGGTGCAATCCCAGGTGTAGAGCACGCGCGAAAAATCGCGGCGGCGCAAATCGTCGGGGCGGATGAACAGGTGGGCAATGCCCGCGTCGCCCCACATCATCAGCTCGGGCGGTTCGCTATCCAGCTGCACCAATTGCACGCAGGCGGTTTCCTCGGCGCTGAGGCGCGGGTCGTCCTGGGTGAAGGTGGGGTAGCCGCCCACGCGGTTGCCGTTGCCTGCAAACGCTTCCAAATAAGCCTCGGCAAAGGCCTCGAATTCATCGTCAATCCAGTTGTCGAAATGAATATCGGGCGCGTCCTCGCCTTTCAGGTAGCAAGTGCGGTCGTTCAGGGTGGGGAATTGCACGCCGGCCTCGAAGCGAACGGCGCAGGGTTGCGTGAACGGCAGGCGCGGCGGACGGCCGAAATAGCGTTTGATCTTCTGCCACAGCCCCTGCGCGGGCGGATCCAGCGGCGGCAGAAAGGAAAAATCGCGCACCAGCGCCGCGTCGTCGGCCAGCACTTCGGGGTAATAGCAGAGGCGGAAGGCGCTTTGCTCGGCGGGTCGGTCGAAGTTTGCGCCCCAAGCCCCGCTGCTGCCAATAAACCACTGCAAAATGCCCTCGGTGGGGAAGTCGGGCAAGGGCGGCATCTCGGCAAAATTGATTTGCAAGAGCAGGTAGAGCGGCTTGCCGTCTGCACCGTGCGGATAGGGCGTGCCGGCAGGCAGATAAGGCAGGCCGCCGAGCTTGCTTTGCCGCCAATCCAATTCGGCGGCCGGGTACAGCCTCATCTCGGCCGTGGGTTTGGCGGCGGCCAGCAGGGCGTTTTGATAGGGCGCAAACGCGGGGTGGTTTAAGGCGGCGTGAGTCATCATACAAATCTCCGTTGGCAAAAGTCTCCGGCCGGAAAAGCTTTCAGGTAGCCCGAAGGCTACCTGAAAATATGGGCGTTGCGAAGCGGGCCATTCCGCGTGTTAGCTGCGCGCCTTAAAGCTCAATAAATGGCGGCTGCCGGCCAGCCAGGCGCCCAGCGCGCCCAAACCGCACACCACGGCAAACACCACGGCGATTTCCCAGCCGTGGAAAAAGCGCCAATCCAGATTCAGGCCGTAGGGGCTGAAGATGCGGTCGATTAAGGGGCGCGTGGTCTGCACCAGCCAGCCGCACAACAGCAGGCTCAGCCCGGCGGCCAGGGCGCTTTGCCACACGGCCTGATAGATAAACGGGCGGCGGGTAAACGAGGCGGGCGCGCCCAAGAGCTTGGTGATTTCGATTTCTTCTTTGCGGCTGAGAATTTGCAGGCGAATGGTGTTGTGCGCCACCAAAACAAAGGCCACGCCCAAGGTGAGCGCCAGAAAACGGAATACCTGATGGACGAAGGTATTGATTTGATAGAGCGTCTGCATCCACTCGGCATCCATCTGCGCGCTGTCCACCTGCGGCAGGGCGGCCAGGTCTTGCTGCAGCGCGGTTTGTTCTTCGGGCGTGAGGCCGTCGCGCGGGCTGACGGCAAACACGTCGGGCAGCGGATTGCTGTCGAGCATGGACACCAAATCCTGCCCTTGGAAGGCCTGCTGCAGTTCGCGCATGCCTTCCTGTTTGCTGACGAAATCGGCTTTCCCGATGCGTACATCGGCCGCCAGTTTGGCGCGGATGTGTTCCGCCGCCGCCGCGTCGGCTTCGTGGTGGAGATAGAGGGTGATTTGCGGCGCTTCATTTAACCGCCCCAATACCGCGCCGCTGCTCTGTACGCCCAAATACAGAGCCAGCGGCAGGGTCATGGCCACGGCCAGCATCAGCAGCACCAACAAGGTGCCCAGCGGCTGTTTGAACAAGGCTTTCAAGGCCTGCAAGGCGGCTTCGGCGTGCAGGGAAAGATAGTGTTTCATGCGGCAAACCTGCCTTCCTGCAGGCGCAGAATGCGGTGGCCGTAGTCGGCCATCAGGGTTTCGTCATGGGCGGCCACAATCACGGTGGTGCCGGCTTCGTGGAAGGTTTTAAACAGCTCCATGATGTCTAAGGCATAGGCGCGGTCGAGATTGGCCGAAGGCTCGTCGGCAATCAGCAGGCCGGGCTGGTGCACCACCGCGCGGGCGATGCACAGGCGCTGCTGCTCGCCGCCGGAGAGGGTGATGGGGTCGGCCAGCTCGCGCCCGCCCAAACCCACTTTTTCAATCGCAATCCGCGCGCGTTTGTCGGCGCTTTGGCGGTCGTAGCCGATGATGCGCAGCGGCAGCAGCACGTTTTGCAGTACATTGCGGTCGAACAGGATTTTGTGGTCTTGAAACACGATGCCGATGTGTTGGCGCAGATAGCCCAGCCGCTGGTCGGACAGGCCGCCGATTTCCTGATTGTTCATCCACACCTTGCCGGAAGTGGGTTTGCTGATGCCGGCAATCAGCTTGAGCACGGTGGATTTGCCGGCACCGGAATGGCCGGCCACAAAAATCATTTCGCCTTTATTGATTTGAAAGCTGAGGTTTTTGAGGGCGTGAAAACCGCCAGGATAGGTTTTGCAAACTTGTTCGAAACGGATCATGAAGCAACGGATTCCTGTGGGAGAGGGCGGGGAAACAATCCGCAACCCTTGGCGGCCGGTTTGCCGCCGCAAGCGCGCGGTGATTATAACGGCAATTCGAGCCGCCGCCCAATGCCGAAACCGCCGCCGTCGGCAGGCGGGTGGCACAGGCCGAAGCGGCCTGGATTTTTCTATGCGTTTCCGGCGGAAAAAAGCAATGAACTGCCAAAGCTGCCGCTGCCGGTTTTGCCATCAAACGGCGGGGGCTGCCGGCTAAAACCTTATGAAATATCGCCTTGACGCATTACCCACAAAAGCCGTGGATAACTTCGTGGAAAACCTTGGGGCATCGCACGGAATGCTTGAAAAATCAGGCTTCGGCTTGGTTTGCCCAAAAAATTGTCATTTTTAAAAAATTATTTTTATTCATAATGTTAATCTATTTTCCAAGCTGTCAAGCGGGCAAGGCGGCGGCCGGGCGGCCGCACAAAAAACCGCAGCCGTCAATGTGGATAAGCACAAAAATTTTCCCGCCTCCGGCTTGACAAAAATGCAAAGCGACGTAAATTGCCGCCCCATCTGATTTTTTCCGACCCGACCCGAAACATGACTGCCTCCCACCCTGGCCGCCGCCCTGCCGCCTGGCTGTTTTGCCGCGTGATCGACAACTACGGCGACATCGGCGTGGCCTGGCGTTTGGCCTGCCGTTTGGCCGAAGCGGGCTTTCAGGTAGCCTTATGGCACGACCACCCGCCCTCGCTGGCGGCTTTGTTGGGCAGACAAGCGTTGCCGCCCGATATCCGCGTGCGCGCTTGGCGGGGCGGCGATGCAGCCGGCTTGGCGGAGGAAGCGGCCGCCGCCGCGCCGGCACTGGTGGTGGAAGCTTTCGGCTGCGATTTGCCGGAGGCGGTGTTGACGCACATCCGCCGCAGCCGCGCCTTGTGGTTGAACTGGGAATACCTGAGCGCGGAAGACTGGGCCGAGACCATGCACGGCAAGCCCTCGCTGCAGGCCGACGGCACGGACAAATTTTTTTGGCTGATGGGCTTCAGCACCGAGAGCGGCGGCCTGCTGCGCGAAAACGATTATGCCAAACGGCGGCGGGTATTTCTGCAGGATGCGGCTGCCCAATCGGCATTACGCGCGGCTTTAGGGCTGCCTGAAACGCATTCCGCCGCCTGCCGCTGGCTGTTTTTCGGCTACGACAGCCCGGTTTGGGCGCCATGGCTGGCCGCTTGGCAAGCTTGGGGGCAGGCGGCGGAATGGTGGCTGGCCGGGCACCAGATTGCCGACAGCCTGCGCCGCAGCGGCGCGGTGCCCGAACACGCCTTGCGCCAAGCCGGCAACGTGTGGCAGGCCGGAACGGTGCGGCTGGTGCGGGTGGACTTTGTGCCGCAAAGGGAGTTTGACAAAGTGCTGTGGCTGGCCGACGGCGTCACCGTGCGCGGCGAAGACAGCTTTGTGCGCGCCCAATTGGCGGGCAAGCCACTGCTGTGGCACATCTATCCGCAGGCGGAAATGGCGCATGCCGACAAGCTGCATGCCTTTTGGCAGAAAATGTATGCCCACTCGGACGGAGCGGCTTGGCAAATGCCGCACCGCCTGCTCTCCAACGAACTCAACGGCCTCGCCGCTTTAAGCGACAGGCAAAGAGCAGAAGCCTGGTCGTCCCTGCTCAACAACCTGCCCGCATGGCGGCAGAGCGCCGAGGCTTGGCAGCGGCATTTGCTGGCGCAGCCTGATGCAGTCAGCCGCCTGCTGCAACGCTGGCCGCTGCTGCCGCAGACTACCTGAAATCCCTTGTTTCGGATACGACGGCACGCATCCCGAATCCCCGTCCGCATACCGCCGCCCGCTTTCAGGCCAGCCTGCTGCGCCGCCGCTCGGGAGTACCACCCAAGACAGGCAGATGGGCTACAATACCGCCTGATTTTCCCTCTTCCCGAACGATTCCGCCCGCCATCATGTCCGATCACGAAAAACTCCTGCCCCACCGCCAGGCCATCGACGAAATCGATGCCGCCATTCTCGAGCTGCTCAACCGGCGCGCCGGCCATGCCCGCGCCATCGGCGAACTCAAAGGCACCGGCGTGGTGTACCGCCCCGAACGCGAGGCCGAGGTATTGCGCCGCATCCAGTCGCTCAACCGCGGCCTGCTGCCCGACGAAGCGGTGGCGCGCCTGTTTCGCGAAATCATGAGCGAATGCCTGGCGGTGGAGCGGCCGCTCACCATCGCCTACCTCGGCCCCGCCGGCACCTTCACCCAACAGGCCGCGATGAAGCATTTCGGCCACGCCGCCCACACCCTGCCCTGCGCCACCATAGACGAATGCTTCCGCCTGGTGGAGGCGCGGCAGGCCGATTATGTGGTGGCACCGGTGGAAAACTCCACCGAAGGCTCGGTGGGGCGCACCTTGGATTTATTGGTGTCCACGCCCTTACAGGCCTGCGGCGAAGTGGTGCTGCGCATCCACCACCATCTGCTCAGCCAAAGCGGCGGCTTGGACGGCATTGCCCGCGTGTATGCCCACGCCCAAGCACTGGCGCAATGCCATGAATGGCTCAACCGCCACCTGCCCGAGGGCGTGGCGCGCATTTCCGTATCCAGCAATGCCGAAGCCGCGCGGCTGGCGGCGGAGGACGCGGCGGCGGCGGCGATTGCCGGCCAGGCGGCGGCCGAACTGTATGCGCTGGCCAAGGCGGCGAGCAATATCGAAGACGAGCCGAACAATACCACCCGTTTTCTGGTGCTCGGCCACCAAAGCACGGTGCCCAGCGGCGGCGACAAAACCTCGCTCATCGTCTCCGCCCCCAACCGCGCCGGCGCCGTGCACGGCCTCTTGCAGCCCTTTTCCGCCCACGGCGTGTCCATGACCAAGCTGGAAAGCCGCCCCAGCCGCGCCGGCTTGTGGGATTATGTGTTTTTTATCGACATCGAAGGCCATGCCGACAGCCCAGCGGTGCGCACCGCGCTGAACGAACTGGCCGAGCGGGCGGCCTTTGTGAAAATCATCGGTGCTTATCCGCAGGCGGTGCTGTAAAACCAGCCGCCGCTTTTCCGCCAAGCCACGGCTACCCGAAAAACCGATTGTGCGTTTTTCAGGTAGCCTTTATTGTGCCTGCCTCATCCTCAAAGGGCGAATACCGTCAAGATGATATCGAATGATGCTTGGCCACGGCCTGCGGCCTAAGCCACGCCAATACTGAAGAAAAATCAGAAACAGGAGGAATGGATCATGAAGAAGTTCTATTTGCCGCTCAGTCCGGCTTTGTTTTTTGTGGCTTTGGCTTCCACCTCTCTGGCTCAAAGCCCAAACTCGGCAGAACACCATCGACAATTTAATCCACAACATGCCAGATATGATGGCAATCCCAATTCAGTCCCCCTAGGTGTATAGTCCCAGACTTTAAGGGTTCAATTTTCTCCCCCGAATGGAA
>JAUMZB010000053.1 GCA_030528345.1 Eikenella sp.
TACAGCGCCACTTCGCTTTGCTTTTGCGGCAGGATGCGGCAGAACGACTGCCACATGCTGAGCTCGCCGAAGTAGGCCATGTCGGTATTCGGGCTGCCGTCGGCTTTCGGGTAATAGAGGGCGATCGGCCACACGTCCTGCCCGCTTTGCACGGCTGCCTCAAATAAATTGCTGCGGAAGGGTTTGAGCTCGGTACCGTCGGTGCTGGTGCCTTCGGGGAACACTACGGTGTAGTCGCTCTCGGCCAAAATCTGAAGCAGGATGTCGCGCACCTGCTGCGAGGAGCGGCGGTTGTGGCGTTTGATGAACACGGTTTCCGCCCGAGCCGCCAGCCAGCCGACCGCAGGCCAACTGCGCACCTCCTCTTTGGCGACAAAACGCACCGCATGCACGGAATTGACGGCGAAAATATCCAACCAGGAGACGTGGTTGCCTACCATAAACAGGCCGCCTGAAGCAAAAAAACGCTCGGCGCCGTAAACGCTGAGCTTCACACCGCACACGCGCATGCACAGGCGCGACCAGTCGCGCACACGGCGTTGGCGGCCCGGGCGGCCTTCGCGTTTGAAAAACAGGGCCACCTGAGTGCAGCCCCAGGCAATCACGCCGCCGATGCCGATCAGGCGCAGCCACAGACGGAGGGTGTTCATGCTGCGCTTGCCTTAACGGACGAAGTGTTTGGCATAACGCGGATGGATGCGCCACATCGGCATCATCACCAGCATATCGGCGGTTTTGAAATCCTGATCCCAGTGCGGTTCGCCGCAAATCCACACGCCGGCGCGCAAATAGCCTTTTAAGAGCGGCGGCGGCGCCACCGGCAGGTCTTGCCGCAACTCGTCCAGCGGCAGGGGGTGCTTGGGAAAAACGCGGTATTCTTCCGGCGCGTAGTGGTGTTGCTCGATGTAGCGGAACAGGCTGGCGGCTTCGTGACCGCCGTCGGCCATGGACACGCTGCCGCAGCCGATCATATAGTCCAGACGGTTCAGCTTCATAAATTGGGTGAGCCCCATCCAGAGCAGGGAAATGGTGTTGCCGGAGCGGTAGTCGGCATGCACGCAGGCGCGGCCGAGTTCGACCGCCTTGGGCAGGATATTCTCGATGCGGCTCAAATCGAACTCGGAAGCGGAATACCAGCCGCCGTTGGCTTCGGCGGCTGCTTGGGTAGTGAGGCGGTAGGTGCCCACAATTTCGCCGCTGTGTTTGTCGCGCACCACCAAATGGCGGCAGAAGGCGTCGTAGCGGTCGATGTCGCGGCCGTCATGGCCGGTGATATTGGCGCCCATTTCGCGGGCAAAAATGTCGTAACGCAACCGTTGGGCCGCTTCGACAGTGGCTTCGTCTTGGGCAAGCAAGACCTCCAGCCGGCTGCTTTCGATGGCGGGCCAGGATTCGGTTTTCGTTCGCTGCATAAAAGACTCCCGAAGGTGTACGGTGGCGAAGGCCGAACTGTAAAGCCCAATGCGGGCAAAGGCAAGCGGATTATCGGGCAAACAGGCACAAATCCGGCCACCGGTGTGCCCGGCGGATGTTTTTCCCTACCTGCCGTTTTATAATGACGATCCGTTTGTAAAGGAAATGCTTGGTGAAGATGTTTGAGGAACCGCCGCAGAACCTGCAGCGCCGGCGTTGGCTGCTGTCTGCAGCCGCCTGTTCCGCCGCCTGTCTGCTGCCGGCTGCGGCGCGGGCCGGCGCCCAGCGTGAGGAAACCCTGTCTGACGACGTGGCTTCGGTGATGCGCCATTCGGTCAACAATGTCAACCCGCCGCGGCTCGTGTTTGCCGATCCTTATGATGCGCCGCGCTGGCTGAACGATATGTCGCTGCGTTTGGCGCGCTATGTGCCCGATGTGCTGGCGCGGCGGCGTTTGCTGATCAACATCCAATACGAATCGGTACGGGCGGGTCTGGATACGCAGATGGTGCTGGGTTTGATTCAGGTGGAGAGTGCGTTCCGCCAATACGCCATCAGCGGCGTGGGCGCGCGCGGCCTGATGCAGGTGATGCCGTTTTGGAAAAACCACATCGGCAAACCGGAGCACAACCTTTTCGACATCCGCACCAACCTGCGCTACGGCTGCACCATTCTGCGCCACTACCGCAATGTGGAAAACGGCAATTTGCAGCGGGCGTTGGCACGTTACAACGGTAGCTTGGGCAGCAGCCGTTATCCCGATGCGGTAATCGGGGCGTGGAAAAACCGTTGGGATTGGGCTTAGCGGTTTTTGTTCCATCGAAAAGTTTTCAGGTAGCCTGCGCCATGCGCACAGGCTACCTGAAATTAATCGGGGCATTGGGCTGCCTTATGCCGTCCACCATTTCCACAACATTTGCGAGGCAATCAGCAGCAGCAAAACGCCGAAGGCGGTTTTGAGGGCATCGGGCGGCAGCCTGTGGGCGGTTTTGACGCCCAGGGGGGCGAACAAAACGGTGCAGGCGGCCAGTACCGCCACCGCAGGCAGATACCAGAAACCCAACGTGCCGGCCGGCAGGCCGACCACCGACCAACCCGATACCAGATAGCCGAAGGCACCGGAAACCGCCATCGGCCAGGCCAAGCCGCCGGAAGTGCCGACGGCCTGATGCGGCGGCACATTGCAATAAAGCATAAACGGCACCGACAGGGAGCCGCCGCCGATGCCCACCCAGCTCGACAACAGGCCGAACAGGCCGCCGGTGGCGGCGATGCCGGCGGTGCCGGGCAGCTGGCGCGAAGGTTTGGGCTTGAAACGCAGCAGGGTTTGTACCGCCACCGCATAAGCAAACACAATGAAGAAAATCTGCAGGCCGCGGGTGGGCAGATAGGACGACACCGCCGAGCCGAGCAGGCCGCCCGCCACCATGGCCGGCGCCATGCGTTTCACCACGTCCCAGCGCACCGCGCCTTTGCGGTGTTGCGCCAGCGCGCCCGAAAAGGTGGTGAATACCATCACCGCGAAAGACGTGCCCAAGGCCAGATGTTGGGCATGGGCACCGCCGATCTGCTGTCGGTCCAGCAGCCACAGCACAACCGGCACCACCACCATGCCGCCGCCGATGCCCAAGAGGCCGGCCAAAAAGCCGGCCAAGGCGCCCACCGCCATCAGCGGCAGCAAGACTTCCATGCTCCACATAGTGTTTTATCCTTGTATTGCGCGATATCGGCCGGACGGCCATAAACAAAGCGGCCGCTGCCGCCTTGTGCTTGGGAATTCGGGTTTCAGGTAGCCCGCCGCTTGGCCCGCCATTCCAGCAGCCACATCACATAGCCCGACAGGCTGTAGGCCAAGAACAGCAGGAACAGCACCAAAGACGGCTCCAAAGCCACCACCAACAGCGCCGCCACGGCCAGAATCATCACAAAAAACGGCACTTTGCGGCGTACATTGATTTCTTTGAAACTCCAAAATTTGATTTGCACCACCATCGACAAACCGGCAAACAGAGTCACCAGCAGGCACAGCCATTGTACGGCGGGCAGGCGGCCGAAGCTGTGGTCCACCCACACCAGGCCGATGACCAAGGCTGCGGCGGTCGGGCTGGGAATGCCGATAAACCATTTTTTATCTACTTTGCCGATTAAGGTATTGAAGAGGGCCAGACGCAGGGCGGCACAGGCACAATACACGAAGGCCGCCGAATAACCGATGCGGCCGAATTCGTTCAGTTGCCAGTTGTAGGCGATCAGGGCGGGTGCCACGCCGAAACTCACCATATCGGCCAGGCTGTCGAGCTGTTCGCCGAAAGCGCTTTGGCTGTTGGTCCAGCGGGCCACGCGGCCGTCCATGCCGTCGAGCAGCATGGCGACGAAGACGGCGATGGCGGCGGTTTGGTATTGGCCGTGCATGGATTGGGTAATGGCGAAGAAGGCGCAAAACAGAGCCGCCAATGTGAAAGAATTGGGCAGCAGATAAATGCTGTTGTTGCGCAGGGTGTTGCGGCGGGTACGGCGCGGTTCTGCGGGAGGAAAACTCATGGCATGCTCGCAAAGCAGGGGGAAGGCGCACTATATCACAAGGCGGCGGGGCGAAAAACGGCAGGGGATTGGGGCGAAGTTTGTGCCAGACGCGGAGGCGGCCTGTTCAAGTAGCCTCAATCGGCTTTCCGGCGCCGCTTGGTTTGGGCCGGCTGAAGACGGCCAGCAAAAAGACAGGCGCTGGGCCTGTCTTTTCAAATAATGCGGCGTATGTGTGTACCGAATGGTTTACAGGGCATCTTTCAATGCTTTGCCGGCACGGAATTTCGGCGATTTGGCGGCGGGGATGGTCAGCTCGGCGCCGGTTTTCGGGTTGCGGCCTTTGCGTTCGGCGCGTTCGCCGACGTAGAAAGTACCGAAGCCCACCAAGGTCACGGTGTCGCCTTGTTTCAGGGCGGCGGTGATGGCATTGGTCATACCGTCCAGCGCTTTACCGGCAGCGGCTTTGGAAATGTCGGCCTCTTTGGCAATTGCTTCAATCAATTCAGACTTGTTCACAATAAGTCCCTTTCTGTTGGAGGAATAATCAACAATATGCCGACTTTAAAGCAGCCGGTGTATTGCACCCTTTAACGGTAGGCGCTTTATATCAAGCTCAAAATCGCCGTGTCAAGCGAATATATAGGGCCGACGGGCGTTTTACCGCAATTCCTTCCGTGCGTTGCCCTTACTGCAACAAAAAACCGCCGCCGCCGGAGCGGCGGTTTTCAGGCAGCCTCAATGCTTGGTGGCGCGGCTGCCGGTTTGGCCGCCCGTGCCGTTTTCGGGCTCGGTCTGCCCGGCGGGCGCCTGCCAAGGCTCGGGCTGGTATTCCAGGCTGAACGACAGCACTTCGTCTATCCAGCGCACGGGATGGATGTCCAATCCTTCTTTGACGTTGTCGGGGATTTCTTCCAAATCTTTGACATTGTCTTTGGGAATCAGCACATGCTTGATGCCGCCGCGCAGGGCGGCCAGCAGTTTTTCCTTCAGGCCGCCGATGGGCAGCACTTCGCCGCGCAGGGTGATTTCGCCGGTCATCGCCACATCGGCGCGCACCGGAATGCCGGTGAGGGCGGACACCATGGCCAAAGTCATGGCGATGCCCGCACTGGGGCCGTCTTTGGGCGTGGCGCCTTCCGGCACATGCACGTGGATGTCGTGTTTTTCGTAGAAATCCGGCGCGATGCCCAGCACTTCGGCGCGAGAACGCACCACGCTCCAAGCGGCGGAAATCGATTCCTGCATCACGTCGCCCAGTTTGCCGGTGCGCACGATGTTGCCTTTGCCTTTTAGCGCCACCGCTTCGATGGTCAGCAGTTCGCCGCCCACTTCGGTCCAGGCCAGGCCGGTGACTTGGCCGATGCGGTTTTCGTTTTCGACCACGCCGTAGTCGAAGCGGCGCACGCCCAAATAGTCGTTCAGGTTGTCCGCATCCACCACCACGGTTTGGGTTTTGGCGCTGCGTTTGGCGCCGGCGGCTTTTTTGTTTTCCGCCAACACCTGCTTCATCACCACTTTTCGGCAGATTTTGGCGATCTCGCGGTCGAGCGAGCGCACGCCGGCTTCGCGGGTGTAGTAGCGGATGATGTCGCGCACCGCGTTTTCCCGAATGTCGATTTCGCCGTCTTTCACGCCGTTGCGCGCCATCTGCTTGGGCACCAGATACTGCATGGCGATGCGGATTTTTTCGTCTTCGGTGTAGCCGGACAGACGGATGATTTCCATGCGGTCGAGCAGGGCGGGCGGGATGTCCATGCTGTTGGAGGTGGCGATGAACATCACGTCGCTGAGGTCGAAATCCACTTCGACGTAGTGGTCGGCGAAAGAATGGTTTTGTTCGGGATCCAGCACTTCGAGCAGGGCGGCGGCCGGGTCGCCGCGGAAATCGCGGCCGAGTTTGTCGATTTCATCGAGCAGGAACAGCGGGTTTTTCACCCCCGCTTTGATCATGTTCTGCATGATTTTCCCCGGCATCGAGCCGATGTAGGTGCGGCGGTGGCCGCGGATTTCGCTTTCGTCATGCACGCCGCCCAAGGCCATGCGCACGTATTTGCGGCCGGTGGCTTTGGCAATCGATTGGCCGAGCGAGGTTTTGCCCACGCCGGGCGGGCCGACCAGACACAGAATCGGGCCTTTGAGCTTGTTCATGCGTTTTTGTACGGCCAAGTACTCCAAAATCCGTTCTTTCACTTTTTCCAGGCCGTAGTGGTCGGCATCCAGCACCAAATCGGCCTTGGCAATGTCTTTGCTGACCTTGCTTTTTTTACGCCACGGCAGCTCGATCAGGGTATCGATGTAGTTGCGCACCACAGTGGATTCGGCCGACATCGGCGGCATCATGGTGAGCTTTTTGAATTCGGCCAGTGCTTTGTCTTCGGCCTCTTTGCTCATGCCGGCTTCGCGGATCTGTTTTTCCAGCTTTTCCAGCTCTTCGCGCTCGTCGCCTTCGCCCAACTCTTTCTGAATCGCTTTGACCTGCTCGTTCAGATAGTAATCGCGTTGCGATTTTTCCATTTGGCGTTTCACGCGGCCGCGGATACGTTTTTCCACCTGCAGGATGTCCAGCTCGGCTTCCAGCTGGCCCAGCAGGTGTTCCATGCGTTCGGCCACATTGGTAATCTCCAGAATTTCCTGGCGCTGCCCCAGTTTGAGCTGCAGATGGGCGGCGATGGTGTCCACCAGACGGCTGTTGTCGGTGATGCCGTGGATGGTGCCCACCATTTCGGCGGGGATTTTTTTGTTCAGTTTGCTGAACTGGTCGAATTGCGCCAGCAGGGTGCGGCGCAGGGCTTCATGATCGCTGCCGCTGCCGTCTTCTTCCAGCGCTTTGGCGGCTACCTGAAAGTAGTCGCCGTCAGATTGGATGTCCACCACTTCGGCGCGCCGGGTGCCTTCCACCAGCACTTTCACCGTGCCGTCGGGCAGTTTCAACACCTGCAGCACATTGGCCAGCGTGCCGATGCGGTACAAATCGTCGGCGCCGGGGTCTTCGTTATTGGGGTTTTTCTGCGCCAGCAGGAAAACCGGCTCGTCTTTTTCCATGGCGGCGTCCAAGGCCGCAATCGATTTGGTGCGGCCGACAAACAGCGGCAGCACCATATGCGGGTACACCACCACATCGCGCAGGGGCAACATGGGCAGGTGGAAAAAATCACGGTTTGTGTGGGTGTCAGCCATGATGGTCTCGATTCTTACATTCGGTCTAACTCAGGATGTGCGCCATTTGGGGACGCAGTGCAGCATTTCAAGGCCGCTTCGATGAATCAGGCGGCCGGAAAGCCGCCCCGGTCAGCCGTTTTCTTCCCGAGCCAAGGCCTGCAGCAGCTCATGGTGTTGGCAGACGGCGGTGCCGAGCTTGGCCACCACCACGCCGGCGGCGGCATTGGCCAGGTGCATGGACTGCTGTAAATCCAAGCAGGCGGCCAGCCCCAAGCCCATGGCGGCAATCACGGTGTCGCCGGCGCCGGAAACGTCGTACACCTCTTGGGCGCGGGTGGCCTGGTGGCTGATGTGGCCGGCTTCAAACAGGCTCATGCCTTCTTCGCTGCGGGTGAGCAGCAGGGCCTGCAATTGCAGATGGCGGCGCAGAGCCTGCGCTTTGCCGGACAGTTCTTCTTCGCTGCACCAGCTGCCGGCGACTTCGCGCAATTCGCTGCGGTTGGGGGTGAGCAGGGTGGCGCCGGCGTATTTTTCGTAGTCGTCGCCCTTGGGGTCGATCAGCACCGGTTTGCCGGCTCGGCGGGCGCAGTCGATCATGTCGGCCACCCGTTTCAGGCTGCCTTTGCCGTAGTCGGAAAGGATGACGGCGTCGCAGTCGGGCAGCAGGCTGCGGAAACGGTCGCGCACATTGTCTGCGGTGCCGCAGGCGGGGGCTTCTTCGAAATCGAGGCGGATCAGCTGCTGGTTGCGCGCCATCACGCGCAGTTTTACCGTGGTGGCGATGTCGGCGTCGCGCTGCAGATGGCAGGCCACGCGGTCGGCCTGCATCAGCTTTGTCAGTTGGTCGGCGGCTTCGTCGTCGCCGGTAATCGACACCAGGACGGCTTGTCCGCCCAGCGCGGCGATGTTGCGCGCCACGTTGGCCGCGCCGCCGGCGCGTTGGTCGATGCGGCCGATTTTGGCCACCGGCACCGGGGCTTCGGGCGAAATGCGGGAAACGTCGCCGAACCAATAGCGGTCGAGCATGACGTCGCCGGCCACCAGCACGCGGGCTTGGCGGAACAGTTCGGTGAGGCGGTCGGGCAGGGGGTGGGACATGGCGGTTTCCTGTACAATGGGGCGGTTTATGGTAGGGGAAATGGCCGGGGCGGGCAAGGCGGCTTTCAGGTAGCCTGAGATGTGGAAATTAGTCGCGTTGTTTACAGTATTGAAGGATGATACTGCACATGAACA
>JAUMZB010000054.1 GCA_030528345.1 Eikenella sp.
TGGCCAATACCTGCCATTGCTTTTCCAGCATCAGCGGCAGACGGTAAATCACCACATTTAGAAAACTGCCGACTAAAAGGCCTAGGAAAGCAGCCAATAGAATATAGGTTATCGGTTCAAAATCCATGATTGCTTCTAAAACAAATAGGTTTTGCCTAAAGTAAAATAGGCAAAACCTACACTTAACTTTTTACTAACCCACAACACTACCCAAATTAAACAAGGGCAGATACATCGCCACCAAGATTACACCAATAATGCTGCCCAACACCACCATAATAATGGGTTCCATCAATGAGGACAGGGTAGCAACCGCCATATCTACCTCCTCTTCATAAAATTCTGCCGCTTTATTCAGCATATCATCCAAAGCACCCGATTCTTCACCGATTGAAGCCATCTGCACCACCATATTGGGAAACAGATCGGTCGCATTCATGGCTGAAGTTAAAGAGCTGCCTTGGTTGACTTGGCTACGAATGCCTTTGGTGGCTTCTTCATAAATAATATTGCCCGAAGCACCGGCCACCGAATCCAACGCCTCCACCAAGGGCACACCGGCGGTAAATAAAGTCGCCGTTGTCCGCGCCCAACGGGCAATGGTCCCTTTTTCCACGATATTACCGAAAATCGGCAACTTCAACAGCAAGGCATCCACCCGCTTCTGCATGGCAGGCGAATGCTTGTGCCACTGGATAAAGCCCACCACAATGCCAATCAGGCCGATAATGACCAACCAGCCATGCGCCACCATAAAGTCGGAAATTCCCATCATAAACTGGGTCAGCCCGGGCATTTCCGCATTCATGCCGTCATACACCTTTTTAAATTCCGGCAACACAAACATCATCATGATAAGTATTAAGATGATTGCCACTACCACCACCGCAATCGGATAAGTCAGCGCACTTTTGATCTTCTTCTTAATCGCCTGTGTTTTCTCTTTATATACAGCCAATTTATCCAACAGATTTTCCAATACGCCGCCTGCTTCACCGGCCTCCACCAGATTACAGTAAAAAGAATCGAAATACTTCGGATGCTTCCGGAACGCATCGGCCATAGAAGTACCCTGCTCAATATCGCTGCGGATTTCCATCAGCAATTTGGTCATCGAAGCATTGGAGTGCCCTTTGGCCACAATATCGAAGGCCTGCATCAAAGGCAAACCGGCCTTCATCATGGTGGCCAATTGACGGGTAAAAACCGTGATGTCGGCTTGAGTAATCTTCTTCTGGCGGACTTTTTTCTTTTTGTGGATGTGAATGACTTTGATGCGGCGGCGGGCCAGCTTGGCGCGCGCTTCTTTTTCGTCTTTCGCCACCACCTCACCGCGCACCATTTGCTCGGTGTCCAAGCTGCGACCCTCAAATTCGAAACGGTTACCGGTTTGTTTGACCGCAGTTTGGTTCGCAGACGTTTTTCTGTTCACAGCCATCAGAATACTCCCTTAATTTTCTATTATTAAATCTGTTTAATCATTGGTGCTGGCGAGGATTTCTTCCAAAGTGGTCACGCCCTGCATCACTTTCAGCAAGCCGGCGCGGCGCAAATCCACCAAGCCGTCGCGATAAGCCTGTTCGGCAATGTCCACTTCCGTGCCATTATTCATAATGATTTTCTGCATCGCTTCGCTGACCGGCATAATTTCATACACACCGGCCCGACCCTTGAAGCCTTTGCCTTTGCAGCGGTCGCAACCCACTTGGCGGTACATCTGCCAATCGCCCTGCAGATCTTCTTCGGTAAACCCCGCTTTCAACAAAGCCGGTGTCGGCGGGCGCTCAATCGGCTGCTTGCAGGTACACAAACGGCGTACCAAGCGCTGCGCCATAATCAGATTGACCGAACTGGCGATATTGAACGGCGCCACGCCCATATTCAACATCCGTGACAAGGTGGCCGGCGCATTATTGGTATGCAGGGTGGAAAACACCATGTGGCCGGTTTGCGCCGCTTTAATCGCAATATCGGCCGTTTCCAAGTCCCGAATCTCACCCACCATGATGATGTCCGGATCTTGGCGCAGAAACGCCTTCAGCGCGGCAGCAAAAGTCATGCCTTGTTTGTCGTTTACGTTGACCTGATTGATGCCGGGCAGATTAATCTCCGCCGGATCTTCGGCGGTGGAGATGTTGACGCTCTCCGTATTCAGAATATTCAGGCAGGTATAAAGCGAAACGGTTTTACCCGAACCGGTCGGGCCGGTTACCAACACCATGCCGTAAGGCCGGTGGATGGCCTCCAGCAGCAGCTCTTTTTGGAACGGCTCGAAACCCAGCTGATTGATGTTCAGCGTCGCCGCATCCGAATTCAGGATACGCATCACAATCTTTTCGCCGAACAGAGTGGGCAACGTGTTGACCCGGAAATCAATCGGCCGTTGGTTTTTATTGAATTGAATCTGGATACGGCCGTCTTGGGGAATCCGTTTCTCGGAAATATCCAGCTTGGCCATGACCTTGATGCGCGAAGCAATCTGGCCGCGGATATTCAGCGGCGGCTGCACCACTTCGCGCAACTGGCCGTCGGTACGGAAACGGATGCGGGCCATTTCCTCATAAAATTCGAAATGGATGTCCGACGCTCCGCTGTTAAGCGCATCGGCCAATACTTTATGGATGAATTTGGCAATCGGGCCATCCTCTTCCTCGTCTTCCAGCAGCATGGTTTTGGCGCTGTCGCCGCTAAACTGCTGCTCTGACGAAATGCCCTCCAGCAAAGCGGTCGAAGTCTGGCGGACAAACTCCAACAGACTGTCCAGCTGTTCGTCATTCAAAATCACCAAATCGACGATCAAACCGCTGGGGAAAACCAGTTTTTGGTAGGTTTGCAACAGTGTCGGATCGGCAACGCCCAAAAACAGCCGGCGTCCGCGCTTAAACAGCGGCACGCAGCGGTATTCCGCCATCTGCTCGTCATTTAAAATGTCCGGTACCATCAGCGAACGCGAATAGTCCGACAAATCCATCATCGGATAATTGAACAGGCGCGCCAGCAAAGCCGCCAACTCCTGCTGCTTGATGATGCCGGCCTCGGCAAGCATCGGAATAATGTTTTTGTTTTGGTTTACTTTTTCGCGGTATTTTTCAGCCTGCTCCTGAGTGAGCAAGTGGTTTTGAAACAGAATACGCAGCAGTCCGACACTCATGGTATATGCTCTGGCTAGAATCAAACAAACCGTTCAAACACACAATGCAAACTTCCGTGCGCCCAATCCGGCCTTTACGTTTATTGAAATCCTTTTGCAGGATTATAAGTAAGTTAGCACCGGAATGCATCTGCAAATCCGTTTGCCGCCCCACAAACCGGCGCCCAACCGCCTCCGTCATTCCGCCAACAGGCTGGCGGAGACTTTCAGGTAGCCTGTTGCCATCATCCAGACAGGCATCGTCATGCCGCCCCGCCGGCAGGCGTCCCACCCTGCAAAACAGAGTTCCGCCGCTCTAGCCATTTGTAAGCGTTTGTAGTATGTTACGCGACTGCCCGTCGGGCAGCACCGAAAGCCTTCACACCAACACCACCCAAAACCAATATGCAAACCGTTTTAGAACAATGGCGCAGCCAAATCCACTTTGCCGCCCAGCAAGAAACCGCCCTCACCATCCGCGGCGGCGGCAGCAAAGATTTTTACGGCGAAGCCGTGCCCGCACACAGTCTGTTGGACACCCGGCCCTATTGCGGCGTGGCGGCCTACGACCCCGCCGAACTGGTGCTGACCGTCCGCTGCGGCACCCCCTTGAAAGAAGTGGAAGCCGTATTGGCGGAAAAAAACCAAATGCTGCCTTTCGAACCGCCCCATTTCGGCGAACAGGCCACCATCGGCGGCTGCGTGGCCGCCGGGCTTTCCGGCCCCCGCCGCGCTTTTGCCGGTGCGGTCAAAGATTTCGTGTTGGGCGCCAAGCTGATGAACGGCAAAGGCGAATGGCTCAATTTCGGCGGCCAAGTAATGAAGAACGTGGCCGGCTACGACGTTTCCCGACTGCTGGCCGGATCCTTGGGCACATTGGGCATCATCGGCGAAATTTCGTTTAAAGTTTTGCCGCGCAGCGTGGCCGAAGCCAGCGTGTGTTTCGAACTGGACGAAGCGGCCGCCCGCCGCCAAATGAACGAATGGATGGGGCAGCCGCTGCCGCTTTCCGCTTCTTTCTGGCACAAAGGCCTCCTCACCGTGCGCCTCAACGGCGCCCAAGCCGGCGTGGACGCCGCACTGGCCCGCATCGGCGGCGAACGCCTGGCAGACACCGCCGCCGCCGAATTCTGGCTGGCGGTGCGCGAACAAACCCTGCCCGAATTCTCCCCTGCCCAAGGGCAGCGCCTGTGGCGGATCAGCCTGCCGGATACCGCCCCGGTGTTGGATTTGGGCAGCATGCCGCTGGTGGAATGGGGCGGTGCACAACGCTGGTACACCACCGATGCGGCCGCCAAAGACATCCGTGAAAAGACAGCCGCCCTCGGCGGGCACGCCACCCTGTTCCGCGGCGCGGCAGCGGCCGACGAAAGCGTGTTCCACCCCCTCCCGCATGCGGTGTTGGCCATCCAGCAACGCCTCAAGCAGGCTTTCGACCCGCACCATGTTTTTAACCCGCGCCGCCTGTACCGGGAAATTTAAGGCGTGTCGTCATTGAACTTGCGAAGCGGTTTTGGGTGGCAAAACCACGTATGCCAAGAGGAAAGCACAGCAAGATTGACATCTTGCGAGCATTGCCGGCGCCGCAGACGGGGATTTTTGACTCCAAACACCGCCGTAAGGCTAACTGACGACACCTCCCAAACCACAGCACCAAGCAAATAAACGCCGGTATTGAACAGGCTACCTGAAACCACCACGAACCCCACGCCATGCAAACCAATCTGCCCGAATCCCTGTTGCGCACCGAAGCCGGCAAGCTGGCCGACACCATTCTGCGCAAATGCGTCCACTGCGGCTTCTGCACCGCCACCTGCCCCACCTACCAAGTCACCGGCAGCGAGCTCGACAGCCCGCGCGGCCGCATCTACCAAATCAAACAGGTTCTGGAAGGCGCCCCGGCCACCAAAGAAATCCAGCGCCATCTTGACCGCTGCCTTACCTGCCGCAACTGCGAAACCACCTGCCCTTCCGGCGTGCACTACACCCGCCTGCTGGACATCGGCCGCGAAGCGGTGGAAAAAGCTGTCGGCCGCAGGCCGTGGGAAACCGTCCAACGCCAAGCCCTGCGCCGTCTGGTGCTCACCAAGCCCCTATTCCACCACAGCTACCGCCTGGCGCAACGGGTACACAGCCTGCTGCCCCGCACCTTGCGCGGCAAAATCCTGCCGCCGCAACAGCCCCTGCGCGGCGAGCCCGTGCCGGCTCAGGCCGTACACAGCCGCAAAGTCATCATTCCCGCCGGCTGCGTACAGCCCACCATGATGCCGAATATCGACGAAGCCACCTCCCGCGTGCTGCACAAACTCGGCATCCAATGCCTCACCCCGGCCGACGGCGGCTGCTGCGGCGCGGTGAATCTGCACCTGAACGAACACGAAAAAAGCCTGGCCGACATGCGCCGCAACATCGACGCTTGGTGGCCGCACATCGAAGCCGGCGCCGAAGCCATTCTGTCGAACACTTCCGGCTGCGGCGTGATGATCAAAGACTACGCCTTCCACCTGAAGGAAGACCCGCAATACGCCGAAAAAGCGGAAAAAGTCAGCGGGCTGGCCAAAGATCTGGTGGAAATCATTCTGCCGCAAACCAAGCAACTGAGCGCCGCCGCCCGCCCCGGCCAAGGCGAAATCCTCGCTTACCACCCGCCCTGCACCTTGCAGCACGGCCAGAAAATCCGCGGCCAGGTGGAACAGGTGCTGAGCAATCTGGGCTACCAAGTGCTGCTGCCGCAAGACAGCCACTTGTGCTGCGGCTCGGCCGGCACCTATTCCTTCTTCCACCCCGATATTTCCAAACAACTGCGCGACAACAAACTGCGCCACCTGAGCGAACTGAGGCCTGCCGCCATCTTATCGGCCAACATCGGCTGCCTCACCCATCTGGCCGGCGGCACCGACCTGCCCGTGCGCCATTGGATCGAGTTTGTGGCCGAGCAGCTGCAATAAATGTTTTCAGGCAGCCTTCCGCCGCAGGCTACCTGAAAGCCCTTCACGGCGCCTGCAGTCCGCCCGTTAAAACCTGCAATCCGCCCGCATGCCGACCGCGCCGCCCTTACCGCCGGCGGCGCGTGATACAAAACGGCCACAACCCGTTGCCGGCAGGCAGGCAAAACTTCATCCCATCCACCCTTCAGGAGAGCACCATGGCACAACAATACGTTTCCGCTGCCAATCTGCAAATCGAGAAAACCCTGTTCGACTTTATCGAAAACCAAGTGCTGGCCCGCCATCCGCGCGTGAGCAGTGCCGAATTCTGGCCCGGCTTCGCCGCACTGTTGGAAAAATTCGCCCCGCGCAACGCAGCACTGCTGGCCGAGCGCGACCGCATCCAGCTGGAGCTCGACAGCTGGTACCGGGCCAATCCCGGCGTCATCCAAGACATGGCCGCCTACCAAGGCTACCTGAAAGAGCTCGGCTATCTGGTAGACGTACCGGCCGACTTTAAAGTATCCACCGCCAACGTCGACCGCGAAATCGCCGAACAGGCCGGCCCGCAGCTGGTGGTGCCCATCATGAACGCCCGCTACGCCCTGAATGCCGCCAACGCGCGTTGGGGCAGCCTGTACGATGCCCTTTACGGCACCGACGCCGTCGCCCAAGACGGCGAACTGGCGCCCGGCAAAGGCTACAACCCCAAACGCGGCGATGCCGTGATCGCTTTCGCCCGCGACTTCCTCGACCAAAGTATCCCGCTGGCCGCCGGCAGCCACAAAGACGCCTTGGCCTACCGCGTGGAAGACGGCCGCCTTCAGGTAGCCCTGAAAGACGGCAGCAGCAGCGGCCTGAAACAGCCCGAATGGTTTGTCGGCTACAACGGCAGCGCCGAAGCCCCCTCCTCCCTGCTCTTCCTGCAAAACGGCCTGCACTTCGACATCGTCATCGACAAAAGCGGCACCATCGGCCAGCAAGACCCCGCCGGCATCCAAGACATCATCATGGAAGCCGCCCTCTCCACCATCATGGACTGCGAAGACTCCGTCGCCGCCGTGGACGGTGAAGACAAAGCCCTGGTGTACCGCAACTGGCTGGGCCTGATGGAAGGCACGCTCACCGAAGAAGTGAGCAAAGGCGGCCAAACCTTCACCCGCCGCCTCAACCCCGACCGCGAATACACCCGCCCCGACGGCCGCGCCCAATTCAAACTGCCCGGCCGCTCCCTGCTGTTCATCCGCAACGTCGGCCATCTGATGACCACCCCCGCCGTGCTCGACCAAAACGGCAAGGAAATCCCCGAAGGCATCCTCGACGGCGTGATGACCGCCCTGATCGCCCCCTTCGATCTGGAGCGCAAGGAAAACAAAAACAGCCGCAGCGGCAGCGTCTACATCGTGAAGCCCAAAATGCACGGCCCGGAAGAAGTGGCCTTTGCCAACGAGCTGTTCGCCGCCTTCGAAGACCTCACCCAACTGCCGCGCCACACCCTGAAAATGGGCGTGATGGACGAAGAACGCCGCACCTCCGCCAACCTGAAAGCCTGTATCTACGAAGCACGCGAGCGCATCGTCTTCATCAACACCGGCTTCCTCGACCGCACCGGCGACGAAATGCACACCTCCATGCAGGCCGGCGCCATGGTGCGCAAAGGCGACATGAAAGCCAGCAAGTGGATCAACGCCTACGAGCTGAACAATGTGCAAACCGGCCTCGAATGCGGCCTGCAGGGCAAAGCGCAAATCGGCAAAGGCATGTGGGCCATGCCCGATTTGATGGCCGCCATGCTGGAGCAGAAAATCGGCCACCTGAAAGCCGGCGCCACCACCGCCTGGGTGCCCTCGCCCACCGCCGCCACCCTGCACGCCCTGCACTACCACCAACTCAATGTGTACGACGTACAGCAACAGCTGATCGAAGCCGGCAAAAAAGACCTGCTCGACGACCTGCTCACCATTCCGGTGGCCGACGCCCCCAACTGGAGCGAAGCCGACAAGCAGCAGGAGTTGGACAACAACTGCCAAGGCATCTTGGGCTATGTGGTGCGCTGGGTAGAACAAGGCGTGGGCTGCTCCAAAGTGCCCGACATCCACAACGTCGGCCTGATGGAAGACCGCGCCACCCTGCGCATTTCCAGCCAACACATCGCCAACTGGCTGGCACACGGCGTGGTGAGCGAAGCGCAAGTGCGCGAAACCTTGGAGCGCATGGCTGCCGTGGTGGACAAGCAAAACGAAGGCGAC
>JAUMZB010000055.1 GCA_030528345.1 Eikenella sp.
GCGGTTTACCAAATATCGGATTTGATTTTGCGGTTCAAGCCGGGGTGTTCGGCGATTTTGAACTCCGGCGTTTTACCGCGCCTGAGCTGGTTGCGGTAGTCGGTGAGCAGCAGCTTCACATAGGGCGACAGCCAGAGGATGGCGATCAGGTTGATGAGCGCCATGATGCCCATCGACAAATCGGCCAAATCCAGCACTAGGCCGAGCTCTTGGGCGGCGCCGAAGAATACCATGCCCAATACCAGCAGGCGGAAAATCAGCACCACGGCCGGGTTGTTGCGCATGAATTGCACATTGCTCTCGGCATAGGCGTAGTTGCCGATGATGGTGGTAAAGGCGAACAGGAACAGCAGCACCGCTAACAAATGCGGCGCAACCGCCCCGATTTGTTGCTGCAGGGCGGCTTGGGTAATCTGCGCGCCTTTGAGGGCGGGATCCAAATTGTCGGCCAGCAGGATGATGAAGGCCGAGCAGGAGCAGATAATCAGGGTGTCCACAAACACGCCCAGCATCTGAATCAGGCCTTGGCTGGCCGGGTGTTTGGTGTCGGCGGCGGCGGCGGCATTCGGGGCGGAGCCCATACCGGCCTCATTGGAATAGAGGCCGCGTTTGACGCCGTTCATCATGGCAATCGAAATCAGGCCGCCCAAGAAGCCGGAGCCGACGGAGCGGAAATCCAGCGCTTCGCTGACGATCAATTCGAATACGCGCGGTACTTCACCGATGTTGGTGATGATCACATACAGGGCGATCAACAGCCATAAGGCCGCCATAAACGGGACCAGGCCGGAGGCAATCTGCGCCACGCGTTTGATGCCGCCGAAAATAATCGGTGCGGTGGTCAAAACCAGCAGGCCGCCCATCATTTGTTTGTCGACACCCCAGGCCAGCTGGGCGGCGTCGGCAATCACGTTGGCCTGCAGGGCATTGAACACAAATCCGAAAGTGGCAATTAGGCTCAAAGAAAAGAGCACGGCCATCCATTTCTGTTTCAGGCCTTGGCTGATGTAATAGGCCGGGCCGCCGCGGAAGCGGCCGGTTTCGCTGTCGCGCACTTTAAACAGTTGGGCCAGCGAGGATTCGGCAAAGGCCGAGCTCATGCCGACCAAGGCGGTAATCCACATCCAGAATACCGCGCCGGCGCCGGTCAGCCCCAGTTCGGGGTTGCGGGCGGAAGTGATGGCGATGGAGACGCCGACCACATTGCCCATGCCCACGCGGCTGGCCAGGCCGGTTACGAAGGCTTGAAACGGGGTGATGCTGCGGGCGCCTTTTTCGGCATGCCGCCCGCCCAGCATTTCGCGCACGCTGGGCGCAAACATACGGATTTGTACGAAACCGGTATAGAGCGTGAAAAAGAGGCCGGTGCCGATTAACAGGATAATCAGCACTTCGTTCCATAGCAATCCGTTGAGCTTGTTGACTTGGGCGGTCAGCCACGGGATGAATTCGTCTGTCATCTAAAGGGATCCTTTTGATTGTCTGTCATGCTGTCATGATGGTGTGAGCCGTTTGCTTGGGCCGTTTTGCGGCGATGCGGTCCACATGGTTCAAAACGGGCGGATTTTAATCCAATTTAATCGGTGCCCGCGTTTTCTTTACATAGGCGTATGATGCGGAGTCCGGCCGCGAAAAAGCCTCCGCATGACGGAGGCTCGGTTGGATCCAAGAGGATTATTTCAATTTGGTTTCTTTGTACATCACGTGCTTGCGGGCAACCGGATCGAATTTTTTGATTTCCAGTTTGCCGGGCATGGTACGTTTGTTTTTGGTCGTGGTGTAGAAGTGGCCGGTACCGGCAGATGATTCCAATTTGATTTTGTCGCGCATTGTTCTGTTTCCTTAGAGGCAAGGGTGAAAATCAAGCTTCGCCGCGCGCGCGCAGGTCAGCCAGAACGGCGTCGATGCCGACTTTGTCGATGGTGCGCAGGGCGGCGTTGGAAATGCGCAGGCGCACCCAGCGGTTTTCGCTTTCAACCCAGAAACGGCGTGTTTGCAGATTCGGCAAAAAACGGCGTTTGGTTTTGTTGTTGGCGTGTGATACGTTGTGGCCGGACATCGGGCGCTTGCCGGTCACTTTGCAAACTCGTGCCATGGTTAATCTCCAAACTTCTGAAAAAGTAAAACGCGGTTTATACCATAAAAAACATATCCGACTCAAGCAGGCGATGCTGAGGCCACCTGAAAACGACATGGCGCGGCCGGGAATTGTTGCGTTTAACAAACAACGCCGTACGCCGAGCGTTTTCAGGCAGCTTATTTGGCGTTTGAGGCGCTGCGCTGCTCGAGGCCGCCGCCCAAGGCTTTATACAGATCGGCCAGGTTTTCCAGCATCTTCAGCCGGTTGCCCAACACGGCGGCGTCGGCGGCATAGCTGCTGCGCTCGGCGTCCAATACATCGAGCGAGCTGGAGACGCCGTGGCGGTAGCGCAGGCGGATCAGGCGCAGGCGGTCGTTGTAGGCTTTTTGGGTGTGCAGATTGGCTTCATATTGCTGCTGCAGGGTTTCCCGCGCCACCAGGGCATTGGCAACGTCTTGGAAGGCCGATTGCACCGCTTTTTCATAGGCGGCCACGGCGGTGTGTTGGCGGATTTCGGCCACGTCCAGGCTGGCACTTAAGCGCCCCCAGTTGAAAATGGGCAGGTGGATGGTGGGCGAGAAGGCCCAAGTGCGGTTGGCGCCGCTAAACAGATTGCCCAAGTCGTTGCTGCCGGCGCCGATGCTGCCGGTGAGGCTGATGCTGGGGAAAAAGGCGGCGCGGGCGGCGCCGATGTTGGCGTTGGCTTGGCGCAGGTTGTGCTCGGCGGCGCGGATGTCGGGGCGGTTTTGCATCACTTCGGAGACCAGTCCGGCCGGTAGGCGGCTGATGCGGAATTGGCGCGACAAGGGCAGTCCGGCCGGCAGGTGCTCGGGCAGCGGGCGGTTGATCAGCACCACCAAGGCGTTGCGTGCCTGTTCGCGCGCCCGCACGGCGGCGGCATGGTCGGCCTTGGCCGATTCGATGAGGGCTTCCATTTCGCGCAGATTGACGGCGGAAATCACGCCGGCGCGGTGTTGCAGCTGATAGAGTCGGTGGCTTTCCTGGCGGCTTTGCAGCACCTGCTCGGTCAGCTTGATGGATTCTTCGGCATGGCGTTCGTTGAAATAGGCCTTGGCCACGGCGGCCACCAGGCTCAGCTGGGCGGCGTCGCGCGCGGCTTGGCTGCTGAAATAACCTTGCAGGGCGGCCTGATTGTTGCTGCGGGCTTTGCCGAACAGGTCGAGCTCGTAAGCGGTCACGCCCAAGCCCACGGAGTAGGAGGCGGCGATATAGGATCGGCCGCCGGGGCTGAGGTCTTGCGCCACGCGGGCGCGGTTGCCGGTGGCGCTGGCGTTGAGGCCGGGCAGGGAGGCGGAGCGGGTGATGGCGTATTGGGCGCGCACGGCTTCGGCATTGAGCGCGGCCATGCGCAGATCGGGGTTGTTGGCCAGCGCCAGCTCGATCAGGCTGTGCAGGCGCGGGTCGGCGAAGTAATCCGCCCAGCCGACGGCGGCGGCCGGTGTTTGTCCGGCGGCGTAGTCGTAGCGGAAAGTGGCGGGCACCTCCACTTGGGGCTGTTGGTAGTCGGGCGCCAGCGTGCAGGCGGAAAGGACGGCGGCGGCCACGGCGGCGGATAAAGGTGTGGATAAGGTTTTCATAACGGGTTTCCGGGGTTTCAGGTAGCCTGAATGCAGGCGCGGGCTACCTGAAACAATATGGGTAAAAGGCTTTCAGGTAGCCTGTTGCTTGAGATTCAGGCTACCTGAAAGCCGGGCTTTTAGTGCGGCAGTTTCTGCGTGCTGGCGGCGGCGTCTTCTGTGCGCGGCCGGCCGGGGAACAGCTTGCGCACCACCACATAAAACACCGGTACCAGGAACACCGACAGCAAAGTGCCGATGCTCATGCCCCAGAATACGGTGGTGCCGATGGCGCGTTGGCTGGCCGAGCTGGCGCCGGAGGCGAAATACAGCGGCACCACGCCCAGAATAAAGGCGAAGGAGGTCATCAGAATCGGGCGGAAACGCAGGTGCGCCGCTTCTACTGCCGCTTCCAAAGCGCCTTTGCCCTGCGCTTGGAGGTCTTTGGCAAACTCGATAATCAGAATGGCGTTTTTGGCGCTCAAGCCGATCACGGTAATCAGACCCACTTGGAAATAAATATCGTTGAGGTAGAAAATCGGAATGCCCAAGGTGCCGTTGACCAGATTGCGGCCGGCCACGCCGAGCACGATGCCGAGAAAGCCCAAGGGCACCACCAGAATCACCGCCAAGGGCACCGACCAGCTTTCATACAGGGCGGCCAGCACCAAGAAAACGGCCAAAATGGCGAAGGCATACAGCAGGGTGGTTTGGCTGGAGCCTTTGGCCTGCTCGCGCGCCTGGCCGGTCCATTCCACGCTGTAGCCGCCTTCCAGTTCGGCGGTTAAACGCTCGATTTCCGCCATCGCATCGCCGCTGGCATGGCCGCTGGCCACGCCGCTGCTCAAGGCCATGGCGGGGTAGCCGTTGAAGCGGGTGCTTTGCTCCATGCCGGTGACCCATTCGGCTTTCATTATGGTGGAGAGCGGCACGGCGGTGCCTTCGCCGTTGGGCACGGTCAGCGCCAGAATGCCTTCGGGCTGCATGCGGGCAGGCGCATCGGCCTGCACCATCACTTTCTGCAAACGGCCTTTATTGGGGAAGTCGTTCACATACGCTCCGCCCAAAGCGGCAGCCAAGGTGCTGCGCACCGCCGTCATGCTGATGCCTTGTGCGGCGGCGGCTTGGCGGTCGATTTCCAACTTCAATTGCGGCGAGTCTTCCAAGCCGGAAGCGCGGGAGTCGCTGAACATGGAGTTGTCGCGCATTTTGGCGAGCAGGCTGTTGCGTGCGTTCAAAAGCGCGTCATGGCCTGAGTTGTTGCGGTCTTGCAGGTAAAACTCCAAGCCGCTGTTGCCCAATTCGCTGATGGGCGGCGGGTTGACCGCAATGGCAAAGCCGTCTTTTACCGCGCCGCTCATCATCAGTTTGCCGGTGATGATGCGGGAAACAATCGACGCCTCGCTAGCGATGCCGGGGCGCTCGTCCCAGTTTTTCAGCATCACGAAACCCATGGCCATGTTTTGGCCGCTGCCGAAGAAGCTGAAGCCGGAAATGGTGATCATGTCCTGTACTTCGGGTGTGTCGCGCAACACGCCTTCTACGGCGGCAATGGTGGCGTCGGTGCGCTCCTTGGAGGCACCGGCCGGCAGCTGCATGCTGACCATGATGTAGCCTTGGTCTTCGGAGGGTAGGAAGGAGGTGGGAATGCGGGTAAACACAAACAGGCCGACGGCGGCCATCGCCGCCCACAGCAGCATCATGCGGCCGCTGCGGCGCAGTATGCTTTGCACACGGGCGGAGTAGCGATCGGTGATGCGCTCGAATTTGCGGTTGAACCAACCGAAAACGCCTTTTTTCTCTTCGTGGCGGCCTTTGGGAATGGCTTTGAGCATGGTGGCGCACAAGGCCGGTGTGAGGGTGAGCGCCAAAAAGGCGGAGAAGCCGATGGCAATGGCCATGGTGAGCGCAAATTGGCGGTAGATATTGCCGGTGGCGCCGCTGAAGAAGGCCAGCGGAATAAACACCGACACCAATACCGCCGTGATGCCGATAACGGCGCCGGAAATCTGACCCATGGCTTTGCGTGTGGCCGGCAGCGGCGGCAGGCCTTCTTCGGCCATGATGCGCTCTACGTTTTCCACCACCACAATCGCATCGTCCACCACAATGCCGATGACCAGCACCATGGCAAACATGGTCAAGACATTGATGGACATGCCCAAATAGTAGATGCCGGCAAACGCGCCGAGTAGCGAAATCGGCACCACAATGGTGGGAATCAGGGTGTAGCGAATGTTTTGCAGGAATAAAAACATTACTGCAAATACCAGCAGCATGGCCTCGCCCAGGGTGTACACCACTTTTTTAATTGAGATGTCCACAAAGGTGGAGGTGTCGTAGGGGGCAGACCATTTCATGTCGCCGGGGAAGAAGGCTTGCAGTTTTTCCATGCGTTCGCGCACCAGCTTGGCGGTGGCGGTGGCGTTGCCGCTGTTGGAGAGCATCACGGCCACGCCCACCATCGGCCGGCCGTTGAGGCGGGTGCCGGAGCTATAGCTTTCGGAGCCGATTTCCACCCGCGCCACGTCACGCAAATACACATTGGCGCCGCTGCCCGTGCTTCTGAGCATGATGTTGCCAAACTCTTCCGGCGTGCTGAGTTGGCCTTCCGCAGTAATGGTGGCGGTGATTTGCTGCCCTTGGGCCGCAGGCAGGGAGCCGAGAGAGCCGGCGGAAATCTGTGCGTTTTGCGCGCTGATGGCAGCGGAGACATCGGCAAACGACAGATTGAAACTTTGCAGTTTGGCCGGATCCACCCACACCCGCATCGCACGCTGGGCGGCAAACATGCGCACTGCGCCCACGCCTTCCAAACGCTGTAGTTCGGGCACGATATTGCGCTGGGTGTAGTCGGCCATTTCGGCCAAATCTTGGGTGTCGGAAGAAATGGCCAACACCATTAAGAAGTTGGCGCGCGATTTGGAAACCGTTACCCCGTATTGCTGCACCGTGGCCGGCAGGGTGGAGAGCACTTCGGATAGTTTGTTTTGCACATTCATCTGCGCAAAATCTTCGTCCACATCGGGCTGGAAGGTGAGCGTAACCGAGCCGGAACCGCTGGAGTCGGCGGAGGTGGACATATAGTCCAGCCCTTCCACGCCGTTCATGCTGCGCTCGATCACGGCCAGCACGCTGTCTTCCATTACTTGGGCGGAGGCGCCCGGATAAGTGGCGTTCAGCGTGATGGTGGGGGCGGCCACCGAGGGATATTGGGACACCGGCAGTTTTTTGATGGCAAACAGGCCGGCCAGAATGATAAAGATGGAAATCACCCAGGCGAATACCGGGCGTTCGATAAAGAATTTAGCCATGCGTTCCGCCCCTTTATTGCGCTGCCGAAGCGGCCGAGGCATCGGCAGCGGGGGCTACCTGAAGCGCAGGTTCAGAGGCCGCGCCCACTTCCTGCGGCCGCACTTTTTGCGCGCCCAGCATGCCGGCAATCATGGTGCCGTTCACCACCACTTTGTCGCCGTCTTGCAGGCCGGCCGTCACAATCCAATGGCTGCCTTCCTGGCCGGCAATGGCCACCGGCTTCGGCTGCAGGCTGCCGTCGGCCGTTACCACCATCACGGTATCGGTTTTGCCGCGGCTCACCGCCTGTTGCGGCACTTTATAGGCGCGGTTGATTTGCGCTTGCGGCAGGCTGGCGCGCACATACAGGCCGGGCAGCAAGATATTGTCTTCATTCGGCACTTCTATCCGCAGCGCCACTTGGCCGGTTTTTTCGTCCACCGTGGGGTCGGCAAACAAGAGGCGGCCTTTTTGCGGATACACGCTGCCGTCTTCCAGCAGGATGTCCACTTCTACTGCGCCGTTGACCGCCGCCATGCGGCCTTCGGCAATTTCACGCCGCAGCTTCATGGTTTCCACCGCCGATTGGCTGACATTCACATACATCGGGTGGGTTTGCTGGATTCTCGCCAGTACGGTTGCTCCGCCGGCCGTGACTAAATTGCCTTCCGACACTTCGGAGCGGCCGATATAGCCGGAAATCGGCGCGGTGATGCGGGCGTGGTTCATATTGACCCGTGCCGAGCGGATAGCGGCACGGGCGGCACCCACATTGGCTTCGGCCGCCCGTTTGGCGGCCACGGCGGCATCGTATTCCTGTTTGCTGATGGCGTCGGCTTCCACCAGCGGGCGGTAGCGGGCCAAATCGGCATTGGCCTTGGCCAGCGCCGCTTCGGCGGAAGAGAGCTGCGCGCGGGCGCTTTCCAAACCGGCGGCATAGGCGGCATCGTCCAATTGGTACAACACTTGGCCTGCCTGCACATGGCTGCCTTCCTGGAAGAGGCGGCGCAGGATGATGCCGTTCACTTGGGCGCGGACTTCTGCGGAGCGGTGCGGCTCCAGCCGGCCCGGCAGCTCGGTGCGTACGGTGATGTCTTCGGCCTGAACCGTGGTGACGCCGACCACCGGCGGTTTTTGTTCGCCCTGTTGCGCTTTTTTGTCGCCGCCGCAGGCCGTTAAGGCCAGTGCGGCGGAAACGGCCAGAATGGGCCAACGCAGAGAGGATTTTCCGAACGGGTTGATGTATGCCATGTTTGATACCTTATTTGTAGAAATTAACCGAGTTGTTTACACCACAGGTTGAGAAAAATAAGCCTGCAGC
>JAUMZB010000010.1 GCA_030528345.1 Eikenella sp.
GACCCTGCCCGCAGGCTTCTCTTCAGACGGCCTGCCGATTGGCGTGCAATTGATTAGCAATTATTTCGCCGAAGCGAAATTGCTGGGCGTGGCGCATCAGATGCAGTTGGAAAGTGATTGGCATATTAAAACGCCTGCCGGAGTTTAATAAAAGGGCTACCTGAAAATAATGAGGCCGTCTGAAAAACCTCAGTCCGCCTTTGATATGATTCATTCGATTTAACAAGGTATTTAACCATGAGCATTTACCAAGAAGGCTTAAACTTTGATAGAACCGTAGATTTCTTTATCTCTTTTGATGAGGAAACTGAAGAATATGTAGTCGATATCTTCAATGCTCAAATTTCTGACAAAGACCAAGCGTATATTGAAACATTTGAATGTGAAAATTTTGAAGAAGCTTTGGAATTAGCCCAAAACTACAAATTGCTTATTGCCGCTTAATTCTAATGGCTTCTTCTAAACCTTTTTTAAAATGGGCTGGTGGGAAATTCAAACTTGCATCTTTTATTGAATTTAATCTGCCCAAACAACCCCGCAAACGTCTTATCGAGCCGTTTGCGGGTTCTGCTGCCGTGTCTATGGCTTTGGATTTTGAAGCCTATTTGTTAAACGACACCAATCCTGATTTGATTGGTTTGTTCCGCATACTCAAAGAAGAAAAACAACAGTTTATTGATTATGCGCGTTCGTTTTTTACCGTAGAAAATAATCAGGAAAGCCGCTTTTACGAATTACGGGGAAGATTTAATGCTTCTCAGGAATTAAGTGAACGTTCCGCTTTATTTATTTATTTAAATCGGCACGCGTTTAATGGTTTGTGCAGATATAACAACAAAGGTGCTTTCAATGTACCTTTCGGTCGATACAAAACACCTTATTTCCCTGAAATGGAAATGTTGGAATTTATCGAAAAAGCCAATCGTATTGAATTGATGTGTGCTGATTTTCAGACGGCCTTGGATTTGGCAAATGGCGACGATATCGTGTATTGCGATCCGCCTTATGTGCCTTTGAGTGAAACAGCTTCATTTACCGCTTATGCTAAAGGCGGATTTGATTTAAATGACCAAACCCGCTTAGCCGAAACGGCAAAGCAAATTTCGATACAATCTCAAGGCGTGTTAATTTCCAATCATGATACAGCTTTTACGCGGGAAATTTACAAAGAAGCGAGGTTGGAAGTTATTGATGTACAAAGAAATATTGCAGCGAAAGGCAGCAGCAGGCAAAAAGTAGGCGAATTGTTGGCGATATATGGCGAGTGAATTTAACCGGCTAAAAGAAGAGGCGGCAACTTACCATACCGGCTTCAAAAAGTATATTTCAGACGGCCTCGTAATTTACAACGAAAATGCTTTAACTGTCATGCGCCGTATTTTGGATAAACATCCAAACGGCTGCTTCGATATGATTTTCGCAGATCCACCTTATTTCTTATCCAATAATGGTTTTACCTGCCAAAACGGGCAAATGGTTTCGGTAAATAAAGGCCAATGGGATAAATCGCAAGGGTTATCTGCCGATTTAGAATTTTACGAAGAGTGGCTACGTTTATGTTACGCGCTATTGAAACCAAACGGCACAATATGGGTATGCGGTACGTATCATAATATTTACTTGATAGGCTACCTGATGCAAATTATCGGCTACCATATTTTGAACAACATTACATGGGAAAAGCCGAATCCTCCGCCGAATTTATCTTGCCGCTTTTTTACACATTCCACCGAAACCCTGTTATGGGCGAAGAAAAACAAAAAAGCCAAACATACTTTTCATTATGATGTGATGAAAACGCAAAACAACGATAAACAAATGAAATGTGTCTGGCAAATTGCACCACCAAGTAAAACAGAAAAAGCATTGGGTAAGCATCCTACACAAAAACCGTTGGCTTTGGTTGAGCGGTGTATTCAAGCAGCTTCAAATATGGGTGATTTGATTTTTGACCCGTTTATGGGAAGTGGGACGACAGGTATAGCTGCATTAAGAAATGGACGGAAATTTTGTGGATGTGAGATGAGTGAGGATTTTTTTGAATTAGCTAAAAAGAGGTTGGCGACCAAATGAGCAAGCCGCCTATTTACTAAGCAATTTGAATTACATTTAAATTACCACAACGCACAGCATCCATAAATTCTTTCTTAAAATAAAATGCATGGTTTTTATTAGAAATAAACCGATTATAAACAGAGGAATAAATAGGATTGTAATTACCGTTTGAGCGTTTGGAGTCTTTAGAACGAATTTGAATAAAACTGCCATTAGATGTATGAATAAATCCATCACATGAAGTTTCAATATGTGTTTTTAATTGATGACGAATTGCTAAAAAATCTGATTCAAGCTGTTCATAAACAGTAGGATTATCATCCAAGCAAATGTGATAAGCTGCCTGAATATACCAATTATCAGTAATATTCCCTACCTTACAAATAGGCACATACAACATATTACGAATTTTGTTATAAATCCAGCTGTCGGAAAAAGAAAGATTGTCACTGATTAAATCATCAAAAGAATTAGAAATTTGAGAAATAAACATGGTTTCAAGTGGTTTTCCTGAAGCATCTACTTTATTGGTTTTTAATTCTCCATCTAGGAAATCGGTACGTCTATTAGTATTTTCCAAACCAATTAACTTTTCTAAAAATTGTCCGACACCTCCTTTATTAATTCTCATATCATAAGGCAAATAATCAGGAAATCTTTGTTGGTATTCAGCCTTTAAAACACCAAGAGGTCTTCCTCGGTTTTCTCGTAAAAACGGGTATGCTTCAATGAGATTCATGTCAATCCTTATTTGAGAAGTTAACTAAGACGGCTAACGATACATCTAAGGCAGCTGCCAACCGGATGAGATTTAATAGGGCAGGATTACGTTCACCGCGCTCAATCATTCCAATATAAGTACGATGCATATTGGCTTTTTCAGCTAATTCTTCTTGACTAAGATTTTGGCTTAGGCGTAAAGAGCGAACGTGTAGACCGAATTGTTCAAGATATTTTGTATTCATGATGGGCATTTTGATTGCTTGAGTGATAAATTCCACATACAATAAGTATCTTTTTTCTAAATGTAAGTTTATTTTGGGAATGCCTAAAATTTGAGAGAATCCAAATGGCTAAACGTGAAGAATTGCTAGAACAGCAGCGTCGCCTTCATGTTGTATTTAACGCATGGATGGCAGATAAAAAACAACGCGAAGTTGTGATATATCGTCGTGATAATGGAGATATCATACGTCATTATCCCGATGGCAAAGAAAAAGTTATCAAATATGCCGTTGAGTAATTTAGATTTTTTAAATTTCATTATAAATGGCTAAATACATGATATAGCCTTATAATTTCGTGAACTTAATTTACTCTAATAGTTAAAATATTCCTTGATTTTGAAAGATTTTTTATGACCTGGGAAACCGTAATCGGACTGGAAATCCATGTCCAATTAAATACCAAATCCAAAATTTTCAGCGGTGCTTCTACCGCTTTCGGTGCCGAGCCGAACGCGCATGCCAGTGTGGTGGAGTGTGCTTTGCCGGGCGTATTGCCGGTGATGAACTGCGAAGTGGTGGAAAAAGCCATCAAGCTCGGTTTGGCTTTGGATGCGAAAATCAACCGCAAAAACGTATTCGACCGTAAAAACTACTTCTACCCCGATTTACCCAAAGGCTATCAAATCAGCCAGTTGGATTTGCCGATTGTAGAACACGGCAAATTGGAGATTGTGGTGGGCGACGAAGTCAAAACCATCAATGTAACCCGTGCGCACATGGAAGAAGATGCGGGCAAATCGGTGCATGAAGGTTTGAACGGCGCAACGGGTATCGACCTCAACCGTGCCGGTACGCCTCTGCTGGAGGTGGTTTCCGAGCCGGAAATGCGTTCCGCTGCCGAGGCTGTGGCTTATGCCAAGGCTTTGCACGGCTTGGTAACGTGGTTGGATATTTGCGACGGCAATATGGCGGAAGGTTCGTTCCGTATTGATGCCAACGTATCGGTGCGTCCGAAGGGGCAGCAGGAATTCGGTACGCGCCGTGAAATCAAAAACTTAAACTCTTTCCGCTTCTTGGAGCAGGCGATTAATTATGAAGTGGAAAGCCAGATTGAAATTTTGGAAGACGGCGGTAAAGTGCAGCAGGCAACGATGCTGTTCGACCCCGATAAAGGCGAAACCCGCGTGATGCGCCTGAAAGAAGATGCGCACGACTACCGCTATTTCCCCGACCCTGACTTGCTGCCGGTGATCATTTCCGACGCGCAAATGGAACGCGCCCGCAGCGAAATGCCTGAGCTGCCGTCTGAAATGGCGCAACGCTTTATCCGCGATTTCGGCGTGAGCGACTACGATGCCCGTTTGTTAACCGCCGGCCGTTCACAAGCCGCTTTCTTTGAAACAGCCGCACAAGCCAGCGGACAAGGCAAACTGGTGGCAAACTGGATGAACGGCGAATTGGCCGCCACATTGAACAAAGAAGGCTTAAGCCTGTCTGAAAGCCCGATTCAGGCCGACCGCTTGGCCGGGTTGGTGGCGAAAATCGCCGACGGCACATTAAGCAACAAACTGGCCAAACAGGTGTTTGAAGCAATGTGGGACAGCGATTTGGATGCCGAAGCCATTATCGAACGCGACGGTTTGAAACAAATGACCGATACCGGTGCGATTGAGAAAATCATCGACGAAGTGTTGGCGGGCAACGCCAAATCGGTGGAAGAATTCAAAGCAGGCAAGGCAAAAGCCTTTAATGCGCTGGTGGGCCAAGTGATGAAAGCCAGCAAAGGCAAAGCCAATCCGCAGCAGGTGCAGGAATTGCTGAAAGCGAAACTGGCTTAAGCAAACAGGCTACCTGAAAGCAGCTTTCAGGTAGCCTGTTTCTATGCGGCACGCAATGGAAGGAAGAATCCGAAATGAACAAATACATTCCTCTGGCGTTGGCGGTTTTGCTTTCCGCCTGCGGTTTCCGCCTGGCCGGCAGCGAACCGGCTGCATCGGCCGGGCTGTCGCAACGTGTGTGGGCGGTGCAGGGCGGAGCCATGCAGCAGGTGTTGGAAACCGAGCTGCTGCGCCGCCATGTGCGGGTGGACAATACGTTTGCCGGTGGGCTGCTGCAGGTGAAAGATGTGGAAACGCGGCGCGATATTCGAAGTATTAACTTATCCGGCACGGTGAAGGAGTATATGCTGGTGTTGCGGGTGCGGGCGGAAGTGCGTTTTGAAGGCCGCGAAGCCGTGCATCCGCTGGATGTCACCGTGCGCCGCCCTTTGGATTATCACGACCGCGATATCTTGGGCAAGCAGGAAGAAGAAGCGCTGTTGTGGGCGGAAATGCGGGTGGACGCCGCCGAACAGCTGGTGCGCCGTTTGGGCTACCTGAAAGCCGAATAATGGCCGCTTTGGACATCAAGCGGCTGGCGGAAAGCCTGGCCGCACCGCTGCATCCGCTGTATGTGATACACGGTGAGGAAGATTTGCTGCGGGTGGAGGCGCTGGACGATTTGCGGGCCGCCGCCAAGGCGCAAGGCTACCTGAACCGCGAAGTCTATACCGCCGACAGCGGTTTCGACTGGCAGGAACTGCTGGCCTCGGCCGGCAGCACGGGTCTGTTTGCCGATTTGAAACTGATTGAAGTGCACATCCCCAACGGCAAACCGGGTAAACCCGGCGGCGAGGCTCTGGAGCGGTTGGCCGCCGATCTGCCGCCGGATACGGTGATTGTTGTGATGCTGCCCAAACTGGAGCGCGCGCAGCTGCAAAGCAAGTGGTTTGCCGCGCTGGCCAAAGCCGGTACCGTGGCAGAGGCCAAGCCCGTGGCCGGCAAGGCCTTGCCGGCTTGGCTGCGCGGCCGTTTGCAGCAGGCCGGTTTGGACATTGAAAACGAGGCGCTGGCCTTGTTTGCCGCCAAGGTGGAGGGCAATTTGTTGGCCGCCAAACAGGAAGTGGACAAACTGGCGCTGCTTTATCCGGCCGGGCATTTGCTCACAGCGGAAGAAACCGAGCGTACCGTGGCCGATGTGGCCCGCTTCGATGCCTTCCAGCTTACCGAGGCTTGGATGTCGGGCGACGCCGAGCGCGTGTTGCGCCTGATTGAGGGCTTGCAGGCGGAAGGCGAAGAGCCGGTGTTGCTGTTGTGGTCGGTGGCCGAAGACGTGCGCACCCTGATCCGTTTGGCCGCCGCCTTCAAACAAGGGCAAACCGTGGCTCAGGTGCGCAACAGCCTGCGTTTGTGGGGCAGCAAACAGCAGCTGGCGCCGCAGGCCGTGCGCCGCATTGCGCCCGCCCGCTTGGTGGCCGCCCTGCAACAGTGTGCCGCCATCGACCGCATGATCAAAGGTGCGGAAGACGGCGATGCCTGGTCGGCGATGCGCACTTTATTGGCGGAGCTGGCGGCTTAAGAGCCTGTTCAAAGTCCCCTCGCGCCACCCTACGGGATAATAAAAATGCCCGCAGGGTGTCCAATCCTGCTGCGCCGGGCGGTTTGACCGGTGAAGCGTGTCAAACCGCCCTCTTTGGGCACCTTCCGGCATGCGCGCTTGTGGCCGCTCAAAACCGCTTTAGAAGAAGGCTGTAGAACAGACGCTAAGGCGTACGGCAGGCTACCTGAAACCTCAGGGCGGTCTGCCGTTTGCCCGCCCACGACAAAACGCGAAAGTGTGGTACACTCGCGCTTTTCATTTTTTGCCGCAGCCTGAGGGCGGCGGCCAACTGAATCTCCCGTGCGGGCACAGCCCCGGCGGAATCTTTCATTTCATTAAGGATTAACCATGAGTATCACCGTAGAAAAATTGGAAGGTCTCGAGCGCAAGCTGGTGCTGGATTTGGCATGGAGCGACGTAGAAGCCGCCGTACAGAAGAAACTGCAAGCCGCCCAACGCCGCGCCCGCGTGGACGGTTTCCGTCCGGGCAAAGCGCCGCTGCGCATGATCGAGTCTATGTACGGTGCCGGTATCCGCGATGAAGTGTTGAACGAACAACTGCGCCAAAAATTCGCGCAAACCGTTTCCGAAGAAGGCATCAAACTGGCCGGCCTGCTGGCTTTCGATGCTTTGGAACAGCAAGATGACGAGAAAACCTTCAAAGTGGCCGCCACTTTCGAAGTGTTTCCCGAAGTCAAACTGGGCGATTTGAGCGGCAAGGAAATCGAAAAAGTCACCACCGAAGTGGGCGAAGCCGAAGTGGAAAAAACCATCGACATCCTGCGCCAGCAGCGCACCCGCTTCAACCGCGTGGAGCGAGAAGCGCGCGACGGCGACCGCGTGATCATCGATTTTGCCGGCAAAATCGACGGCGAGCCGTTTGACGGCGGCTCTTCGCAAAACTATCCCTTCATTCTCGGCCAAGGCCGCATGCTGCCGGAATTCGAATCCGGCATTCTGGGCATGAAGGAAGGCGATGTGAAAGAAGTGGAAGTGAACTTCCCCGAAGACTACCACGGTGCCGATGTGGCCGGTAAAACCGCGGTATTCGTGATCACCCTGAAAAACGTGGCCGAAGCCGAATTGCCGCCGGTTGACGAACAATTCGCCAAATCTTTGGGCATTGCCGACGGCGACGTGGCCAAAATGCGCGAAGAAGTGAAGAAAAACGTGCAGCGCGAAGTGAGCCGCCGCGTGGAAAACCAAACCAAAGAAAACGTGATGCAGGCGCTGCTGGACGTAACCGCAATCGAAGTGCCGAAAGTATTGGTGCGCGAAGAGGCCGCCCGCTTGGCCGACGACATGCGCCAAAACTTTGCCAACCAAGGCATGGACACCCAAAACCTGGATCTGCCGGCCGATATGTTCAACGAGCAGGCCGAGCGCCGCGTGGCCTTGGGCCTGATTCTGGCCGAGCTGGTCAGCAGCCAGAAGCTGGAGCCCAGCGAAGAGCAGATCAAAGCGGTGGTGGCCGATTTCTCCGAAAGCTACGAAGACCCGCAAGAAGTGGTGGAATGGTATTTTGCCGACCGCAGCCGCCTGCAGGGTCCCACTTCTCTGGCCGTCGAAGCCAATGTGGTGAAATACGTGCTGGAGCAGGCCAAAGTGAACGAAAAAGCCTTGGCATTCGATGAGGTGATGGGCCAGCAGGCTTAAGCCGGAATCTCGAATCAGGCTACCTGAAAAGGTTTCAGGTAGCCTGATTAACCATTATGGAGGAGCATACGATGTTGCCCGAAATCACCAATAGCTATCTGGTGCCCACCGTGATCGAACAGAGCGGCCGCGGCGAGCGCGCCTTCGATATTTATTCGCGCCTGCTCAAAGAGCGGATTATTTTTCTGGTCGGCCCGGTCAACGACCAAACCGCCAATCTGGTGGTGGCCCAATTGCTGTTTCTGGAGAGCGAAAACCCGGATAAAGAAATTTTCCTCTACATCAACAGCCCCGGCGGCTCGGTGACCGCCGGTATGTCGATATACGACACCATGAATTTCATCAAGCCCGACGTGTCCACCCTGTGCTTGGGCCAAGCGGCCAGCATGGGCGCGTTTTTGCTGTCGGCCGGCGCCAAGGGCAAGCGTTTCGCCCTGCCCAACAGCCGCATCATGATTCACCAGCCGCTGATCAGCGGCGGTTTGGGCGGCCAGGCTTCCGACATCGAAATCCATGCCAAAGAGCTGCTGAAGCTGAAAGCCAAATTGAACGAGTTGATGGCGCAGCACTGCGGCCGCACTTTGGAAGAATTGGAACGGGACACCGACCGCGACAACTTTATGTCGGCCGACGAGGCCAAACGCTACGGTTTGATCGACCAAGTGTTGAGCAACCGCAGCGAAGCGAAGTAAAACCGGCAGGGCCGGCGGCCGGGTGCTGTTTTCTTGATTGCCCGTATGCGCTTTGTCACGCCGGATGATGCGGCGTGCAGGCTGCCTGAAAACAGCACGCAGGCCTCGCCCGTTCTGTTGGCCGGCCGCTGTTTGAATAACGGAAACCCGATATGTCCGCCGTTTTGATCCGCGATTATTTGCGTACTCAAGGCCTGAAACTGCCGCCGGAGGCCGTTCAGGTAGCCTTGCTGACCGCCCAAACCGTGATGGCCGGCGGCCAGGCTTCGATTGAGCCGCAACTGCTGTGGTACCGGCACACCGATGCCGGTTTGGCCGAATATTTGCCGCACACGCCCGAACACACCGATTTGCTGCGCCGCGTGTTTATGGCGCTGGATTCTTTTCACGATGCCGCGCCGGCCAGTTTGGCGGCGGTGTACTGGCTGGCGGCGCCGGACAAGCTGGTACGTTTGTGCAGCCGGGGCGAAGAGGCGGAAGACGTGGTGGCGGCCGAGCAGGATTTGGCCGCAGCGGCCGTCCGCCATTTGGCGGCGCGCAGCGCGCAAACCGGTTGGCTGAACCAAATCGACGATGTGGCGGCCTGGCTGCGTCACGGCGATTTGGCCGGCACCCGGCATCAAGACGGCAGCCAGCTGGCCGTGCCCGTGTGCCAGAGCAGCGGCCGCGTATTGGGCGTGCTGTATTTGGAAAGCCGCCGCCCGTCGGCCTTCGACGATAACGCCCTCAGCCATTGGAGCGGTTTGGCGCTGGCCTTGGCCGAGCCCTTGTCCGGCTTGGCGCAATCTCCAACCCCACCGGAAACAGAATGAACGACTCCCACACACACGCACAACGGCTGCGCTTTGTCGCCGCCTGCCGCCTGCCGACCGAATACGGCCTGTTTTCCCTGCACGGTTTTGAAGAAACCGCGAGCGGTCGGGAGCACGTGGCTTTGGTGATGGGCGACGTGGCGCAAGGCGGGCCGGTATTGTCGCGCATCCACTCCGAATGCCTGACCGGCGACGCGCTGTTTTCGCAAAAGTGCGACTGCGGCCCGCAGCTGCAGGCCGCCATGCAGGCGGTGCAGGCCGAAGGGCGGGGGGTGATTGTGTATTTGCGCCAGGAAGGGCGCGGCATCGGCCTGATCAACAAAATCCGTGCCTACAAGCTGCAGGATGCCGGTATGGATACGGTGGAGGCCAATTTGGCGCTGGGGCTGCCGATTGATGCGCGCGATTTCACGCTGGCACGAGAAATTTACCGCCATCTGGGCGTGGCGGCAGTCCGCCTGCTCACCAATAATCCGGAGAAGTTGGCCACCATGCGCTTAAACGGCATCAATGTGGTGGAGCGGGTGCCGCTGCAGGTGGGCGTGAATCCGGAAAATGAAGGCTACCTGAACACCAAGGCGGAGAAGCTGGGCCATTTGCTGAAAATCGCTGACTGATGGCGCAACCCGGCCGTGAAGCAGCACGAACAGCCGCAATGCCGATTAGGCGCTGCGGCTGTTTTGCCGGCCGGCACATCAGGCGTTGGGGTGTTTTTTCTCGGCATCCGGTTTGTAGGCCTGACTGAAAAAACGGCATTCGTCCGTTTCGTCGTGCCATTTTTGCCGGTGCAGCTGACGGGAGTAGAGCAGCAGTAAGACAAACAGCAGCAAGAGCAGAAGCAGTGCATGCATGATGATTTCCCCACACAGATAATTTTTATTGGTTGTTGTGCTGTCGCGCAGCTTTTTTCCGATTATAGCGGTGTGTTTCCTGCCCGGTCTACGCTGTCAAGCGCCGGGAGCGGTACAGGCGGCGGTGGGGAAGGGGGAACAAGGGGCAAGGTTTAGGTTTGCCACAGCTGAAAAGCCGTATGGAGCTGCCATAGCGCCCATGCGGCCACGCAGAGGCCGGCGGCAAGGCGGAAGAGGCGGTTTTGCAACAGAGACTGCAGCCGGCCGGCAAACCAGCCCATCAGCAGCAGGTTGGGCAGGGTGCCGAGGCCGAAGGCCAGCATCAGCAGGCCGCCGTCGGACAGGCGGCCGCTGCCCAAGGCGTAGAGCGAGGCGCTGTAGACCAAGCCGCAGGGCAGCCAGCCCCACAAGATGCCCGCGCCCAAGCAGGCGGCGTGGCTTTTGATGGGCAGCAGACGGTTGAGCAGGGGGTTGAGCCGCCGCCAAACGGGACGGCCGAGGCGTTCGATGTGTGCCGCGCTGTGGTTGAGGCCGGCCAGATACAGACCCACCAAAAAGAGCAGTAGATTGGCGGCGGCAAACAGCAGGGTTTGCAGGCTGCGGGTGTGGTCGAGCGAAAGACCGAATTGGCCGAGGCCGCCGAGCAGCATGCCGATGAGCACATAGCTGCCGATACGGCCGGCATTCATCAGTAAAATCAAACGCCAGCGCGGCAGATGGGGCGGCAGTTGCAGGGCGAAGGCGCTGCTGAGGCCGCCGCACATGCCGGCGCAGTGGCCGCCGCCGAGAAAGCCGACGGCGGCGAGGGAAATCAGGGTGGCGGTTTGCATGGCGGATACGGGCGGATGGCGGGGAGGCGATTATATAGCGGGACGCCGCCCCTTGCAGCGCAAGATGCGGGCAGGTGCACGGATGGCTTATAATGCACTGCCTGCAGGCAGCCTGTACGGTTGGCGGCCGGATGTGCCGGCCCGTTGCCGTGATTGGCGCTAAGGAAACCGACATAAAAAAGGAGAAGGACATGAAGGCGGTGATTCGTATTTTTACCTGTGCCGTATTGCTGTTTTTATCCAATGCCGCGCTGGCGCAACAACCGGCAGGGGCGGCAATACAGGAAATCCACCGACGCAGCAACCCCAGTCATCCCGGTTATGATGGTTATACTGCACCAGTCCAGCCTAGGGAGGTCTGGCAAAACAAATATGGTGCATTGGCTGCTGATTTTGAAGCAGGTCGCTCTGGTACATCGGAAGATGAGGACAGCATTCAGGCTGCTCGTAGAAATGCCTTGCAGCGCTGTGGGACGAGAAATTGCAAGATAGTTGGCTCAATTACAAATGGCTGTCTGGCTGTTGTTCCCGGTAATGGAATTACTGGGATAGGGGGAGGAGAGACAGCTAGACAAGCAGTGAGTGAGGCGATGCGAAAATGTCAATCAGATGGTCGTTCTTGTGAAATCCAATACTCTCATTGTAACTTTCCTGTCCTTATCGGAGTCAGATAAAAACCAATGCTCATGAAGATGCTTGGGTGGTAAGGCAGAAGGCATCACGGAAACCGATAGGAAGAGGATTGTTCGTATTGCTGCCTTTGCGGTTTGGGTATGGGCATCCAGAGGCCGGCACAGCAACAAGTCGGCCTGAGACCTTTGCAATAGAAGACCGTTCCGGCCGGTGCCGTATGATGCCCGGCCGCTATCTGATGAAGCCGCCATTTTGACCGTTTGTTTTTTCAGGTAGCCCCAGACGCTGCCGAACCTGACCCAATGCGATGACCCGTTTAGACAATATCCTGCCTTTCGCCCACCGCCTGTGGGCGGCTTGGCTGCCGGAAGGCGGCTGCGCGGTGGACGCCACTGCCGGCAACGGTCACGATACGCTGCGATTGGCGCAGCTGGCCGGCGAGAGCGGACGGGTGTATGCCTTTGATGTGCAGGAAGCGGCTTTGGTTGCGACGAGGGCGCGTTTGCAGGCGGCCGGCGTGGACGACGGGCGGGTGTGTTTGGTGGCGGCGGGGCATGAGCGCTTGGCGGATTATGTGGCGCAGGCGGCGGATGTGGCGGCATTCAACTGCGGTTATCTGCCCGGCGGCGACAAAAACCGTACCACCCAAACCGACACCACCCTGCGGGCATTGGCGCAGGCTTTGGCGGTGCTGAAGCCCGGCGGCCTGCTGACCGTGGTACTGTATCCCGGCCACGCGGAAGGCACCCGCGAGGCGGAGGCGGTGCGGCAATGGCTGTCGGCGTTGCCGCAGCAGGATTATGCGGTGTTGCATTACGGCTTTCTCAACCGCCGCAACCGGCCGCCTTATTTATTGGCGGTGGAAAAACTGGCGGCGGCGTACCCGGCGACCTTGGGGTCGGTTGACACTTAGGTCGTGGCATCGGCGCGTTGGGGCGGTATTTGCGTTTAAAAATCATGCCTGCGGTGTTGCCGATGCCGGCCGAGTGTCCGGCCGCTTAGCGCCCATTTGCGCGCGGCATCCGCGGTTTTTAGCGCGAAAACTGCTTCCTCGAGCACAGTGTTGCGCTATCAACAGACCCCAAAGCCGTTTATCAAACACAACGGGCTTCCTTCAGGTAGCCTCAAAAACAGTCAGGAGTAGGAGTCATGATGTATGTGGCGGCCAAGCACAGCCATTTATTGTTTGTCGGCATCACGGTGCTGTTGTTTAACCTGCGCTTCTGGCTGCGGATGTGGCGGCCGCAGCGGGCGTTGCCGAAAGTTTTGCGCATTCTGCCGCATGCGAACGACACCCTGCTGCTGCTCACCGGCTTCTTGCTGATGTTTGCCGCCGGTTGGGTGCCGTTTGGCAATGCGGTGTGGTTGGGCGTGAAGTTGGTCTTGGTGCTGGTGTACATCGGCTTCGGTTTTCTCTGCATCAAAAATCCGCCGCGTTCGGCAAAATCGAATGCCGGCTATGTGTCGGCCATGTTGTGCTTGGCCGTGATTTATTATCTGGCGCGTTACAAACCCTTGTGGTTTTGATGCCGCTGCGGACACGGGGGAAGACGGTGCGTTTATTGCTGGCGGAAGACGACCGCATGATTGCGGAGGCGGTTTCAGGTAGCCTGCAGGATGCCGGCTATGTGGTGGATCGGGTGGCAAGCGGCACGGAGGCGGTGGCGGCGCTGGCCGGACAGCCTTACGATTTGGTGCTGCTGGATTTGGGCTTGCCGGGGCAGGACGGCTTGCAGGTGTTGCAGGCTGTGCGCGGCAGCCGCAATCCGGTGCCGGTGCTGATTGTGACGGCACGCGACGATTTGAACAGCCGCCTAGCCGGCTTGGACGGCGGCGCCGACGATTACATCGTGAAGCCCTTCGATATGGCCGAGCTGCTGGCCCGCATCCGTGCTGTGCTGCGCCGCCACAGCGGCCAAAGCGCGCCGCAGCCCGGCAACGGCGTGCTGACGCTGGATCCGGCCGCGTATCGGGTGCATATTCTCGGCCGGCCGGATGCCGTGCTGTTGAGCAACAAGGAATTCGCCGTACTCCAGGCCCTGCTGACGCGCCCCGGCACCATCCATTCGCGCAGCGATTTGGAAGACAAGGTTTACGGCTGGGGCGAAGAGGTGGAAAGCAACGCCATCGATTATCTGATTCACGCCCTGCGCAAAAAAATCGGCAAAGAACACATCAAAAACATCCGCGGTGTCGGCTGGATGGTGGCGAAAGAAGGCTGATAGGCTACCTGAAAGCCCTGGCCGACGGCCGTTCTGTCGTTGGTGCGTCTTTCCGCATTCCGCTTCCCCGTCTTGATATATGAGCGCTCCCTCTATGCCGCCTTCGCGCCGGCTGCCGCTGCTGTTGGCGGTGTCCATCTTCATGCAGATGCCGGACACCACTCTGAACACGGCTGCATCCGAGCGATGGCGACAATCTGGTGCGCAAAGATTGAGAGACACGGCATGATCAAAATCAAACTGCCCGCCTTGCTGCGCGTCCGCCGCACCCCCGCAGGCTACCTGAAAACCGCTTTGCTGATCTGCTGCTGCCTGCCCGTATGGGCGCAGGCGGCGGAGCAGGGCGAAGTGGTGCGGGTGTGGGACGGCGATACGGTGCACATCCGCGATGCCGGCGGCCGCCGCCGCAAAATCCGCCTGGCCGACATCGACGCTCCCGAAATCAACCAGGCCGAAGGCCGCGCCTGCCGCGACCGTTTGGCCAGTCATCTGCTCCATCATCCGGTGCGTTTCGAAGTGGTGGCGCAAGACCGCTACGGCCGCGAAGTGGCCCGAATCTGGCACAACGGGGCCGATGCCAATCTGCGCCAGCTTGCCGAAGGCTGCGCCTGGCACGACCGCCGCCGTGCCGCACGCCGCCAGCCGCCCGGGCAATATGCCCGCTATGCCGCCGCAGAGCGGGAAGCCAGATGGCGGCGCAATGGTTTGTGGCAGCGCCCGCGCCCGCAGGCGCCCTGGCAGTACCGCCGCCGTCAGGCGCAGCGGCGGGCGCATGACTCGGTGCCTTAACGCCCGGCCTTGGGGCTGTCCAATACTGCCTGCGCCACGCCTTGGTTCAGGCTGCCTGAAAAGCAGTTTGCTCCAATCCCATCCGCTTTTCAGGTAGCCCGGGCATGACACCGGGGCTTTGGCTGCCTGAAAACGCGGCGCGGCAAAATCCGCTATAATCCGCCGCCTTGTTTTCCGCAAAGAACCGCCCGCCATGCTTCAATTTACCCTGCACAAAAAAGACGGCTACGCCCGCCGCGGCACGCTCATGCTCAACCACGGCAGCATCGAGACCCCGGTGTTCATGCCGGTGGGCACTTACGGTTCGGTGAAGGCGATGACGCCGCAAAATCTGCACGACATTAAAGCGCAGATTATTTTGGGCAATACCTATCATTTATGGCTGCGCCCCGGCTTGGAAGTCATCGAAGCATTCGGCGGCCTGCATGGGTTTATCGGCTGGAACAAGCCGATTCTCACCGATTCGGGCGGTTTTCAGGTGTTTTCGCTTGCCGATATGCGCAAGCTCACCGAAGAAGGCTGCATGTTCAAAAGCCCGATCAACGGCGACAAGCTGTTTCTGTCGCCCGAAATCTCCATGAAAATCCAAACCGTGCTCAATTCCGACATCGCCATGCAGCTCGACGAATGCACGCCCGGCGAAGCCACGCACGAACAGGCGCGCCGGTCGCTGCAAATGAGCCTGCGCTGGGCGGAACGTTCTAAAAAAGCGTTTGAAGATTTGAACAACCCGAATGCGCTGTTCGGCATTGTGCAAGGCGCCATGTATGAAGACTTGCGCGAAGAGTCGTTGAAAGGCTTGGAAGCATTCGACTTCCCCGGCTTGGCCGTCGGCGGCCTTTCGGTGGGCGAACCCAAGCCCGAAATGTACCGCATGCTGCGCGCCGTCGGCCCGATGCTGCCCGAACACAAACCGCACTATCTGATGGGCGTGGGCACGCCGGAGGACTTGGTCTACGGCGTGGCGCACGGCATCGATATGTTCGACTGCGTGATGCCCACCCGCAACGCCCGCAACGGTTGGCTGTTTACCCGCTTCGGCGACATCAAAATCAAAAACGCCAAGCACAGGCACGACACCCGCCCGCCGGACGAAAGCTGCACCTGCTATACCTGCCGCCACTTCAGCCGTGCCTATCTTTACCACCTGCACAAAGCCGGCGAAATTTTGGGCGCGCAATTGAACACCATCCACAATCTGCATTTCTACCAAGTGATGATGGAGGAGATGCGTGAGGCCATTGAGCAGGGCAGGTTTGCCGATTGGCAGGCGCAGTTTCACGAAAACCGTGCCAAAGGCTGCGGATGATGGTTTGTGGCGGTGTTGCGGGCAAAATCCGTGTTTGCGGCCTGATCCCGCAGGGGTAAGGAAATGCGCGCCAGAGAACCCGTCTGGCCGTGCCGGCTGCTTGGGTTGGCGAAACCGAAAAAACCGCCCGCAAGCAGTTTGACGGCACGGCTTAAAGGGCGGAAAGGAAGCACAAAACAAAATGTAAAAAATTGTTTTGTTTTGTTTTGTTTTGTTTGCTGTTGTTACGTCTCGGTTTTGTAAGCCTTTTTATTTCAAAGTGTTGGATTGTCATTCTTCACGGCGGAAAGCGGTTTTATTTCGGCGTCTGGAGTATAATTCCCATGCCGGCGCTGCTTCCCATCGCAGTAGCAGGCATTCCCCTTGGCCGCTGCCTTTCCCGTGCAGCGGCGTTTTTTATGCAAGACAGGCCGGTTGGCTGCGTCCGGAGCTTGGGGTTATTATAAATTTTGTTATTTGATGTATTTTTGAGCAAAAATTGCCAGAGTGTGTCGCCCCCATGCTTGCGAAGCGGTTTTTTTGCTTCGCCAGTCCGCTGCGCTACCGGGGCAAAACCCGCAGCTGCCGGACTCACCCGAAGCGGGCGGTTTGACACCCTGCGCCGGTAAAACCGGCCGGCGCAGCAGAATCGGACATCTTGCGGGCATTTTCTGCGCCCCCTTGGGGATAAGGCCGCAGATGCGGGTTTTGAGCAAACACCCGCCGCAACGCTTGGTGACGACACGCCCTAGGTATGCTCCAAAGGTGTCAGCCGGCCCGCATGGCGGCCAGCACGGGAGCGGTGTCGGGGCGGAAGCCGCGCCATAAGTAATAAGATTCCGCGGCCTGTTCCACCAGCATGCCCAAACCGTCTGCACAGCGGCGGGCGCCGGCTTGTCCGGCGAAGCGCATAAAGGCGGTGGGCTCGGCGGCGTAGACCATGTCGTAAGCCAGTTCGCAGGCCGACAGTACGGCGGGGGCAAGCGCCGGCAGTTCGCCGCTGAGGCCGCCGGAGGTGGCGTTGACGACCACGTCGAAGCCGCCGGCGGGCAGGTCGGCCAGCGGGCAGGCTTGCGCGCCGAACGCCTCGGCCAACGCCTGTGCTTTGCCGGCGGTGCGGTTGGCCACCGTCAGTGCAGCCGGGCCGGCCTGCAGCAGCGGCAGCATCACGCCGCGGGCGGCGCCGCCCGCGCCGAGCAGCAGCAGGCGTTTGCCGGCCAAGGCTACCTGAAGGTTGGCGGTGATGTCGCGCAGCAGGCCGGCGCCGTCGGTGTTGTCGCCCGTGATGCGGCCGTCGGCCTGTTTGATCAGGGTGTTGACCGCGCCGGCGGCACGGGCGCGTTCGGACAGGCCGTCTGCCCAGCGGCAGGCGTCGGTTTTGAACGGCACGGTAACGTTTGCGCCCTGCCCGCCGGCGGCAAAAAAGCCGGCGGCCGCCTGCTCGAAAGCACCGGGTTCGGCCAGAATGCGTTCGTAACGGATGGCCGCGCCTTCCTGACGGGCAAACATTTGGTGGATCAGCGGCGAGCGGCTGTGGGCGACGGGGTTGCCGAAAACGGCGTAAAGAGGGGCGGACATGGCGGTTCCGAGTGGCGGCAAAGCACGGATTATGCGCCATCGCCGGCGAAGAGGCTACCTGAAACGGTTGCGGCACTTGCAAAAAGCGCCAGCGCCGCCATTTGGCAGCCTGTTGCGGTTTTTCACGCAAGTGGCGGATTTGCTGTTACAATCCCGCCCTTGTTTAGAGCTTGTTCTCGTGAAAGCAGTTTCATCCCAATAATTCTGTTCAACCACATATTAAAAGGAGCTTTTATGCAACCGCGTAATGCTTACGACTACACCGAGGCGGGCAGCGGCGTTTCCGCGCAAAACACCGTGCTGCGCAAAACCTACGGCCTGCTCGGTTTGTCTTTCATTCCCGCCGCCGCCGGCGCGTTTGCCGCCATGAGCACCGGCCTGAGCATTTACAGCTTTGTCGGCAACCGCTGGATTGCCCTGGCCGTTTTCTTCGCCTTTTTCTACGGCATGAGCTTTCTGATTGAGAAAAACCGATACAGCAATGTGGGCGCCGCCCTGCTGATGGTGCTGACTTTCGGCTTGGGCTTTACCCTCGGCCCGATCCTGAACTACAGCCTGTCTTTGAGCAACGGCATCGAGTTGGTGGGCATCGCCGCCGTGATGACCGCCGCCGTGTTCCTCACCATGGCGGCGCTGGCGAAAACCTCCGCCATCCAAACCAGCAGCTTGGCGCGTTTTGTCACCATCGGTTTCGTGGTGGCCATCATTGCCATGGTGGCCGGCTTCTTCGTGCAAGTGCCGGCGCTGGCGCTGACCGTATCCGCCTTGTTTGTGCTGGTGAGCTCGGCATTGATCATGCTGCAGGTGCGCATGGTGATTGAAGGCGGCGAAGACAGCCACATCAGCGCGGCGCTGACTCTGTTTGTGGCCATCTACAACATCTTCAGCAGCCTGCTCAATATTTTGCTGTCTTTTGCCGGCGAAGATTAATCTGCCGCTTCGGGCATCGCCGATATGCGAACAGGCTACCTGAAAGGTTTCAGGTAGCCTGTTTCGGTTTGGGAGAAAGCGGATGTTCAAGCCAAAGCGGCGGAGAGTCAGTGCTCCGCCGCTTTGGCTTGTGTGCGCCAGGGGGCTTTTAGGGCAGCAGCTTGCCCAGTTCGGCCACAATGGCGGCGGCGGTGTCGGGCTTGCTCATTTCGGGCAGGGCGGTTTCGTGGCGTTCGCTGATGAGGGTAACTTGGTTGACGGTTTTGCCCATGGCCTGCGCCACTTGGTTGGCAATCATCAGCGGAATGCCTTTTTTCAGCCGTTTGGCACGGGCGTACTCCAGCACGCGTTCGCTTTCGGCGGCAAAGCCGATGCAGTAGGGCGCGTCGGGCAGGGCGGCCACGCTGGCCAGAATGTCGGGGTTTTCGGCCAGCTCGATGGCGGGCGGGCGGCCGCTGCCGTCTTTTTTCAGTTTTTGCCTACTGCGGTTGCTGACCTTATAGTCGGCCACCGCGGCCACGCTGATGAATACGTCGCAGCCGGCAACCCGTTGATGCACGGCGGCAAACATGTCGTCGGCGCTGTCGGCGCGCACGGTTTCGGTCAAGCCGGCAGGTAAGGCTACCTGAAGCTGGCCGTGTATCAGGCTGACTTCGGCGCCGGCGGCGCGGCAGGCGCGTGCCAGCGCCACGCCCATTTGGCCGCTGGAAAGATTGGTGATGCCGCGCACGGGGTCGATGGCTTCGAAGGTGGCGCCGGCGGTGAGCAGCACGCGTTTGCCGGCCAGGGTTTTCGGCGTCCACAGGTCGGGAATCAGATCGGCCAGTTCGGCCGCCTCGGGCATGCGTCCCAAGCCGGTTTCGCCGCAGGCCTGTTCGCCGTATTGCGGCAGGATCACGGTGATGCCGTCTGCCTGCAGTTGGGCGATGTTTCTTTGGTTGGCCGGCTTGTGCCACATTTCCACGTTCATGGCGGGGGCGACGGCCAGCGGGCAGTTGCGGGCGGCGGCAAGATTGGTCAGCAGATTGTCGGCCACGCCGTGGGCGATTTTGGCCAGGGTGTTGGCGCTGGCCGGTGCGATCAGCATCAGGTCGGCGCGGCGGCTGAGGTTGATGTGCGCCATGCCGTTGCCGTAGTGGGGGTTGTCGTGGGTGTCGGTGAGCACGGGCTGGCCGCTCAAGGCTTGGAAGGTGAGCGGGGAAACGAATTCGGCGGCGGCGCGGCTCATGGCCACGCTCACGGTATGCCCCTGTTTTTGCAGCAGGCGCACGAGTTCGCAGGATTTGTAGGCGGCAATGCCGCCGCTGATGCCGAGCAGAATGTGTTTGGCGGTCATGGGCATGGGGATGAGGTGGGGAAAGGCGGCATGGTATCACTAAGGTGCTTGGGATGCAGCCGCATTGTCGGGTGCGGCATGCGGGCTGCCTGAACAGAGATGTGTTTGCCGCTGCGGCGGATTTCGGTAATTTTATGTCAACGAACGGGCGGAGTCCGGCGCCAGGGGGCAGAAAAAAGCACTCGGGCGGCCTTGGGGGCATTGCCCTGAGGGGGCGGCTCTAATACAATCCCGCTTTTGTTATGCAATGTAAAGGCGGAGTGTGCCGCCGTTTGCTGTTTGCGTTCACCGACTTCACCCACAATGGAGCCCATGCCACCATGACCGAAAAACATTCCGGTGCCACCCAAGCCGCCCCGTATCTGCAGATTCAGGGCTTGGTGAAAACCTTCGGCGACCAATACGCGGTCGACCACGTGGATTTGAGTATCGACCAGCATGAAATTTTTGCGTTGTTGGGCAGCTCGGGCAGCGGCAAATCCACCCTGCTGCGCATGCTGGCCGGTATGGAAACGCCGACCCAGGGCAAAATCATTCTCGACGGCCAAGACATCACCCACCTTGCACCTTACGAGCGCCCCATCAATATGATGTTCCAAAGCTATGCGCTGTTTCCTCACATGACGGTGGAGCAGAATATCGCCTTCGGCCTGAAGCAGGACAAAATGCCGAAAGAGGAGATTGCCGCCCGGGTGGAGGAAATGCTGCGCCTGGTACAGATGAGCAAATACGCCAAGCGCAAGCCGCACCAATTGTCGGGCGGCCAACAGCAGCGCGTGGCGCTGGCGCGCTCGCTGGCCAAACGGCCCAAGCTGCTGCTGCTCGACGAGCCTTTGGGCGCTTTGGACAAAAAACTGCGCCAGCAGACCCAGCTCGAGTTGGTGAACACGCTGGAAGAGGTGGGCGTGACCTGCATGATGGTGACCCACGATCAGGAAGAGGCGATGACCATGGCCACCCGCATTGCCATCATGTCGGAAGGCCAGTTGCAGCAGGTGGGTACGCCGAGTGAAATCTACGACTTCCCCAACAGCCGCTTTACCGCCGAATTCATCGGCGAAACCAATATCTTCGAAGGCAAGGTGGTGGTGGACGAAGCCGACCACGCCGAGATTGCCTGCGGCGAATTGGCACACCGCATCCTACTCAACCACGGCATCACCGGCCCGGAGGACCAAACCGTGTGGGTGAGTATCCGCCCGGAAGACATCAATATGCACAAAGTGCCGCCGGCCGATGCGGGCGAACACAACCGCGCCGCCGGCACGGTGGAGGAAATCGCCTATCTGGGCAGCTTCGCCATCTACCACGTGCGCCTGCCCGGCGGCCGCATCATCAAGAGCCAGGTACCGTCTTCGCGCTGGTATCTGCAAAACGAAACGCCGCCCACTTGGGACGAAACCGTATATCTGAGCTGGCCGGCCAACCAGCCCGTGCCGCTGACCCGCTAACCGATAAGGCTGCCCGAACATGAAGTGGAACGATTTGAAAACCAAGTTCAAGCCCGGTCAGGGGCTGGTGGTCGGCATCCCCTATGTGTGGCTGCTGGTGCTGTTTCTGATCCCGTTTTTCATTGTGCTGAAAATCAGCGTGGCCGAGCAGGCGATCGCCATCCCGCCCTATACGCCGCTGTATACGGTGGACGAAGATTTCGGCCGCGTGAATGTGGCGCTCAGCTACATGAACTATGCCGATATTTTCGACAATTTCTGGTCGTCGCTGTGGTTGGAGCTGAACCCGTTTACCGATGAAAAAGGCAGCAATCTGTATGTACGGATTTACCTGTCTTCCATCGTGACCGCGTTCAACACCACCCTGATCTGCCTGTTGGTGGGTTATCCGGTGGCCTATGCGATTGCGCGCTCCGGCGAAAAATGGCGCAATGTGCTGCTGCTGGCGATCATGCTGCCGTTTTGGACCTCCCTGCTGCTGCGGGTGTATGCCTGGATGGGTCTGCTCGGCCAAAACGGCATCATCAACAATATGCTGCTGCAGGCCGGCATCATCAGCCAGCCCTTGGATATGTTTTACAACGCCTTTTCGCTGAATCTGGTGATGGTGTACACCTATCTGCCGTTTATGATTCTGCCGCTCTACACCCAGTTGCTGAAAATGGATTTGCGCCTGCTGGAAGCCTCTGCCGACTTGGGCGCCGGGCCGGTGAAATCCTTTCTCACCATCACGCTGCCTTTGTCGAAAAGCGGCATTATTGCCGGCTCGATGCTGGTGTTTATCCCGGCGGTGGGCGAATTCGTGATTCCCGAGCTGGTGGGCGGGCCGGAAAACCTGATGATCGGCAAAGTGTTGTGGCAGGCATTCTTTGCCCAAAACAACTGGCCGCTGGCTTCCGCTCTGGCCGTGATCATGGTCTTGCTGCTGGTGGTGCCGATTGCACTGTTCCACCATTATGAAACCCGTCAGTTGGAAGGAGTGGGCCGTGGCTAACAGGCTGTCTTTCTCATCGCTGTTTTTGAAAACCTCGCTGTTTTTGGGCTTGGCTTTCCTGTATATCCCGCTCGTGATGCTGGTGGTGTATTCCTTTAACGAATCGCGCTTGGTGACGGTGTGGGGCGGTTTCTCTACCCAATGGTACGGCCGCCTGCTGGCCAACCGCGAAATTCTGGATGCGGTGTGGCTGTCGGTGCGCATCGCCCTGATTTCGGCCTTTGCCGCCGTGGTGCTGGGCACCATGGCCGGCTATGCCTTGGCCCGCATCAAGCATTTCAAAGGCAGCACCCTGTTTGCGGGCATGGTGTCGGCGCCGATGGTGATGCCCGACATCATCACCGGCCTCTCGGTGGTGATGCTGATTTACCAAGTGCAGTCGCTGTTGCAGGGCGCGGCCGTTTCCTGGCTGCAGTTCGAGCGCGGCTGGTTTACCATCTGGCTGGGGCACACCACGCTGTGCATGGCTTATGTGACGGTGGTGATCCGCGCCCGTTTGGCCGAATTGGACCAGTCGCTGGAAGAGGCGGCCAAAGATTTGGGCGCCAAGCCGTGGAAGATTTTCTGGGTGATTACCCTGCCGCTGATTGCGCCGGCCATCGCCTCGGGTTTTCTGCTGTCGGTAACCCTGTCGATGGACGACTTGGTGATCACCTCCTTCCTCTCCGGCCCCGGCTACACCACCCTGCCGCAGTTGATTTTCTCGAAAATCCGCTTAGGCCTCGACCCGCAGATGAACGTATTGGCCACCATCTTGATTGCGGTGGTCGGCACCTTGGTGATTGCCGGCAATTATCTGATGATGCGCCAGATTACCAAACGCGAACGCGAAACCGCCCAGGCCTACCGGCAGGCGGCTGCCGAAGCCGCTGCGCAAAACCAAGCCTAACCATGTTTGAAGGAAACGCCGCCGTGTGCGGCGTTTCCTTTTCAGGTAGCCTGTCAGGCTACCTGAAACCCGTTCTCCCAACCTAAGGAAGCCGCTATGACGTCCGCTGATTCCTACTACGCCGCCAGTTGCGTGTATCCCGACCGTTATCCGCCCCTGATGGACGACATCGAAACCGATACCTGCATCATCGGCGGCGGTCTGGCCGGGGTGTGTACCGCCCTGTCGCTGGCCGAGGCCGGCACCCGTGCCGTACTGCTGGAAGCCAAACACATCGGCTTCGGTGCCTCCGGCCGCAACGGCGGCCAGGTGATTCAGGATTACGCCTGCGGCATGGAAAAACTGGAAAAACTGCTGGGTGCCGGGCGGGCGGGCGACTTGTGGCGATGGAGCGGCGAGGCGGTGGATTTGGTCGAGCAGCGCGTCCGCCGCTACGCCATCGATTGCGACTGGCAGCGCGGTTATGCCACGGTGGCGGTGAAACCGCAGCATATGGCGGCGCTTCAGCAATGGCGCGACACTGCCGCGCAACGCTACGGCTATCACGGCTATACCGAATGGGATCATGCCGAAGTGTGCCGCCACATCGGCAGCAACCGCTATTGCGGCGCGCTTTACGACACCGATTCCGGCCACCTGCACCCGCTCAACTACACCCTGGGCTTGGCCAAAGCCGCCGCCGGGCAGGGGGCGTTGCTGTTTGAGCAAACACCCGCCGTCAAGCTGAGGCGGCAGGAAGGCTGGTGGCGGGTGGAAACCCCGCAGGGCAGCGTGCTGGCGCAGCATGTGGTGTGTGCCGTCAACACCTTCCCTGCGCGTTTGGATTCTTTACCCTTGGATCAATACCGCAGCCGCTACATGCTGCCGGTGGGTACCTATGTGATCGCCACCGAGCCTTTGGGCGAGTGGAACGGCGACATTCTGCCCGGCAACATCGCCGCCTGCGACACCCGCTACGTGCTCGATTACTACCGCAAAAGCGCCGACGGCCGCCTGCTGTTCGGCGGCAAAGTCAACTACCGTCAGGCCGAGCCGGATGCCGAAACCCTGCGCCGCAGCATGCGGCAGGACATGCTGAAAGTGTTTCCGCAGCTGGCCGAGGTGAAAATCGATTTTGTGTGGGGCGGCCGCGTGGACATCAGCATGAACCGCGCCCCGGATTTCCGCCGCATCGGGCCGGAGTTGTATCTGCTACAGGGTTTTTCCGGCCACGGTGTGGCGCTCACCGGATTGGCCGGCCAAGTGTGCAGCGAAGCCGTTTTGGGGCGGGAGCAGCGTTGGCAGGTGTTTGAATCCATCGCCCACCGCGCCTTTCCCGGCGGCATATTGCGCCAGCCCGCCCAAATGGCCGGCCTGGTCTGGCACCGTTTTTTGGATATGCTGTGAGCCGGTTTGGATTCGATAGTCCGGATAATATGCAACCGTTACTGTCGTGCGGCCATGACGGGTAAAGCCTACTGAATGGCAAACTTTGTGCTTCCTGGCCGTCCCACGGGGATTTCCTGCGGTCACGCGGCCACTTGCTTTCTTTGCGCCGCCAAAGAAAGTCAGCAAAGAAAGGCGGCTGCGGTTGCCGGTTTGCTGCGCAAACTGCCCTTGCTGCTCAGGCTTTATCGGGGCGGCTGCCGGCCGCTGCGCGCCGAGGGCAGCCTTCTCCCCGAAGAGCCTGCTCCGTTCGGCGGCGCCGGCGGACGGGCTGGCGTAGTAAAGGCGGCTGAAAAGTTGAGCGTAAGAAATTTTAAGTCATAGCAATGGTTTCAATATTGCATTGACTGCCAACAGACACTAGGGCGTGTCGTCATAATGCTTGCGAAGCGGTTTTTTAGCTTCGCAGGTCCGCTGCGCTACCGAGGCAAAATCTGCAGCTGCAAGGCTCACTCGAAGAGGGCGGTTTTACACGCTTCGCTAGTAAAACCAGCCAGCGCAGCAAGATTGGACATCTTGCGAGCATTTTTAACGCAGCAGATGCGGATTTTGACCAAAAATACCGCCGCAATACTTTGTGACGACACGCCCTAGGGTTGGTGATCAAATACTCAGGGGCAAGCCTTTCGGCTTGCCCCTGAGTATTTTGGGGTTGATTCGGCGAGGTTTTCAGGTAGCCCGAACAGCATTGGGTGCGGGTTTCAGGCTACCTGAAAGCATTTGGCCGCTGTGGGCGTCAAACAGACAAAGCCAGCTCGGTGCCGGCACGGATGGCGCGTTTGGCATCCAATTCGCCGGCGCGGTCGGCGCCGCCGATGATGTGCAGCGGCTTGCCCAAGGCGCGCAGGGATGGCTCCAGTTCGCGTTGCGGCTCCTGCCCGGCGCAGATCACCACGTGGTCCACCGGCAACACCATGTCTTCGCCGTCGCGCGTGATGTGCAGGCCCTCGTCGTCGATTTTGCGGTATTGCACGCCGCCCCACAAATGCACGCCTTGGCTGGCAAGGCTGAGGCGGTGGATCCAGCCGGTGGTTTTGCCGAGGTTTTTGCCCGGCGCGCCGTCTTTACGCTGCAGCAGCCAGATTTCGCGGGCGGCTTCGGGCAGAGCGGGGCGGGATGAGAGCAGGGCGCCGCGTTGCGCGAGGCTGGTGTCGATTTGCCAGTCGCGGTGGAACCGCACGGGGTGCAGGGCGCTGTCTTCGCCGCTGTGGGCGAGGAATTCGGCGGTGTCGAAACCGATGCCGCCGGCACCGATGACGGCCACCTTTTTGCCCACCGGCAGGCGGTCGCGCAAAACGTTCAGGTAGCCCAACACTTTGGGGTGGTCGATGCCTTCAATCGGCGGGCGGCGCGGCACGATGCCGCTGGCCAGCACGATTTCGTCGAAATCGGCCAAATCTTGTGCCTGCGCTTCGGTGTTCAGGCGCAGGGTGATGCTGTCGCGCTTGAGGGCGTGATGAAAATAGCGGACGGTTTCGTGGAACTCGGGTTTGCCGGGAATGGTTTTGGCGATGTTGAGCTGGCCGCCGATGCTGTCTTGGCGGTCGAACAGGGTTACGCGGTGGCCGCGCTTGGCTGCGGTTTCGGCAAAGGCCATGCCGGCGGGGCCGGCGCCGATGACGGCGATGTTTTTCGGCTGCCCGGCGGGGGTGAGCGGCATCTGCAATTCGTGGCAGGCAAAGGGGTTGACCAGGCAGGAGGTGAGCTTGCCGGCGAAAATGTGGTCGAGGCAGGCCTGGTTGCAGGCGATGCAGGTGTTGATGGACTCATCTTGGCCGGCGGCGGCTTTGTTCACCCATTCGGCATCGGCGAGGAAGGGGCGGGCGAGGCAGACGGCGTCGGCCAGCCCTTGACCCAAAACCTCTTCGGCGGTTTGCGGCATATTGATGCGGTTGGTGGCAATCACGGGGATGTTGGCCACGGCTTTGAGCTTGCCGGTAAATTCGGCGAAGGCGGCGCGGGGCACGCAGGTGGCGATGGTGGGGATGCGCGCTTCGTGCCAGCCGATGCCGGTGTTGAAGAGGTCGGCGCCGGCGGTTTCCAGCTTGGCGGCCAGAACTTGGTTTTCTGCCCAAGTGCTGCCGTCGCGCACCAAATCGAGCAGGGAGAGGCGGAAGATGATCAGAAAATCTTCGCCGCAGGCCCGGCGGATGCCTTCGACGATTTCGACGGCGAAGCGGTGGCGGTTGTCGAGACTGCCGCCGTATTCGTCGCTGCGCTGGTTGGTGGCGGGGGCGATGAATTGGTTGATTAAATAGCCTTCGCTGCCCATCACTTCCACGCCGTCGTAACCGGCCTGTTTGGCCAACTCGGCGCAGCGGATGTAGTCGCGCACGGTTTGGCGCACTTCTTCGCGGCTCAGGGCGCGCGGCTTGGCCGGGTTGATGGGGGTGGGCAGGGCGCTGGGGGCAACCGGCTCGCGGCTGACGGCGTAGCGGCCGGTGTGCAGTATCTGCATGCAGATTTTGGCGCCGTGGCGGCGGACGGCCTCGGTAACGGTACGGTGCCAGGCCGCTTCGCTCTCGTCGCTGAGTTTGGCGCCGCCTTCGAATACCGCGCCTTCGGCATTGGGGGCGATGCCGCCGGTGATGATGAGGGCCACGCCGCCTTTGGCGCGTTCGGCATAAAAGGCGGCCAGATGTTCGGCGCCCTCGGCATGTTCTTCGAAACCGGTGTGCATGGAACCCATGATGACGCGGTTGCGCAGGGTGTGGTGGGCGTTGACGCGCAGCGGGGCGGCGAGCAAACGTGGGCTCATAATGGGGTGCTCCTTTGGTAGAGGGTGTGGGAAGCGGGCCGGTTGAAACCCCAAGGCCGTTTGATGGCGGCTCTGAAATTAAGGGTCGGGTTTTTCAGGCAGCCTGTTTTCGTCTGCTTTGGCCGCCAGTGTCCGCAAAGCTTCGGCCAAATCGGGGTGTTGCTGAGACAGGCGTTCGGCGGCGGCCAGGCAATGTCCGGCGGCGGCGGGGCTCAGGCGGGCCTGTTTGGTTTTCTCCGCAACCGTTTCCGGGGGGCGGATTTTAACGTGAACGCTTTGGATGGCGGAATCAATACTTTGGAGCTTCGGCACCAATGCAGGGGCAATCATGCGCAGGCGGGAGGCGGCCAGATTGTCGGCCGCGTGCAGCACCAGCGCGCCGTCATTGCGGATGCGCACGGCGCGGCAGCGCTGCCTTAAATTGGGCGGCAGCACGGCCAAGAGGCGCGGTTCGGTGTGCTGCCAATGGCGGGCTTGGCGGATCAGGGCGTTGAGCAGGCGGTTTTCGCGGCTGAGGCGGTCGAGGTCGGTCATGGGGCTACCTGAAAAAGCGGATGGGGCGGTGCGGCTTGAGGCTGCCGGAGGCTGTAGAAAAGGCGGCGCTGCCCCTTTGCGGCAACGGCTTGAAAAGCCGGCGGGCGGTACCATATTGGCGCGCATTGTACCCGCGAAACGGCGCTTCTATGCTAAAATCACGCGTTGATTTTTTGACCGCTGCCACCGGCAAACCCGGGCGGCGGCCGCTCCCAAGGATTGGATTTTTCTATGATTACTGCATTGGCCAAGAAAGTATTCGGCAGCCGCAACGACCGCCTGTTGAAACAATACCGCAAAGCGGTGAAACGCATCGGCGACATGGAGTCCGCGCTGCAGGCGCTCAGCGATGCCGAACTGCAAGCCAAAACCGCCGAATTCAAACAAAAGCTGGCCGGGGGCGCCACGCTCGACCACATTCTCGAAGAAGCGTTTGCCGTCTGCCGCGAAGCCTCGCGCCGCGTGCTGAACATGCGCCATTTCGATGTGCAGTTGATCGGCGGCATGGTGCTGCACCAGGGCAAAATCGCCGAGATGCGCACCGGCGAGGGGAAAACGCTGGTGGCTACGCTGGCCGTTTACCTCAATGCCCTGGCCGGCAACGGCGTGCACGTGGTGACTGTCAACGATTATCTGGCCGCCCGCGATGCGGCCATTATGGAGCCGCTTTACAACTTCCTCGGCCTGAGCGTGGGCGTGGTGGTGGCCGATATGGACCATGCCGCCAAACAGGCTGCCTATCAGGCCGACATCACTTACGGCACCAACAACGAATTCGGTTTCGACTACCTGCGCGACAATATGGTGCACCATGTGCAGGAGCGCGTGCAGCGCGCGCTCAATTTCGCCGTGGTGGACGAGGTGGATTCCATTCTGATCGACGAAGCGCGCACGCCGCTGATTATTTCCGGCCAGGCCGACGACAATACCGACCTCTATTTGGTGATGAATAAAGTGCCCGCCCAATTGGTGCGCCAGCAGGAGGAAGAAGGCGAAGGCGATTACTGGGTGGACGAGAAAAACAATACCGTGCTGCTCAGCGAAGCCGGCCACGAACACGCCGAAGCCATTCTCACCGGCATGGGCTTGCTGCAAGAGGGCGATTCGCTCTATTCGGTGGGCAACATCACCCTCATGCACCACCTGATGGCTGCTTTGCGCGCCCACAGCCTGTTCCACCTCGACCAACATTATGTGGTGCAAAACGGCGAAATCGTGATTGTGGACGAATTCACTGGCCGTTTGATGTCCGGCCGCCGTTGGTCGGACGGCCTGCATCAGGCCGTAGAAGCCAAAGAAGGGGTGGAAATCCGCCGCGAAAACCAAACCTTGGCCTCCATTACCTTCCAAAACTATTTCCGCCTCTACCGCAAGCTTTCCGGCATGACCGGCACCGCCGACACCGAGGCTTACGAGTTCCAAAGCATTTACGGCTTGGAGACCGTGATCATCCCCACCAACCGCCCCATGGTGCGCAAAGACCACAACGACCAAGTATTTCGCACCGCCGAAGAAAAATACGAAGCCGTGGTGGCCGACATCCGGGCGCGCCACGAACAAGGCCAGCCCATTTTGGTGGGCACCACCAGCATTGAAAACTCCGAATTGGTGTCGGAGCTGCTCAATCGCGCCGGTTTGCGCCACAGCGTGCTCAATGCCAAAGAACACGCCCGCGAGGCTGATATTGTGGCGCAGGCGGGCAAGCCGGGCATGATTACCGTGGCCACCAATATGGCCGGCCGCGGCACCGACATCGTGCTGGGCGGCAATGTGAAACACCAAAGCCAAATCATTCAGGCCGATCCCTCTTTGGACGAAGCCGAAAAAGCGCGCCGCATTGCCGCGCTCGAAGCCGAATGGCCGGCCGAGCACGAAAAAGTGCTGGCCGCCGGCGGCCTGCACATTGTGGGCACCGAGCGCCACGAAAGCCGCCGCATCGACAACCAGCTGCGCGGCCGCGCCGGCCGTCAGGGCGATGCCGGCTCCAGCCGTTTCTATCTCTCGTTTGAAGACCCGCTGCTGCGCCTGTTTGCCCTCGACCGCCACGCCGCCCTGCTTGACAAACTGGCGCCCGAACGCGGCATTCCGATTGAAGCCGGCCTGCTCACCCGCCAAATCGAAGGCGCGCAGCGCAAAGTGGAAGGCCGCAACTTCGATATGCGCAAACAGGTGTTGGAATACGACGACGTGGCCAACGACCAGCGCAAAGTGATTTACCAACACCGCAACGACGTGCTGGAAAGCCAAGACACCAGCGAGATGATGCGCGAAATCCGCCAGGAAGCCATCGGCAGCGTGATCGACCTTTATATGCCGGCAGACAGCCTGGAAGAGCAATGGGATCTGCCGGCCATGGAAATGCAGCTCTTGTCCGATTACGGCATCCACGCGCCGGTGGCCGAATGGCTGCAAGCCGATGCCCAGCTGGACAATCAAGACGTGAAAGAGCGCGTGTGGGCGCTGGCCGAAGCCGATTACGCCGCCAAAACCGACTTGGTCGGCCGCGACACCATGACCCAGTTCGAACGCAACATCTTCCTGCAGGTGATGGACAACCAATGGCGCGAACACCTGGCCGCCATGGACTATCTGCGCCAAGGCATCCACCTGCGCGGCTATGCACAGAAAAACCCCAAGCAGGAATACAAACGCGAGTCGTTCGAGATGTTCCAAAACCTGTGGCAGAGCATCCGCACCGAAACCGCCAAACTCTTGTCGCGCATCCAATTCCAGCTCAACGAACCGGTGGCCGAAGAAACCGAGGCCGCGCCTTTGAGCCAATACCGCGAAAGTCATTCGCCGGCGCCCGATATGGCGGTTTTGGCACAGGGCGGCAGCCAGGGTGCGGCATTGGCCGCCTTGCACCCCGACGAAGACCTCAGCCCCGATGCGCTGGCCGGGCGCGGCATTGCCATCCACCGCAACGACCCCTGCCCCTGTGGCAGCGGTTTGAAATACAAGCAGTGCCACGGCAAGCTGGCCTGAGCTTTCAGCTGGCCCGAGTCTGACTACCATACGCCGGTGCAAACGCGCCGGCGTATTTCTTTGCCGGCCGATTCGTCCTACAATGCCCGTTCTTTTTGCTTTCAGGTAGCCCGATGACCGCCACCACCTTAGTCTGGTTCCGCCGCGATTTGCGCTTGGACGACCACAGTGCATTGACGGCGGCGCTGCGCGCCGGCCGGCCGCTGGTGGGCGTGTTTGTGTTCGATCCCCGCATTCTCGACCCGCTGCCGCCTGACGACCGCCGCATCACCTTTATCTGCCAGTGCCTCGGCGATTTGGCCGCCCAATTGGCCGGGCTGGGCATGCCGCTGCACACCGTGTACGGCCTGCCGGAAGAAGTCTTGCCCGAGTTGGCCGTCCGCTGCGGGGCGGCCGAAGTGGTGTGTGCCGAAGATTACGAACCGGCGGCGATCGACCGCGACAACCGCGTCGGCGCCCGCCTGATGGCGCAGAACTGCCGCCTGTTCAGCGTGTGCGACCAAGTGCTGCTGCCCAAAAGCACGGTGATGAACAAACAGGGCCGCCCCTATACCGTGTTCACGCCGTATAAAAAAACCTGGCTGGCACTGTATGCCGATATTTATGCCGGCTGGCAGCCCGTCGATATCCGCGCTGATTTGGCCGCCCTGCAGCGCGGCCTGCCCGCACACCTGCGCCAAGCCGCCGCGCCTCTGCGGCCGCCCGATTTGGGCTTTGTCGAGAGCGTGCTGGCTCAGGCGGGCGGCGAACGGGCTGCCCAAGCCGCTTGGCAGCGGTTTTTGCCGCGCATGGGCGATTATGCGGTGTTGCGCGATTTTCCCGCCCGCAAAGGCACGTCCGAATTGTCGCCGCATCTGCGTTTCGGTACGCTTTCCGTGCGGCGGCTGGCGGCGGCGGCGTATGCGGACGGCAGCGAAGGCGCATCGGCTTGGTTGGGCGAGTTGATTTGGCGCGAATTTTTCCAGCAGTTTCTCTACCACCGCCCCGAAGCGGCGGAGCAGGGCTTTCGGCCGGAATACCGCTGCTTGGCTTGGGAAAACCGTGCCGACTACATCGAAGCCTGGCAGGTCGGCCAAACCGGCTACCCGCTGATTGATGCCGCCATGCGCCACCTGCGGCGCAGCGGGCAGATGCACAACCGCCTGCGCATGGTGTGCGCTTCGTTTTTCTGCAAAGACCTGCTGTGCGACTGGCGCATCGGCGAAGCCTGGTTTGCCCGCCAGCTGCTGGATTTCGACCTCGCCGCCAACAACGGCGGCTGGCAGTGGGCGGCCGGCACCGGTTGCGACGCCCAGCCGTATTTCCGCCATTTCAACCCGCTCACCCAATCGCAGAAATTCGACCCCGAGGGCCAGTTTATCCGCCGCCATGTGCCGGAGCTGGCGCATCTGGATGCCCGCAGCATCCACGCGCCCTGGCTGCATGCCGACAACATCGACACCCACGGCTATCCGCCGCCGATTGTGCAGCATGCCCGCCAACGCGAGCGGGCTTTGGCGCTGTATGCGCGGGCGCAGGAGGCGTGGAAAAACGGGGCGGGGAAAGATTGATACGCCCGGCCGCTTCTGCTTCGGTAAGGACTTTTTTACGGAAATGGACGGAATACGTTATAGAAAGGCCTCAAATTGCTTTTTATGGCGATTTTACTGTACGGTAGGAGGCGTTTGCTACGGCAGCATCTTTACCGGATATTGCCTGCGCTTCGGTTTGGAAAGTTTTGTAGTGCGGCCGTCAAAATTTCAGGCTACCTGAAAACATGTTCAGGTAGCCTGTCCAGCCAATTTCGCGCTTATTTCTTCTTGCGCTGCGGCGGCAAGTCGGTGCATGTCCCCAGCGCCACTTCGGCGGCCATGCCGATGCTCTCGCCCAAGGTGGGGTGCGGGTGGATGGTTTTGCCGATGTCTTCCGCGTCGCAACCCATTTCGATGGCCAGGCAGATTTCGCCGATCATGTCGCCGGCGTGCGTGCCGACGATGCCGCCGCCGATGATGCGGCCGGAATCGGCGTCGAAAATCAGCTTGGTAAAGCCTTCGTCGCGGCCGTTGGCGATGGCGCGGCCGCTGGCGGCCCAGGGGAATACGGATTTGGTGATGTTGATGCCGTCACGCTTGGCGATTTCTTCGGTTACGCCCACCCAAGCCACTTCAGGGTCGGTATAGGCCACGCCGGGAATCACGCGCGCGTCGAAGAAGGCTTTGTGGCCCGCGCAGTTTTCCGCCGCCACATGGCCTTCGTGCACGGCCTTGTGCGCCAGCATGGGCTGGCCGACCACGTCACCGATGGCGTAAATATGGGGAACGTTGGTGCGCTGCTGTTTGTCCACTTCGATAAAGCCGCGCTCCGTCACCGCCACGCCGGCGTTTTCGGCGCCGCACAGCTTGCCGTTGGGGGCGCGGCCGGCGGCCACCAGCACCAAGTCGTAACGCTGCGGTTCGGCCGGGGCTTTCTCGCCTTCAAAGCTAACGTAAATGCCGTCGTCGCGGGCTTCCACGGCCACGGTTTTGGTATGGGTCATGATGTTGTCGAAGCGGTGGGCATTCATTTTTTCCCACACTTTCACCAAATCACGGTCGGCGCCCTGCATCAGACCGTCCATCATTTCCACCACATCGAGGCGCGCGCCCAGGGTGCTGTATACGGTGCCCATTTCCAGGCCGATGATGCCGCCGCCGATGACCAGCATTTTTTCCGGCAGCTTGCCGCCGTGCTGGCGCAATTCCAGCGCGCCGGTGGAATCGACAATGCGCGGGTCGGCGGGGATAAAGGGCAGGTTCACCACGCGGCTGCCCACGGCGATGATGGCGTTTTTAAAGGCGATGGTTTTGCGCTCGCCGGTTTCCGTGGCCTGTTCGTATTGCGCCGATTCGGTGAGGGCTACCTGAAGGTGGTGGGGCGACACAAATTGGCCGCGGCCTTGGATAATGTCCACCTTGCGCGCCTTGGCCATGCCGGCCAGACCGCCGGTGAGTTTGCCGATGACCTTGTCTTTGTAGCCGCGCAACATGTCCACATCGATTTCCGGCGCGGGATATTTGATGCCGTTGGCGGCCAGATGTTTGACTTCGTCGATTACCGCCGCATTATGCAGCAAGGCTTTGGAGGGGATGCAGCCCACGTTCAGGCACACGCCGCCCAAGGTTTTATATTGCTCGACAATCGCCGTTTTCAGGCCCGCATCGGCGGCGGCAAAGGCGGCGGAATAACCGCCGGGGCCGCCGCCCAACACCACCACATCGTATTCGGCATCGGCGTGGCCGGAGAATGCCGCCGCCTGTGGCGCGGGCGCTTGCGCTGCCGCAGCGATGGCCGGCTCGGCCTTGGCCGCAGGGGCTTCGGCCGCAGCAGTGGCCGCTTCAATGACGGCAATCACGCCGCCTTCGGAAATTTTGTCACCCACTTTCACGCGCACTTCTTTCACCACGCCTGCGGCCTCGGCCGGCACGTCCATGGTGGCTTTGTCGGTTTCCAGCGTAATCAGGGTATCGTCCACGGCCACGGTATCGCCGGGTTTCACTTCCACGGCGATGATGTCCACGTTTTCATGGCCGCCGATGTCGGGAACTTTCAGTTCGATCATGCTCATACTCTTGCTTTCTGTGATGTGGGTTGAAAATACATGGGTTGGGTTCGCGTGATGCCGGATACCGCCATCCGACTGACGGCTTTCAGGTAGCCTAAACCGTTTCGTCGTCGTTTTGCGCGTATTCGCGGCATGCCTGCTGAATGATGCGGTATTGGTTTTTCCGCTGCCGTTTATGCGGAATATGGGCGGTTTTCAGCATTTTTTGCGAGCGGCGGCGGCTCATCACTTCCACGGTTTGCGGGCTGCCGTCATCGTTTAGCCGCCCGTTGAAACGCTCGGAAGTGCTGTAAACGCCCACCCGCCAATGGCGGATGTCTTTTTCGGCCAAGCGTTTTTCGGCGGTTTTCCTTAACTGCTCAATGTATTGCCGCTTCTGCGCTTCGCTGAGGGGCAGCTGCCCCAGGCGTGAGAGCCGGGCGTAGGTGGGGAGGTCTTTCACCACCAGAAAATCGTAAAACTTCTGAAAATGGCGGTTGGCCAGCGCCAACACTTCTTGCTGCCCGGCGGTGTCTAGGGCAGGGTTTTCCAGTATCGAGCGGTACAGCCCCAACGGATTGAAGTCGGTATAACGGGCATGGCGGGCAATGTAATGGCGGTATTCGGCCAGGCTCATGCTGCGGAAGGGTTTGCCTATCTTCATCTGTTTGCCTGTTGCGGTTTCAGGTAGCCCGGTAGGGGCGGTTAAGAGAAAAACACATATTTGGCCACCATGGCAAAGCACATCATCACCATCATGGGGCGGATCAGGCGTGTGCCGCTTTTTACCAACATCCGCGCGCCAAAGAAAGCGCCCAGTGCCTGCCCGGCCATTATGGCCAAGCCGGTTGGCCAAACAATGTGGCCGCCCAACAGGAAAAAATCAGGGAAGCCGGATTGGTGGCGAAGTTTAGCAGCTTGGTATCGGCGGTGGCACGCATTAAATCTGTGCCGCGCAGCACGGCTTGGCTCAGGGAGAAAAACGTGCCGGTGGCCGGGTCGAAATAGCCGTCGTAAAAGCCGATAGACGGCACAATATGGCGCTGCCAGCTTTGCCGGCTGATTTGGGCGGGCGGGTTTGTGTGTTGGAGCGGGCAGAGCCGTTGTTCGGCGCGTAGGGATGTCCGCCCCAGGCTTAGCGGCGCAAACGGCGCCTTGTCCTGCGCACGCCGAGGCGTGCTCGCGCGGGGGCGGAAAGTGCGTAACACGCTCTAAAACCCTTGTGCCCCACTGGTCAGGCTGCCTGAAAGGCTTTCAGGCAGCCTGACAAATACTTCTCCGCTTCGCGGATACTCAAAGCCGCCATGCGGCTTCGGTAGCGGGTGATGAATGCACGCACCCATGCGGGGTTGGTTTTACTGTAATCGCGCAATGCCCAGCCGATGGCTTTGTTGATGAAAAATTCTTTTTGTCCCAGGTTGTTGCAGATAATTTGCTCCAAGAGCGCGGCATCGGTTTTTTCTTTGCGCAAAAGCTGGTGGTCGATGGCGACGCGCCGCAGCCAGATATTATCGCTGCGGCTCCAATTCAGCAGCACGGCGTTTACTTCTGGGTAATTCAAGGCAATGCCGCCAACGATGCGGTCGAGCATGTCAGACGTATCCCACCACGATTTTTCGGTAATCAGTTTTTCAAGGCGGGGGATGTCTTGCGGCGTGAGCTGCTTTTGCACGGCTTTCAAATAATTCAGTGCGCAGTATTGCAGCTCGCGATACGGGTTTTTCCAGCATTCTCTGACAAACGGCCAGTCAATCTCTTGCGAAGCCGATTGCTTGAAAAACGGCTTACAAATTTGGCCGATGCGGGGCTTGGCAACCCCCAGAAAGTCAAAGCGGTTTTTCATATAGGCCTTCATTGGCGCGGCGCGTTCGGGGTCGGCTGCGCCGTGCAGTGCGGCCAGTAATGCTTGGCTGTCGATCATGGTCTTATGCTCAGACTGGGTGCGGCGGCTTTCAGGCTACCTGAAAGCCGGTGTTTTCAGGTAGCCCAAAATGCCTGCAAGGCCGCCCACAAGATATCGGGCTGTTCGCGGATCACTTCGTGTGCGGCCAGCGGCACATTGAGCAAATGCACGTCGGACAAAACGTTTTTCAGCGCCGCCCAGTCGGCCAAGTGGTAAAGGAAATCGCCATCGCCGCGCACCGCCAGCACCGGGGCGCGGATTTGGCCCATGCGTTCGTTGGGATAGCCCTGCTCGCCCTCGTCCAGCCACATGGTTTTGAGGGCGGCAACCCAGCGCTCGGCATCCGGCTCGGGGTTGTCGGCCAGATAGGCGGCCAGTTGCGCCGGCATGTTTTCGCGGACAAAGGCCGCGTTCAAAGACGCATACATCGGCCGCACCCGGTGCAAATGGTCGCGGTGCCAGTCGGCGCCGACGGTGACCACGCTGTCAATCAAATCGTTATCATCGGCCGCCAGCCGGTAGGCGGTGATGCCGCCGTCGCTAAAGCCGAACAAATGGCAGCGTGCTATCCCCTCGTGGCGCAAGATGTGGCGCACATCGTCGGCCGCCTGTGCATAGCTTAGCGGCGCGTCGCCGAGGGTGCTGCCGCCGTGGCCGCGGGTGTCGATGGCCAACAGCCGAAACTTTGCCTGCAAGCGCGGCAGCAGCGCATCAAAATCGGCCGTCGAGCCGAAGCCGCCGTGCAGCAATACCAGCACCGATGCGTCCGTTTGGCCGCCCAGGCGGTAGTGCAGGCGGGCGCCGAGGTGGTGGAGATAATGGGCAATCATGGCTGACTTACGGTGGCTTATTGGAAAAATATTTTATCAATCAGGTGCGCAGATTTGAATGAATCGGCATGCTGTTGGGCTTTCAGGTAGCCTGTTTATTCTGCCTTCAGGCTACCTGAAAGCCGGTGTTTACCGATAGCCCAGCTCTGCTACGCATTGGTCGAGCAGGGCAAAGAAGCGTTCGATTTCGGTGTGGCTGGTGTAGTGCAGGCAGCCGATGCGCAAAAAGCCTTCGTCGCCCAAGCCCAAATGTCGCGAAACGGCCAGGGCGTAGAAATTGCCGTTGCCCAAGGCCACGTTGCGGCGGCCGAACCATTGGCTCACCGGCGCGGCGGGCTGCACCCGGCCGTTTTGCACGATATTGAAGGCAAAAGTGGGGCTGCGGCCTTCGGCTGCGGGCAAGCCGTAGAGGCGCACATAGGGGCGTTCGGCCAAGCCGTGCAGCACGACGCGGTTGAGATCTTGCTCGTAGGCGGCCACTTGGCGGTATGCCGCCTGCAGGCGTTCGCGGCGGCTGCCCGCGCCGCCGCCCAAGCCGGCCCAGTAGTCCACCATGGCGGTAAAGCCGGCCTGCGCTTCAAACGATTGGGTGCCTTGTTCCCAGCGGTTGGGCACGGTTTCGGCCGCCGGCTCCACTTTGTACGGGCGCAGGTTTTGCCAATGCTGCCGCTTGCCGTAGCACATGCCCAGATGCGGGCCGCCCAGCTTGTAGGCGGAAGCGAACAGGAAGTCGCAATCCAACGCCTTGACGTCGGGCAGGCGGTGGACGGCGGCATGCACGGCATCCACGCTCACCCAAGCGCCGGCGGCGCGGGCGGCCCGCACCAAGCTTGGCGCTTGGCTGAAGGTGCCGAGCACATTGGAAGCGAGGGTGAACGCCAACAGACGGGTACGCGCATCCAAGAGGCCGGGCAGGGCGGCGTAGTCCAAATCGCTGCCTTCGGCATTCAGCGGCAATATGCGTACCTCCACGCCCATGTCTTCGGCGGCGCGCTGCCAGGAAGAAACATGGGAATAGTGGTCGAGGCTGCTGAGCACGATGTTGTCGCCCGGCTGCCAGGTTTGCGCAACGGCACGGCTGAGGTTGAACATCAGGCTGGTGGAGTTGAGGCCGAATACGATTTCGTCGGCGGCGCAGCCCAGCCAGTCGGCGGCGGCGGCGCGGGCCTGTTCGTTGGTGGCTTGAGTACGGCGGCCGGCCTCGGCATGGCCGCCGAGGTTGCTGTTGTAGCGCCCCAGATAGCCGAGCAGTGCGTCTAAAACGCATTGCGGCACTTGGCTGCCGCCGGGGCCGTCGAGCAAGATGGGCAGTTGGCCGTGTTCGTCGGCCTGGTGCAGGGCGGGGAAGCGGCTGCGGATGGTGTCGATGGGGTAGTTCATGATTGGTTGGCGGTTAAAACAAACAAATCCCAATAGCCGGCTTCGGCATCGGAGCGGGCGTTGACGGGAGAGGCGCTGTGCCAGAGCAGGCTGTCGTTCAAAACGCAGAAGTCGCCGGCCTGCGGCAGACAGGCGGCCAGCGGTGCGGCATCGTTGGGGTTGCGCCACAAATAGAGCTCGCCGCCGTCGGCATGGTGGCGGGCCACGGTAAACACGCCGATGCGGTCAAAGCCGTCTTGGTGGATGCCTTCGGGCGTGGATTCGGCCGCTTGTCCGGCGCTTTTGGCGATGATGCGCATTTGGTGCACTTCGATTTCGGCGTGCTCGGGCAGGCCGGCGGTTTCGGCAAAGCGGCGGAACATGGCGGCGAAACCGGCGGAGGCGATGGTATCGGCGGTGAGGTCGTCATAGCTGCGGGCGACATTGCCTTGGAAGCGGTTTAGGTCGTCGCCCTGTACGAATTGGCTGTTGGCCTGCAATTCGATGCAACCGTCGCTTTGGCGGTAGCGGAATTTGGAATAGCGGCGCAAACGGTAGGCGCCGTCTTTGTAGGCGCTGGGGGTGAGGGTGTGGAAAGACGGCTGCAAATCGGCCGCTTCCGAGGCCGTCAGGCGGCCGGTGGTGTATTCGAAAGAATGGTTCATGTTTTCTCTCTCTATTCCATTGTGTGGCAGATTTGGCCGCGGCATGGACGGGTGGCCCTGCCGTGGCCGCGTTTTCAGGTAGCCCGGGGATAGGGCGGGCTGGCGGAAATCAAGCCCGGCCGGATGTTCAGCCGGCAAACGTGGCCAAGAATGCCAGGCCGCCGAAAAACAGGAAGATCGCCAATAAGGCCAGCAGGCCGAAAATCAAACAACTGTAGCCAAGCACCAAGCCGGCAATGGCCAGGCCGTCGCCTTCCAAGTCGGGATCACGGCGGATTTCCTGCCGTGCCATATGGCCGGTGACAACGGCGATAATGCTGCCCACCAGCGGCAGCAGGGTCCAGCCCAACAGGCCGCAGACGAGACTGGCGATGGCCAAATTACTGTTTCGTTTAACGGGATACATGATGCGGTTTCCTCCGAAATAGGGCGGCAGATCAAGCCGCGTGCGTGGGAAGCAGGTGGCGACAGGCTACCTGAAAAAGGCGTTCAAGACCGGGAAAGCATTTGCAGCAAACCGCCTTCCCAGTGCAGGCCGGCATGGCACAGCGGCACAAACAACAGGGTGGTGGCCGCCAGCTGGATGCGGTCGAAGGCTTGCAGGGTGGGTTCGCCGCGGATGGTGCTGCCGTTGAGCATGGGCAGGTTGCGGCTGTTGCCGCGCTCGATAAAAAACTCTTTGGCATGGTGGTCGAACACCACCACCGCATGTGCTTCGCGGCTGATGCCGGCATCGCTGTCGGCGCCGAAATCCAAGCACACTTCCAGTCCGGCTTGGCGGCCGATGCGGTTTTCGCCCTGAATCAGGCGGAAATCGCGGCCCAAGCCGGGGCCGTCTGCCACCACCAGCCAACCCACCACCGGCAGTTTCCGCACATCGTCCGCGGCCGCATCCATGCCCATGACCACGGTTTTGGCGGCGGCAACACCGCCCAAGGCCGCCACCGGCTGGGTTTTGGCCCAGTCGGCACCGCCGCCGGCAGCGGGCGCTGCCTGGGTTTTGGGCGCCGCGGCCGCAGTTTGGCCGGCGCCGCAATACGGGCAGTCGGCGTGCACTTCGGGGTCGTAATAATGTTTGTTGGCGGCACACAGGGTCATGGCCATGTTTTGCTCCTTCATCATATCGGAAAACTTTAACGGCTCACTTGATAGGCCACCTCTTGGCTGGCCAGATACACGGTTTGGCCCGGCTGCAGTTGCACGCGGTCGATGCGGCGCTCGAAGTGGTCGACGAAGGTGCCGTTGGTAGACTGGCTGTCGTCCAGCCACAGCCGCCCTTCGGCATCCAGGCTGAAGCGGCAATGATGACCGGATACTTGCGGGTGCCGGATGCATACATCGTTGTCGGCCGCCCGACCCACGCGCACGCTTTGCCCCGGCTGCAGACGGATGCCGGGCAGGCCGGCCGCCAAGGGCTGCAACTGCACGGGTGCGGCGGCCGCCGCGGCTTGCAGTTTGAAGGCGGGGCTGCGCTCGTCCGGCCCCAGGCGCAGCACGTCGCCGGCCTGCAAACGGGTGTTTTGCACGCGCCGGCCGTTAACGAAAGTGCCGTTGCGGCTGCCCAAGTCTTCAACCGCCAATTCGCTGCCGTCGTAGCGCAGGCGTACATGGCGGCCGGATACTTCGGGCGCCGCCAGCACCACATCGGCATCCCGGCTGCGGCCGACCACGATGGCCTTGCCCACCGGCAGGACAATGTCGACTGCGCCGCCGCCCTGAGCGGCCAGATGGGCGGATTTGCCCGCTGCCTGTGATGTGGCTGCCGCGGCTACCCGTTGGGCTTCGGCGCCCACCATTTTGCGGATCAACTGCGAGTTGATGGGCGGATTGCGGCCGGCCTGGACCAAGCCGCGCAAACGCCACAAATACGCCGCCCCGCCCAAGGCGGCCAGCAGCAGTACCGCCATCACGCCGTAGAGCAACTGCATTTGCCGGGTGGCCGCGGCCGCGGCGGCGTCCACGCACTCGCCTTGGGTCTGTACCGGGGCGACTTGGCGGGTTTGCAGCAAGGAGAGTAATTCGCTGTTGGCCACCGCCAGCAAGGTGCTTTGCACCTGACGGTGGCCGGCGGCATTGGTGCCCACCACTTGGCCGCAACGGTTGATGAGGGGGCCGCCGCTGTTGCCGCCGCTGATGGGCGCATGGTGTTCCCACACATCTTGGCCGGCATGGCCTTTATAGGTGTGTTTGAGCGTGCCCTCGCCGATGCTGGGGCGCAAATAACCGGCCGGATCATCAAAACCGCCGCCGGCCATCAAATCGTCCGACGCCCCCGGGAAACCCACTGAAAACACCGGCAGGGTCGGTTGTACAAATCGGCTGTCGGCCAAGGGCAGCGGGCGGCCCTGCAAGCGTGTTGCCTGCAACAGGGCCAAATCTTTTTTGTTGTCGCTGGCCAGGGTTTGGGCGGGCAGCAGGCTGAGTTTGGGCGCCAGCGATTCCACCACGAATATTTGAGCGCCTTCCTGCATATTGGCCACATGGTCGTTGGTGACCAAATAGCCGCCGTCGGCAATCAGGTAGCCCGAGCCGTGGCCGATAAAGAAGTACAGGGTGCCGCCCTGTTTGAACAGCATCAGTATCTTGCCCTCACGGTTGGTGAGGCGCACATAACCTTTGCCGTTGATTTCGTTCAATATTGACGGATTCAAAATCTGCGCCGACATGTCCGGCGGCACCGGCACCCCGCCCCACAGGCGGTAAACCGACTCCCCGGCTTCCACCACCGGGTTGCGCTGTTCGCCCTCGGCTGCGGCAGGCTGGGAAAGTAAGCCCGTCAGGAAGGCGGCAGCCAAAAAAGCACGGCACAAGGCAGCCGGGCGCAGGCGGAAACAATCGGCAAGGGCAGTCATATCGTTCTCTCTCTGTTTCTCGATTGGTGTTTTTCGGATCATTATTCCGAATCGGGCATTGCCCCGTGGTTTGCGGGACATTAGCGGTCAGGCGGGTGGCGGGCGGTGCCGCTGGCGGCGGCTGCTTCGCTGGCCGGTGTTTCCGCAGGAGGCGGCAATGCTGCCGAAGCCGGCAAAGCAGGGATGGCCGGCAAACCGCTGGCCGAAACCGGTGTTTCGGCCGGTTCGGGCATCGGGCGGAGCCACCACCACGTTGCGGCGAGGATGCCGCCCGCCGCCAGAGTGCCTAACAGCAGCGGCCGCCAACGGCGTTCGGTTCCGGCGGACGGCCGGGATGCCAATACTGTGGCGGTGCCGGTTTCCGATACCGATTCGGAACCGGCGGCTTGCACCAGCAGTAGGGAAGTATTGTCCTGTTGGGGTAGGGCTTTGGCCTTTACTGCCGCCAATAAGCGGCCTACTTTCTCTTCGGCATGGCCGCTGCCGGCCAATATGGTTTCGATTTCGCCGCCGGGTGCTTCGCTCAGGGTCTGCACCCCGTCGCTCGCCAGCAGCAGCCAGTCGCCGGCATGGAAGTCGCCGCTGCCGCAGTCGGTTAATGGGATGTCTTTGCCCATCACGGCGCTGGTGACGGCATGCCGTGCCGGATGCCGTGCCGCTTCTTCGGCGCTGATTTCGCCGGCGGCCTGCCATTTTTTCAAATCTTCGGCAAAGGCATGGTTGGCATTGATGCGTTGCAGGCGGTTCGTCTTCAAGCCGTATAAGGGGCTGTCGCCCACGCTGATGTAATGGTAGCGGTGGCGCAGTTCGTCCACCACCACCGCAATCACGGTAGTGCCCATGCCGGCCAGATCAGGCCGTGCACGCAATTGTTCCGCCAAGGCCGAGTTGGCTGTGTTTAGCGCTTGCTCCAGGGCTTGCGGCCAATCGACCCCGTCGCCCCGGTGTTGGAAGAATGTCAGGAAAGCATCTACCACCGTGGTGCTGGCCAAGCGTCCGCCCTGCTGTCCGCCCATGCCGTCGGCCAATACATAGAGTTTGGCGTGGGGGTTGAGTACCAGATTGCCCAAGGCATCCTGCTGTTCGTCGCGGCGGCCGATGTCTTGGCCTTGATGGAAATGAAGGGGCATGGCAGACCTCCTTGCGTGTGTGGCGGTCGGACTATAAGCAGTTTTGGCGCGAGACGGCGGTGTCGATCAGGTGGTTGCCGTTTTTATCGGTAAAGGCAAACAGTACCGTACTGTCCGTTTCCACAATCCAACTGCGCATATTCGGGTCTTGGCAGGTGGTATTGCGCATCATCTGACCCAAACGGTTCAGTTCGCCGGCATTCAGCTTGCCGGCAACAAAATTGACGAAGCGTACCTGATACACCAGCGTTCGGCTGCTTTCGGCAAAGTAAATCCGCTCCAGCATGGCTTGCGAGTCGATCATCTTGGGCAGGTCTTCGTTCATGGCTGCCACGGTTTCTGCCGTAATCTGGATGCCGGCCACTTCGCCGCGAGACGGCGTGCCCGGCAATTGCAGGGGCGGATCGGTATGGTCGGCCGGCGGGTCTTGGTTTTTTTGATACTCGCTTTCCGCCACTTCGGGGGATGGGGACGCTTTTTGCTGGAAACGGTCGAAGGCCAGTGCCAGTACACAGAAAAGGACGACGGCTGTGCCGGCCACAATCCAAGCGGTTTTGCTGCCGGACTTGGGCGGCGCAGGCTCGGCTGCTTTTTTTCTGCGCAGCACGGGTCTGGCCGCCGTACCCGGTTGGGCGGCGGCGCGAGTGGCTGCGGCAGCAGGGGGCGCAGCTACGGTTTGTCCGCCGTTTGGCGCGGGTGCGGCAGCGGGCATGGTGCTCAAGCCGAGCAAGGCCTGCTGCATGTCCATCGCCGTTTGGAAACGGTGTTCGGCCCGCACATTGAGGGCGTAATCGACCGCCGCCAGAAAATGCGGACTGTAATGGCGCCCGTAGGCGCTGCCGGCCAATTTGGGCTGGGTGTCTTCGCCGGTAATGCGCGCCGGGGCTTCTTCGATCAGTTTGCCGGTGATGGCTTGGTAGATACAGGCGCCGAGGCTGTACAAATCCAGCGCCGGCAAAAACACATCGCGCGACTGGTATTGCTCGATGGGGGCAAACGGCGGGGTGAGGATTTGGGTGAGCGGGCGGCTTTTCTGGCCGATGGCCTGGCGGGCGGCGCCGAAATCGATCAGCACCGGCGTGCCTTCGGCGGTCATCAAAATGTTTTCCGGTTTGATGTCGCGGTGCAGCAGCTGGCGCTCGTGAATATACTTCAGGCCTTCGAGCAGGGGGATAAAGATTTGCCCCAGCGCCGCTTCGGCGGGCTTGGGATGTTCTTTAATCCATTGGTGAAGGGTGATGCCCTGCAGATAGGGCATCACGAAATAAGCGGTGCCGTTGGCCTCGAACAAATCGGTGACCTTGACGATATTGGGGTGGCTCAGGCCGTAGAGCAGCTTGGCTTCGCTGAAAAAACTGCTCAGACCCCAGTCGAACAAATCCCGGTCGCTGCTGCTTTTGGCCGCCACGCTCACGCCTTCGAGGCGCACGCCGCTGTCGGGAAAATACTCTTTGATCACATGCAGCGAACCCAGATGCACGTGTTCGGCCAGATAAGTGATGCCGAAAGCGCCCGAGCCAATCACCTTTTGAATGGTGTAGCTTTGCAGGCGGCTGCCGGCGGGCAGGGCATCGGCGCGTTGGACTTGGGGGGGCATCGGCGGTTTCCTCGTGGCAGGGGAGATAAGGTTGGGATGTGGTGTTGGCGGCGTGCGGATAAAGAACCGGTTTGCAGACGCGGTTTTATCACAATCCGCACCGGCGTGGCATATTGTTTTTCAGGTAGCCTGAGCTGCTTAGGGGGTAACAGGCTACCTGAAAACGTTCAAACAAGCGATTCAGCACGGCCATACCATTGTTGCAGCGGCGGCAGCGTCAGCAGGACTTGCGCGTAATCGGCGGCGGCGGCGTGCAAATGACACAACAAATCGTAATGCCGCAAGCGCACGGCCACCGGGGCGAAAAAAGCGTCTGCCGCAGAAAAGGCGGCGCCGGCCAAAAACGGGCCGCCGAAACGGTTCAGCCCTTGCTTCCACAAGGTGTCGATGCGGGCAAGCTCTTGTCGCAAGTCTTCGCCGAGAGGAGGCGCGGGCGCATCGTCAAGGCGGAAAGGACACTGTTGGCGCAAGGCGGGAAAACCCGAATGCATTTCCGCCGCCGCCGAGCGCGCCCAGGCCCGTGCTTCCGCCGCTGCTGGCCACACGCCGCTGTGGCGTTCGGCCAAGTATTCGATAATCGCCAAGCTGTCCCATACGCGTACGGCGCCGTCGTCCAGAACCGGCATTTTGCCTGCCGGCGCCAAGTGCTGCCATTGTGCCTTGTCGGCCAGGCGGTGGACGCTTTCGGCAAACGGCAGGCCGAGCATTTTCATCAGCAGCCAAGGCCGCAACGACCAAGAACTGATGGATTGATCCAGAATATGCAGGCGGTACATATGTGTTTTCGGAGCCGTGATGATTTTAGATGCAGCGGGCTACCTGAAACGCTTTCAGGTAGCCCGTATGATGCCCTATACCGCCACGCGGCGGAAGTCGGCCAGCAAATCGGAGAGGAACACCAAGAAGCGCATGGCGCCGGCGCCGTCGATCACGCGGTGGTCGAAAGAAAGCGACAGCGGGCACATCAGACGCGGAGCGAACTGGCTGCCGTCCCACGCCGGTTTGATTTGCGATTTGCACACGCCCAAAATCGCCACTTCGGGGGCGTTCACAATCGGGGTGAAGCCGGTGCCGCCGATGCCGCCGAGGCTGGAAATGGTGAAGCAGGCGCCCTGCATTTCCTGCGGCTTGAGCTTGCCTTCGCGCGCTTTTTTGCTCAATTCGGCCAACTCGATGCTGATTTGTTTCAAGCCTTTTTGATCCACGTCGCGGATCACCGGCACCACCAAGCCGTTGGGGGTGTCGGCGGCAAAACCGATATGGAAATATTTTTTCAGCACCAGGTTTTCGCCGTCCAAAGACGAATTGAATTCGGGGAACTGTTGCAGGGCTTTGGCGGCGGCCTTGATGATAAAGGCCAGGGGCGACATTTTCACGCCTTCGCGCTCCCATTCTTTGTTGAGCTGTTTGCGCAACTCTTCCAAATCGGTCATGTCGGCGTCGTTGTGGTGGGTAACGTGGGGAATCATCACCCAGTTGCGCGCCAGATTCTGGCCGGAAATCTTCTTGATGCGGCTCAATTCCTGCACTTCCACAGGGCCGAATTTGGCGAAATCCACTTTCGGCCACGGCAAGAGGTCGAGGCCGCCGCCCAAAGAAGCGGTGGCGGCCACCGGCGCGCCTTTGCCGGCGCCGCCCTGCATGGCGGCTTTGACAAAGGCTTTGATGTCTGCGCCCATGATGCGGCCTTTCAAACCGCTGCCGCTGACCAGGCTCAAATCCACGCCCAGCTCGCGCGCCAGTTTGCGCGCGGAGGGGCCGGCATGCGCTTTGGCAAAACCGGCTTCATTCACCGGCGTATTGCCGAAAGCGGCCACCGGCTGGGCGGGCGCAGTGGCGGGCGCAGGCGTTGTCGGCGCGGTAGCCGCCGGGGCGGGAGACGGAGCGGCGGCGGTTTGCGGGGCGGCCGCAGGCGAACCGGCGGCTTCCACATCGATGATGACCGTGCCTTCGGAAACCTTGTCGCCCACTTTGATGTAGACGGCTTTCACCACGCCGGCGGCGGTGCTGGGCACATCCATGGTGGCTTTGTCGGTTTCCAGCGTGATCAGGGTGTCGTCCACCGCCACGCTGTCGCCGACTTTCACTTCCACCGCAATCACGTCCACGTCGCTGTGGCCGCCGATATCGGGCACGGCTACCTGAACGCTGGCCGTTGTTGCCGCAGCGGGTGCGGGTGCCGTCGTCGCTTCGGTTTTCTGCGGCTCGGCGGCGGGCGCAGGGACGGCTTCTGCGGCGGCACCGCTCTCCACCACCACAATCACGCTGCCTTCGGAGACTTTGCCGCCCACCTGCACGCGCACTTCTTTCACCACGCCGGCGGCATCGGCCGGCACGTCCATGGTGGCCTTGTCGGTTTCCAGGGTAATCAGGGTGTCGTCCACGGCCACGCTGTCGCCGGCTTGCACTTCTACGGCAATCACGTCCACGTTTTCATGGCCGCCGATGTCGGGCACTTTGATTTCTACTAAGCTCATTGTTTTTCCTTTTCGGTAAAACGGTTTTATGGGTGTCGGGTAGGACGCCGCCGATGCGGGCGGCGGTTCGGAATCGGGAGGGATGGCGGATGTCAGCGTCTGCGGCAGCGGAAAGCTTCCTGCAAGGCCACCGGCTGTGTCGAACCGTCGGCGGCCACTTCAAATACGGCCACGCCGCAGGCGCGCCCGGCGGCACCCACCACCTCGTAATCACGCCCAGCCTGCGGCACAAAGGAAGCCAGTCGGCTGCGGCAGCTGCCTTCGTGAAAAATGAGGTATAGGGGTTGGGGGGTCATCATGTTTGGTGTATGGGAGAAGCCGTTATAAAAAGACTGCACATTGGCCGGTTTGCCCGCCGCTACTGTAAATTCGCGGAATAGGGCGCGCGACATCAGGCCGTTGCGCTCGCCGATGTGGCGGCTGATTTCGGTTTCGGGGATGCCGATGCTGCTGCTTTTGCCGGTGCCGGCAAAAGAGCCGAAGGCGTCGCCCAGACTACGGCCCACGCTGACTGCGGTGCCGCGCCGGTTGTGTTCGCAGTCGATGCCGCTGATCAGGCGTGCCGGTTTTTGGTTTTGGCCGTACAGGCGCACGCGGGCTTGGGTGGCCGGATCGTAGCGGGCTTCGGTTTGCACCACGGGGGCGTTGCCCGCGCAGGCGGCCAAGAACACAGCGGCAGATAGGGCAAGAACAGGTTTTATCGCGTTCATATCGGTTAGCAGAGGTGGGCGTCATTTATATGGCTTGATTGGACAGAGCAGGCTGGCTGAAAGCAGGTTTATTCGCTTGCGCCGCCGGTAAATTCTTTTGGGATCCGTTCGGCTTGCGGGCATTGGGCGTCCAGCGAGGCGCGGTAGGCCACGCAGCCGCGCATAAATTGCGGCCAGTCCGGCACTTGCGGCGTTTTGCCCGCTTCTTCGGGCAGCAGCGCCCACAAATCGGGGTGGTACCAGCACAAATCGTGGCCGGAGCTGTCGCGGTGGGCGCGGATAGCGGCGCGCAGTTTGCGCGCTTCGGCCAGCAGTTCGTCGCGGCTCATGGTGTCGAGATCGGTGTCCATGGTGGTTTCCTCTGTCGGGCGGGCTACCTGAAAGCGCAAATGCCCTAGGGCAGATAGGGTTTCAGGATGCGTTCGGCGTGTTCCGCCGCCCGGGTGCAATAGGTTTGCTGCGCTTGGGCGCTGGCGGGGCGATCGGGGTTGAGCGGATGGTTTTGGAAGCGCTGTTTGAGTTCGGGCAGGACACGCTTGGCATCACTACCGCTGTAGCAGGCATTGACGCGCCGATTCAATTCGGCAAAGCCTTGTTGCAAGCGGTCTTTGTCGCCCATTTGCTCGGGCGTACAGCTTTCGGCCATCAGGAGGAGCTCCATGATATCGGTCGAAGCCTGCATGCAGCGGGCGTTATCGTGGTTTTGTGCGGCGGCGGGCAGGACGGCCAGACAGGCGGTCAGCGCCAGCGCTTGGCGGCGGGTCATCCGTTTCATGATTGTTTCTCGAAGTGTTTGCTAAGCCGGGCTACCTGAAAACAATGGGCATTGGGCATGTGGCTCAGCGGGCTTTGCGGCAGCCTTGCGGGGTGCATTCCCATACGCTGCCGGCGCCTTCTATGGCGGAAGGGTTGGCTTCGGGGCGCGGCGGCAGTTTAGACCCGCCGACAGCGCCGCAAGCGTTGAGCAAGAGGGCGGCCAGCGCCAGGGCAAGGGGGGCGAGGCGTTTCATATTCGGTTTCCTTTCAATGCGGCATCGGCTAGGGCGCGGATGCCGGGGTTAAGGGTTTTGGGCTTGTCCGCCGGGCGGCAGGCAGTCCGGTCGGTTTGTGTGTCTATGCTCGGCACACAAGCTGTTGCGCCTCAGTAGCCGGGCGAAATACTGTCTAGGGCGCAAAACACTTCTGTGTCGTAGCAAAGGCCGCGGTAGTCCGTAGAGCGGTTGCGCGGGTCGGCGGTGCAGGCGGCGTCTGCGGCGTCCCGGATATGATGATGGAAGCCAACGTTCTTGCGGGCTCCTGTGTCGCCCAAGCCTGCGGCCAGCATGCGGCGGGCTTCGGCATCCAGCGGCGCCACGTAGAAGCGTTGGGTATAGCGGTTGTTGCGGTCGATATCAATGGCATGGGATACGGCCACGCAGGCGTTGCTGGTGCGGGCGATGATGTGGCATTTGTCGCGGCCGCATTCTTTGCGCACATTTTGCTCGGCCTCCTGCGGGCTGCCGCCGGTGGCGTGTTCCAAAGAGCTGTGTCGACCGACGCCGTTTTCATGGCGGATGGCCACTACGCCGAAGCCGCGCTGGATGTGCCAACGGGTATAAGGGGGCGGGTTTAGAAAAAGCGTGTCGCGCACTGGACGGCCGCTGCCGGATGCGCCCGCGCAAGAAGCGCTGCCGCAGGTGTGGATATTATGCCGCACGGCTTGCGGCACATGTTGCGCCGCCGCAGGCCAAGCCAACAGGCTGCCGAGTAGCAGCATCAGGGTTTTTCGGTACATGGCGTTTCTCCTCTTGTTTTCTCGGGGCGGATAGGCTACCTGAAAAACGTGCAGGCAGCCCGGTTAGCTGGGTGCGGATATAGACACAGGCTGTTGCGCCTTAGCGCGGCGACATATCGTCTCGGGCGCAAAATACTTCCGGGCTGTCATGGCAGCTGCCGCGCCTGGTCGAATCGGCTTGGCAGGCGGCTTTGGCGGCGGCTTGGACACGGTCGCGGAATCGGTTGTGCCGGGAGAGCCCGGTGTCGCCCAAGCCTGCGGCCAGCATGCGGCTGGCTTCGGCATCTAACGGCGCCACGTAAAAGCGTTGGGTGTAGCGGTTGTTGCCGTCAACGGAAACGGCGCCGGACACGGCCACGCAGGCATTGCTGATGCGGGCGATGATGTGGCACTGGCGGCTGTCGCATTCTTTGCGCACGTTTTGTTCGGCCTCCTGCAGGCTGTTGCCCTTGGCATAGTGCAGCTGGCTGTGTGAGCCAACGCTTTTGTTGGCTTGATGGCCGATGGCCACCACGCCAAAGCCGCGTTCGACGTGCCAACGGGTGGGCGGGGCGACCAAGATGACGTCGCGGGGCGGGCCGGGAGGCGGGCCGGAAGATGGAGGGGGGCAGTTGACCTCGCCGCACATATGAAGGTTGTGGAGAATGGCCTGCGGTATATTTTGCGCCGCTGCAGGCCAAGCCAAGAGGCTGCTAAGCAGCAGCATCAGGGTTTTCCGATACATGGCGTTTTCCTCTTGTTTTTGGGGGCAGACAGGCTACCTGAAAAGCGTTCAGGTAGCCTGGGCCGGGATTAACGTTTCCAGCTGGGCGCGGCATCGGCCTGAATGCCGTATTTGGCAATGGCCTGCTGCACGGTGTCGGCGCTGACCTTGCCTTGTTTGGCTAGGGCGCCCAAGGCGGCCACGGCCACGTGGTAGCGGTCTACCTCAAAGAAGGCGCGCAGTTTGGCGCGGGAATCGCTGCGGCCGAAGCCGTCGGTGCCCAACACCACGTAGTCGCCGTTTTCTTGGGGAATGTGGGCGCGGATACGCTCGGCAAAGCTGCGGATGTAGTCGGTGGCGGCCACCACGGGGCCGGCATGGCCTTGCAGCTGCTGCGCCACAAAAGGCAGCTTGGGCGCGGCGGCGGGATGCAGGCGGTTGTGGCGCTCCACTTCGATGGCATCGCGGTGCAAGAGGTTGAAGCTGGGGCAGGACCACACGTCGGCTTCGACGCCGAAATCGGCTTGCAGCAAGTCGGCGGCGGCCAGCACTTCGTTGAAGATGGTGCCGGAGCCCATGAGCTGCACTTTTTTGTCGCCCTCGCCGCCGGCGCGGAAGAGGTACATGCCTTTGAGGATTTCGGCCTCAATGCCCGCGCGCTGCGGCAGGGCGGGGTGGGCGTAGTTTTCGTTCATCAGGGTGATGTAGTAGTACACGTCTTCCTGATCGGCATACATGCGCTTGAGACCGTCGTGAATGATGACCGCCAATTCGTATTGGAAGGTGGGGTCGTAGCTGATGCAGTTGGGAATGAGGTCGGCTTGCAGCTGGCTGTGGCCGTCTTCGTGTTGCAGGCCTTCGCCGTTGAGGGTGGTGCGGCCGGCGGTGCCGCCCAACAGGAAGCCGCGGGTGCGCATATCGCCCGCCGCCCAGGCCAAATCGCCCACGCGTTGGAAGCCGAACATGGAGTAGTAGATGTAGAAGGGAATCATGGCGTAGCGGCTGTTGGCGTAGCTCGTGCCCGCGGCAATCCAGTCGGCCATGGCGCCGGGCTCATTGATGCCTTCTTGCAAAATCTGGCCGTCCACGCTCTCTTTGTAGAACATGAGCTGGTCTTTGTCTTGCGGGGTGTATTGCTGGCCTTTGGGGTTCCAGATGCCGTATTGGCGGAACATGCCTTCCATGCCGAAGGTGCGGCTCTCGTCGGGCACGATGGGCACGATGCGTTTGCCGATTTGCTTGTCTTTCAACAGGGTGGACAAAATGCGCACAAAAGCCATGGTGGTGGAGAATTCGCGCTCGCCGCTGGCTTGCAGCTGGGCGTCGAAGGCGTCCAGCGCGGGAATGGGCAGGGCTTCGTTATTCGGATTGCGCTGCGGCAGATAGCCGCCCAAGGCGTTGCGGCGCTCGCGCAGATAGCGCATTTCTTCGCTGTCTTCGGGGAAGCGGAAATAGGGCAAATCGCCGCTGTCGATTTGCTCGTCGCTCACTTGAATGCCGAAGCGGTCGCGGAACTGCTTGAGCGATTTGACGTCCATTTTCTTGGCTTGGTGGGCAATGTTTTGGCCTTCGCCCGCTTCGCCCATGCCGTAGCCCTTGATGGTTTTGGCCAGAATCACGGTGGGGCGGCCGTCGGCGCTGTTTACCGCTTCGTGGTAGGCGGCATAGACTTTGTGCGGGTCGTGGCCGCCGCGGTTGAGCGCCCAAATTTCGTCGTCGGACATGTTGGCCACCATGGCTTTCAGTTCCGGCGTGTTGAAGAAATGCTCGCGCACATAGGCGCCGTCTTTGGACTTGAAGGTTTGGTAGTCGCCGTCTAGGCATTCTTCCATGCGCTGCTTGAGGGCGTTATTGGTGTCGCGCGCCAAGAGGGCGTCCCAGCGGCTGCCCCAAATCACTTTCAACACGTTCCAGCCGGCGCCGCGGAAATTGCCTTCCAGTTCTTGAATGATTTTGCCGTTGCCGCGCACCGGGCCGTCGAGGCGTTGCAGATTACAGTTGATGACAAACACCAGATTGTCCAAGCCTTCGCGGGCGGCCAGGGAAATCGCGCCCTGGCTTTCCGGCTCGTCCATTTCGCCGTCGCCGCAGAAACACCACACTTTGCGGCCTTTGGTTTTGGAGAGGCCGCGCGAATCCAGATATTTGAGGAAGCGCGCCTGATAAATCGCCATCAAGGGGCCCAAGCCCATGGATACGGTGGGGAATTGCCAGAAATCGGGCATCAGATAGGGGTGGGGGTAGGAAGACAGGCCTTTGCCGTCCACTTCCTGACGGAAGTTGTCCAGCTGCTCTTCAGTGAGACGGCCTTCCACAAAGGCGCGCGCGTAAATGCCGGGGGCGACGTGGCCTTGGATAAAAATCAAATCGCCTTCTTCGCCTTCGCCTTTGGCTTTCCAGAAGTGGTTGAAGCCCACGTCGTAGAGGGTGGCGGAAGATTGGAAAGAGGCGATGTGGCCGCCGAGTTCCAAATCTTTTTTGCCGGCGCGCAGTACCATGGCGGCGGCGTTCCAGCGTATGGCGGAGCGGATGCGGTGTTCAAGCTCGTGGTTGCCGGGCGATTTCTGCTCTTGCCCCACCGGAATGGTGTTCAGATAGGCGGTGGTGGCGTCAAACGGCAGATGCACGCCGCGGCGGCGGGTGTATTTCACCAGGTTTTCCAACAGAAAATGCGCCCGCTCCGCGCCTTCGTTTTCCAGCACGGAGCCCAGCGCATCCAGCCATTCCTGGGTTTCAACCGGGTCGATGTCTTTGTATTCGGTGGACATACTCAATCCTTTAATAATCACAAATCAAACTGGGTTATTTTCATTTTTTCGTTTTTAATCACGAAAAAAGAACGATATAAAGCAAATGCTTAAAAGAAAATGCGGCAGCAAGCCGGCAAGGAATAAAGTTTAAAGGCGGTTTGCTGCGTTGCAACATGCTGTATTTTCGTGAAATCGTATCAGCAAATATTCCAAAGGGCAATAGATTCCGCATGGCAAAATTTATGCGGAAGAAACGGCACGGTTTTTTGTCGGCGGGCTACCTGAAAAAATAAGAACATCGGGTGCAATGAAATGTGCGGAAAACAACAAAATTGAAAGCGAATCGCTTGGGTGCCGATGGCGCGGTTTGGGCAGGGCGGCATAAGGTGCCAAGGTTTTCGGGTGGGCGAAAGTGTGATGCCGGGCAAGCAGACAGGCTACCTGTATAGTCCCGCCATTATCTGGCATGGATTTATTCTAAAGCGTTCAGGCTGGTC
>JAUMZB010000056.1 GCA_030528345.1 Eikenella sp.
TTTTTTATACTAAAACGCCTAAATCATTTTTTGGGCGGTGTTTTTTGGGGGACCCCGGCCTCCAACCTCAAACCACGGCAGCAACAACGCCCTCAATCCTGCCCGGCCAACCAGCCCACATAGCGCTTCACGCCGGCGGCCACATCGTCAAACACCTCCTGATAACCGGCCTCGCGCAAGGCGGCAATATCGGCTTGGGTAAAGCTTTGGTATTTGCCTTTGAGCGCATCCGGGAAATCGCGGTACACAATCAAGCCCTGCGCCACCAATTCTTCCAAAGCCAATTCGGGCAACCCGTCTTGGGCGCGGCAGGCATTCACCGTGGCGGCGGCCAAATCGTTAAACGGCTGGCTGCGGCCGGTGCCGCAGTTGAAAATGCCGCTTTTTTCGGGGTGGTCGTAGAAAAACAGATTCACCTTCACCACATCTTCCACACTGATGAAATCGCGGCTCTGCTCGCCGCTGCCGTAGCCGTCGTAAGCGCCGAACAGGGTCACGCGGCCGTGTTCGCGGTATTCGTGGAAATGGTGGAAGGCTACCGAAGCCATACGGCCTTTGTGCTGCTCGTGGCGGCCGTACACATTGAAATAGCGCAGCCCCACCACCTGCTCGCCCAAGCCCGCTTCCATGCGGCGGCGCAGAATCTGGTCGAACAAAAACTTGGAATAGCCGTACACATTCAAAGGCGCTTCCAGCTCGCGCGCCTCGCGGAACACCTGCCCCTTGCCGTACACCGCCGCCGAAGAGGCGTAAATCAGGCGGATGCGCTCGTCTTGGCACCAATCGAGCAGATCCAGCGTGTATTGGTAGTTGTTGTCCATCATATACACGCCGTCGTGGCACATGGTGTCGGAGCAGGCACCCTGATGGAACACCGCCTCGATGTCGTCGCCGCTGAATTGGTGCTCGCGCACCAGGCGGATAAATTCGTGCTTGTCGAGATAATGGGCGATGTCGGCCTGCACCAGATTGCGGAATTTATCGGCGCGGCTGAAATTGTCCACCGCCACAATGTCGCGGATGCCGCGCGCATTCAGCGCCTGCACGATATTGCTGCCGATAAAGCCGGCCGCGCCGGTGACGATAATGCTCATCAGGGTGCTCCCAAAACAGATAAAAACAGGCTTTCAGGTAGCCCGCATTCGCGCTTAAAGCGCCGAGCCTGCCTGAAAGCCGCATTATAGCCGCAAAACCGCCGCCACCGCCCGCAGCGGATCTTGATATTTCGCCGCCGCGAACCATATAGGCTGCCATTCACACTTTGACGGAAAGCCCCCTATGCACACCCCCGCCCCCACTGCCGCCGACTGCCGCACCCGCTTTATCTTCGACGACATGCCGGTGCGCGGCCTGCACATCCGGCTGCAAGAAGTCTGGCAGCACATCGTGGCACGCAAGCACTATCCCGATCCCATCCGCAACGCATTGGGCGAACTGCTGGCCGCCGCCGCCCTGCTTTCCGGCAACCTCAAACACGAGGGCACCCTGATTCTGCAAGTGCAGGGTCGCGGCGATTTGAAAATGCTGGTGGCCGAAGCCACCTCCGGCCGCACCTGCCGCGCCACCGCGCGCTGGAACGAACAGGCCGACTTCAACAGCCCGCGCAGCCTCACCGACCTGCTCGGCGGCGACGGCATTTTCGCCATCACCCTCCAGCCCGACGAAGGCGAGCAATGGCAGGGCATCGTGCCGCTGGAAGGCGGCAGCATCGCCGACATGCTCACCGGCTATATGCAGCGCTCCGAGCAGCTCGAAACCCATATCACGCTGGCCGCCTCCCCCGCCCATGCGGGCGGTTTGCTGCTGCAGCGCCTGCCCGAAGAAAATCTGGCCGAAGACGCTTGGACGCACGTGACCGCCCTGGCCGACACCGTGAGCGCCCGCGAACTCACCGATCTCGACGCCCCCCACCTGCTCTACCGCCTGTTTCACGAAACCCCGCCGCGCGTGTTTGCGCCGGAAAACATCGAATTCGCCTGCACCTGCTCGCGCGGCAAAGTAAGCGATATGCTGCTGTTGCTCGGCGGCCAGGAAATCGGCAGCGTGGTGGCCGAGCAGGGCAGCGTGGGCATAGACTGCGATTTTTGCGGCGAGCAGTATGTGTTTGACGAAACCGACGTTAACGCCCTGTTCGGCAGCGATGTGGTGGCCGCTGTCCAAGCCGCCCCGCCCCTGCAGTAAACTGCTGCCCGCCTCTGTTGCAAACCCGCCCGCACGGCGGGTTTTTCCATGCCCGCCTGCGGCTCTGCTGCCGCTTGCAAACAAACGGCACCCTCCGCCTGCCTGCCGCCATCCGCACACCCGACAGCGGCTACCAGCAGGCTACCTGAAACCTTTGCCCGCCGGCATTTCAGGCAGCCTGTTTGCCGACCCGCCGCGCATATAGCCGAAACATCTTTAGATAGCGTGAAAGATTCTTTCTGTTTTGCGCGCGCATTCGCTACAGTAGCGCCTTTTCCAACCGCCGCCCTTCCCGCTTATGAGCCTGCTTTCCGCCCACCGCATCACCCTCGCCTACCCGCAAAACGGCAGCCTGCACACCGTGCTGCAAGACTTCTCGCTCGACGTGGCCGCCGGCGAGCTGGTCTGCCTGATGGGTCCCAGCGGCGTGGGCAAATCGTCGCTGCTGCGGGTGTTGGCCGGTTTGGCCAAACCGCAGGCCGGCGAAGTGCGCCTGTTCGGCGAGCGGCTGAACCGTCCGCATCCGCGTCTGGGTTTTGTTTTCCAGCAGGCCGTGCTGCTGCCCTGGCTGAATGTGGCCGACAACACCGCCTTCGGTCTCGATTTTGCCGGCCAAGCCAAGTTGGGCCGCGACGAGCGCCGGAAACGGGTGGCGCAGGCTTTGGAAGAAGTCGGCCTCAGCCATGCCGCCCGGCTGTTTCCCGGCGAGCTTTCCGGCGGCATGGCCCAGCGCGTGTCGCTGGCGCGCATTCTGGCGCGGCGGCCGGACATCTGGCTGCTGGACGAGCCGTTTTCCGCCCTCGATGCCGTTACCCGCAGCGAAATGCAAACCCTGCTGCGCGAGCTGGTCAGCCGCCACCGCGCCTCGGCCGTCATGGTGACCCACGACATCGACGAAGCGCTGATGGTGGCCGACCGCGCCGTTTTAATCGGCAAACGCCCCGGCCGCCGCATCGGCGAATGGCGGCTGAACCTGCCCCATCCCCGCCATGCATCGTTGCTGGAAATGAATACCGAACGGGTGCAGATTCTGCAGGCGCTGCACGATGCCCGTCACTACGGCCGCCAGGCGGAAAGCGTGGAGTTTGTGATTTAGGGCGCATCGTCAGAAATCGTTGCGGCGGTTCCGTCGCCGCGACAATCCGCTCCCCGATCGCCACACGCTTTTGTTGATTGCCCGCCGTTTTCCCCATCCCGAAACAGGCTACCTGAAAGCCGATTCTACAACCCCACAGCATTCAGGCAGCCCGAGACCCTTTCAAGGAACCCCGATGACTTCGCGCCGTGATTTTCTCAAACTGGCCGCCCTGTTCAGCACCGCCGGCAGCCTGCCGCTGCTGCAGGCCTGCGGCCGCCGCGCCGACCGACAGCCCGATGCCCCGCTCACCATCGGCTACCTGCCGATCACCGATGCCACGCCGCTCTTGGTGGCTCACGCCCGCGGCCTGTTTGCCGAACAGGGCGTTCAGGTGGAAAAACCCGTGCTGTTCCGCAGCTGGGCCTCGCTGGTAGAGGCTTTTCTCAGCGGGCAGGTCAACCTCATCCACCTGCTCTCGCCGATGAGCATTTGGGCGCGTTACGGCAGCGGCTCGCCGATCAAAGTGGTGATGTGGAACCACATGGCCGGTTCGGCGCTCACGGTGGCGCCCGATATCCGCCGCATCGCCGATTTGTCCGGCCGTACGGTCGCCATACCGTTTTGGTATTCGATCCACAATGTGGTGCTGCAAGCGCTGTTGCGCGCCGAAGGGCTGAAGGTGGTGGAGCGCACGCCGCAGGCCGGCGAAGTGCGGCTGGCGGTGATGGCGCCGGCCGATATGGTGGCCGCACTGGCCGCCGGCACCGTGGCCGGCTTTATTGTGGCCGAACCCTTTAACGCAGCCGCCGAAACCAAAGGCGTGGGGCGGGTGCTGCGTTTTTCCGGCGACGTTTGGCGCGACCACGCCTGCTGCGTCACCCTGATGCAGGAGCGCGACATCCAAACCCGGCCGCAGTGGGTGCAGGGCGTGGTCAACGCCTTGGTGGACGCACAGGTTTTTGCCGCCGAGCACCGCCGCGAAACCGCCGCCCTGCTGGCCAAAAGCGGCCCCCACCGCTATACCCCCCATGAAGCCGCGGTGTTGGAGCAGGTGTTGGCGCCTTCCGATGCCGCCTGGGCGCGCTACCATGAAGAAGGCATCATCCGTCACCCCGAATGGACGCAAAAACGCATCGACTTCCAGCCCTACCCCTTTCCTTCTTATACCGAAGCCTTGGTGGCCATGCTGAAACAGACCCATATCGCCGGTGTCAACCGCTTCCTCGATACGCTGGATCCCACCTTCGCCGCCCGCGATTTGGTGGACGACCGCTTCGTGCGCACCGCCGTCGAGCACGGCGGCCACCGCGAACGCTTCGGCCTCAGCAGCTGGACGCGGCAGGAAATCATTGCCGTTTAAAGCGGCATGCCGCCAAGCACAGACTGTCTGAAAGCCCTTTCCACTACATTTAAGGTACATTTAAGGAACACCATGTCCGCCCTGAAAAATACCGCCCTCAGCCTGCTCGGCCTGCTGATTCTGCTGCTGTTGTGGCAGGCCGGCAGCAGCCTTTTGGCGCGCCAACTGCCCTTGGCCAACCTGCTTGCCCCCTTGCCCGCCGTACAAAGCCTGCTCGATCTGCTGCTCGGCGGCCAGTTGCACGCCCATGTGCTCGCCAGCCTGAAACGGGTGGCCGTCGGCCTGCTGTGGGCCTTGGCCGTCGGCATCCCGCTCGGTTTGTTGGTGGGGCAGTCGGTGTGGGCGGAAAAACTCAGCGGCACCGCTTTTCAGTTTTTGCGCATGATTTCGCCGCTGTCTTGGATGCCGGTGGTGGTGATGCTGTTCGGCATCGGCGATGCGCCGATTTATTTTCTGCTCGCCTTTGCCGCCGTGTGGCCCGTCTTGCTCAATACCGCCGTCGGCGTGAAAACCATCAGCCCGCAATGGCTGATGCTCGGTGCCTCGCTTTCCGCCACCCGCAGCGAAATGCTGTGGCGCATCATGCTGCCCGCCGTGCTCGGCCACATCCTCACCGGCCTGCGCCTGGCCATCGGCGTGGTGTGGATTGTGCTGGTGCCCTGCGAAATGCTCGGCGTCAACGAAGGGCTGGGCTACTTCATTCTCGACACCCGCGACCGCTTGGCTTACGCCGAACTGATGGCGGCCATCCTCCTCATCGGCCTGCTCGGCTGGCTGCTTGACAGCGCCACGCGCCGATTACAGCAACGCTGGGCACGAGGCTGACACCGCACTGCCTTTTGCCCGCCCGCCAAAGGGTGCAAGCCCATACAGGCTGCCTGAAACCGTTTCCCCCGCCCGAAACAGGTTTTCAGCCAGCCTGTTTTTTATGCAGAACCGAGGTTTGACACCGCACGCCAAGCAGGTACACTAACCAAACATCAGCCGCATGGGAAAACATCATGAAAACACATCGGATTTTAGCCGTTACCGCCCTGCTGGCGGCTTTGGCCGGCTGCCGGGCGGCCGACGATACGGTTGAGGTATACCGCAGCGACGGCGCCCGCCAATGCGAAGGCAACGGCATCAGCCTTGAGGCCATGCAGCCGATGTTGGGCGATATTCCCGTGTACGCCGCGCGCAAAGACCATGTGTATGCCGAAACCTATCCCGAGGTATGCGGCGCACCGATGAGCAGCGTCAATGTTTACACCATCAACCGCGCCCACTGGCCGCAGGCGCAGGCACGCGGTTTCCTGCACTTTCCGCCCGCCGATTGAAGCCGACTCCGCCCTTTATTCTGCATTGCAAAATTCAGTTTTTTTATGCGGAACTTGATGCTATAATCCGGCATCGTTATTTTTGGCACGCATGCCTCCGGCTGCGCTACAATCCGCCCCGCTACTTTCAGGTAGCCTACAGAATAAAAACCGTTAAGGAAGCAAACCATGACCGAAACCATCGAACGCGACAGCATGCAGTACGATGTGGTGATTGTCGGTGCCGGCCCGGCCGGTCTGTCCACCGCCGTCAAATTGAAACAACTGGCCGAAGCCGCCGGACGCGAAATCAGCGTGTGCGTGGTGGAAAAAGGCTCCGAAGTGGGTGCCCACGTCTTGTCCGGCGCCGTCATCGATCCCAAATCGCTCACCGAACTGTTCCCCAACTGGCAGGAGCTGGGCGCGCCGCTCACCCGCCCGGTCACCGAAGACCGCTTCCTGATCTTGAGCGAAACCGGCTCGCGCCAAATGCCCACCCCGCCGAACTTCCAAAACCACGGCAACTACATCATCAGCCTGGGGCTGTTGTGCCGCTGGCTGGCCGAACAGGCCGAAGGTTTGGGTGTGGAAATCTATCCCGGCTTCGCCGCCGCCGAAGTGCTCTACCATGCAGACGGCAGCGTGAAAGGCATTGCCACCGGCGACATGGGCATCGGCAAAGACGGCGAACCCACGGCCGACTACGCCCCCGGCATGGAGCTGTGGGGCCGCCAAACCGTGTTTGCCGAAGGCTGCCGCGGCTCGCTGAGCAAGCAGCTCATCAAACAGTTCGCCCTCGACAAAGACAGCCAGCCGCAAACCTACGGCATCGGCATCAAAGAATTGTGGGAGGTTGATCCCGCCCAATCCAAACCCGGCACCGTCACCCACACCGCCGGCTGGCCGATGGACAGCCACACCTACGGCGGCTCCTTCCTCTACCACTTGGACGACAACAAAGTCGCGGTGGGTTTTGTGGTGGGGCTGGACTACCAAAACCCCTATCTGTCGCCGTTTGAAGAGTTCCAACGCTTCAAAACCCATCCGGATATCCGCCCGATTTTCGAAGGCGGCCGCCGCATTGCCTACGGTGCGCGCGCTTTGGTGGAAGGCGGCCTGCAGTCGCTGCCCAAACTCACTTTCCCCGGCGGCGTATTGGTGGGCGATGCCGCCGGCTTCCTGAATGTGCCGCGCATCAAAGGCTCCCACGCCGCCATCAAATCCGGCATGTTGGCCGCCGAAGCCGTATTCGGCGTGCTGGACGAGGCGGAGGAAGCGGAAACTTCGGGCAAAGAAGCCGCCGCTTACACCGCCCTGTTCCAAAACTCCTGGCTGCACGACGAACTGCACCGCGCGCGCAACATCCGCCCGGCTTTCAAATGGGGCTTGTGGCCGGCCATGATTTACGGCGCCATCGACACCTATCTGTTTCAAGGCAAGGCGCCTTGGACGCTGAAACACCACGGCACCGACCACGCCAGCCTGAAGCCGGCTGCCGAATGCCGGCCGATCGCCTACCCGAAACCGGACGGCAAAGTGTCGTTCGACCGCCTCAGCAGCGTGTTCCTCTCGGCCACCAACCATGCCGAAAACCAACCGGCTCACTTGAAGCTAAGCCGTCCCGAAGCCGCCATCGAAACCAATTTCAAAAAATACGCCAGCCCGGAAACCCGCTATTGCCCCGCCGGTGTATATGAAATCGTGGAAGAAGAGAGCGGCCCGCGTTTGCAGATCAACGCGCAAAACTGCGTCCACTGCAAAACCTGCGACATCAAAGACCCCACGCAAAACATCACCTGGACCTGCCCCGAGGGCAGCGGCGGCCCCAATTACGCCGAGATGTAAGCCGTTCCAACCGCCGACAGGCTGCCTGAAAAGCGTTTCAGGCAGCCTGTTTTCTCTTCAAGCCGATGCATGGCAGACCCGATCCGCACCATACCGCTTTGAAACAGAGACAGCGCGATTATTGAGGCAAGCAATCTTTCGCCGTGCCAATCACGCTTTACGGCCATACAGCTTGATAAACGTCGCCGATTGAAACGGAAAGAAATATGTTCTGCCATGCCTGCCGGTTTCCTGTTGTTGGCGGGGTTTCGGCATGATGGGCATTTTGATGCCAGTTTGTTGGCAACCGGCATGAAAAAACCTGCCCGAAGGCAGGTTGAACAAGAGGATGGCACTGCTTAGTCTTTTTTGCGGCTGGGCAGTTTTTCTTTGATGCGGGCGGCTTTG
>JAUMZB010000057.1 GCA_030528345.1 Eikenella sp.
GATGGCGCGGTTGAGGTAGGCAATGTGGAAATAGCCGTCCACCACATTGTTGATGACGGCCAGCCGCGTGGCGGCCAGGTCTTCGGCGGTGGCGCGCTGCACCCAGATTTGCGCCGAGGCGGCGGCATTGAGGCGGCGCCACAAATCCAGCTCGTAGCTCAAACCGAGCTGGCTGCTGTAGCTTTTCGGGGCGTTGTTGCCGGTCTGCAGGTTGCGGCTTTGCGATACGCCCAGCTTGGCGTTGACATCCGGCACCAGATTGGCGCCGAGAATATTGGCCTGATAAAGCGCTTTGTTGACGTTGAGGGCGGCCAGTTTCAGGTCGGTATTGCGCTCCAGCGCCTGCTGCACCAGCCGGTTCAAATCCTGATCGGCGTATTTTTGCCACCAGTCGTGCTGCATGTGCGCCCGATAGAATTCGGCGAGGGTGTCGTCGGCCACGACCGCAGTGGGTCGTTCGCGCATGGCCTGGTGGAGGCCGATGCCGGTGTCGGGCGCGGTGTCGATGGCGCAGCCTGCCAAGCATAAGGCGGCGAGGCAGGCGGCGGAAAAGCGGGCGGAGGTCAAAGTCATGATGGATTACCGTGGGCGGTTTTCAGGTAGCCTTGGGTTGTGTGGTCAATCTGTGACGCGCCTTGAAGGCAACACAGGCTACCTGAAAAGTTCAATCGCGCGACAAAGCCGCGATGGGGTTGAGTTTGGAGGCGTTTTTTGCCGGAATAAAGCCGAACAGAATGCCGATGGCGGAGGAGCAGAGCACGGCGGCGATGATCGACAGGGTGGAAAACGACATCGAAAATTCGGCGGCAAACAGATTGAACAGCAGGCCTGCCAGATAAGAAAGGGCAATGCCGATCAGGCCGCCGATCAGGCAGATGAGCACCGATTCGATGAGAAACTGTTGCAGGATATTGGCCTGCCGTGCGCCGATGGCCATACGGATGCCGATTTCGCGGGTGCGCTCGGTTACCGACACCAGCATGATGTTCATCACGCCGATGCCGCCCACCACCAGCGAAATCAGGGCGATGCTGGAAATCAGCAGCGTCATGGCGCGCATGGTGCTTTCCACGGTTTTTTTCACGCTGTCGCTGTTGCTGGTGAAGAAGTCCTCCTTGCCGTGGCGCACGATGAGCAGCTCTTTCAGGCCCTGCTCGGCCACCGAGCTGCTGACGTGGTCTTTGATTTTGACGATCACCGAGTTGATGTGGCTGGAGCCGGTGATGCGCTGCATCACGGTGGTGTAGGGCGACCACATTTGCAGGTTTTCGCCCGCGCCGAAGCTGTTGGGGTCTTCGATGGTGAGGCCGATGATGTGCAGCGGGCGTTTGTTGAACAAAATGGTCTGTCCCAGCGGGTTGCGGCCGTCGGGAAAAAGCTGCTTGCGGGTGTTGGGGTCGATTACCACCACTTGGGCGCGGTTATCGACATCGCTTTGGTCGAAAAACCGGCCTTCGGCCAGCTTGATGCCGCGCACGCTGAAGAACTGTTCGCCCGCGCCGATGATTTGCGCGCTCACGTTGATGTTGCGGTAGGTGGCGGTGCCGTTGCTGGCCGTCATCGGGGTGACGCTGTCCACATAGCCTTGTTTGCCGATGGCTTCGGCATCACTAACCGACAGCGTGCGGATGCGGTGGCGCGTGCGGTCGCCGAAGCCTTTGCCGGGATAGACCGCGATGGTGTTGGTGCCGATGGCGCTGATGTCGGCCAGGATTTTGTCTTTTGTGCCGCGGCCGAGCGCCACCACCGAAATCACCGAAGCGATGCCGATGATGATGCCCAGCATGGTGAGCAGGGAGCGCATTTTGTGCGACATGATGGCCTGCACCGACATGCGGAAGGCTTCGGCAAACTGGTCTTGGTAAAAGCGCCAGGAAGACTGCTCGCCGCGGCTTTCGATGCGGTGTACCGGCTGGTGCGGCTTTTTGCTGGTGTCGGCCACGATGCGGCCGTCGTGGATTTCGATCACACGGTTGGCGAAGGCGGCGATATTGGGGTCGTGGGTGACCAAAATAATAGTGTGGCCTTTTCGGTGCAGCTCTTGCAGGATTTCCATCACCATCACGCCGCTGGCCGAATCCAGCGCGCCGGTGGGCTCGTCGGCCAAAATGATTTCGCCGCCGTTCATCAGCGCACGGGCAATCGATACCCGCTGCTGCTGGCCGCCGGAGAGCTGGTTGGGACGGTTGTGTTCTTTGCCGCTCAAGCCGAGGTCGGCCAGCAATTGGCCGGCGCGCGCATCACGCTCTTTTTGCGCCATGCCGGCATACACGGCCGGCAGCGCCACATTGTCGCGGGCGGAAAGCGCACCCAAAAGGTTGTAGCGCTGGAAAATAAAGCCGAATTTGCGCCGCCGCAGCGCGGCCAGTTCGTCGGCGCTCATTTGGGCGGTTTCCACGCCGTCTATGGTGTAGGAACCGGAAGAGGCGCTGTCGAGGCAGCCCAGGATGTTCATCAGGGTGGACTTGCCGGAGCCGGACTGGCCGATGATGGCGATAAAGTCGCCTTTCTCAATGGTGAGGCTGACGTCTTTCAGCACGTGTACCCGGCTGTCGCCCTCGCCGAAAGAGCGGTTGATGTTGCGGCACTCGATAAGACTCATGAGAGGGTTCTTTTGTTTTGCTATCGAAGGAAAATGCTATCAATCAGTATGTTAAAAGATATGGGAAAGGCGGTAACCGTTATCGGTTTGATGTGGTTTCTCATCTAAAATAAAATCCGCATAAATAACGATGTTCATGATTTCTAGGGAATGCAAGCGCATCCATTTTATTTATAGATTGGTAGTGTTTTCTATTAATCAGACTGCGTTTATCTATATGGGTAAGAAACGATGAATGAAATAAACCCCAGATTTGGGCAATATAGTCTATCGGCTTTATGGATAAGTTCATTGGTTTTTTTTATTTTACTGCTTTCCGCGGCACTCTCGGATTATTTGTCCGATTTTTTGGGTAAAAAAAGCATATTGGCTATGATCGCCATGATATTCATGTGGATGAATGTGCATTTTACCAAAATCATCTCAATTCAAATAAGCGGAGATGCGATAAAATTTATTGATGAAAAAACCAATAAATTTACTGTGTTTTCAATAGTAATATTGATAATTATCATTTCAATACCTCAAAAAAAGGTTGGTTGGATGCTTTAAGAATAAAAGTAGATGGAAAGAATCAATATTTCTGGTTGGGCGGCGTGGGTTTTAATGAGGCAGATCGGGATGCGGTATTAAAAAATAAGAGATATTTGTTAGAAGGGTTGGAAAAAGCGCTGCCAACCAAGCATAAGGTTGAAACCATAGATTCCATCATATTGTTTTCAGGAACTAAGTTGCCGTATATATTGGCTGCCATGGCTATTGGTATGGTATTGTCTTTATTGGTTTATGTTTTCTTTTTTATAGAGTAAAAAATTTTTGACTTTTGTAATATTGAAGATATTGCACAGTTGAGGATTAAAATCAATTTACATGCATCAAACGAAAAAATATACCGGCGGATAAGCTCATAAAAAGGCTTCGTAAGGTTGTGAATCCAATACGAGGCTATACGATTTTCATCAAACACTGTACGCATATCATTTGCGCCAAAATCTGACCGGCAAAAGACGGTTGAACCGTTTTCAGGTAGCCTGCAAGCGGTTGTCGGTTGTCGGTTGTCGGGGGGCGAAAGCAGACCATCCCCGCCCTGTTTTGTTGCTACTCGCTGCTCAGCCAATGAATGGCAATGCGGCCGTTTTCCCGCTGCAGCGTGGCCTTGTTGAGGCGCAGATTGCCGCCGCGGCCTTCTTCGGCCACCACCACTTCATTGGGCGACACCCATTTGACCGAGCGGAAGAAGGCGTCATCGTCGGGGCGGATAATGCGGTTGCCGGCCGGCAGTTCCGGCGGCCATTCGGCCGCCCGGGCATCCAGCTTGTGCCGCAGCGCGGCGTAGGCGGCGGCCAAGTCGTCTGCGGCGTATGCGCATTCCCACACCTGCATATCGGCTTCTTCCACTTTGGCGGTGCAGGCCAGTTTGCCGTCGTCTGCGGCGGCGCTCAGGGCGGCTGTCAGCAGCAGGGGCAGGAGTAAAAGGCGGTAAGACATGGTGGCTTCCTTTGTGGTGGCGGTTAGGGGGCGGCAGGCGGCGGTTCGGCTTTCAGGTAGCCTGCACAAAGGCTACCTGAAAGCCTACATCATCGGCCCGCCTTTCCATTCTTTAATGCTGCCGTCGCTTTCGGACACGATCACTTCTTCGCCTTCTTTCAAACCGGCGGTGATTTCGGTGCGCACGCCGTCGCTGATGCCCACGCTCACGCGGCGTTCTTCAGGCCGGCGTTCGGCGGTGAGGATGCGCACGAAGCGTTCGCTGCCGCGCTGTTTGACGGCCATCGCCGGCACGGAAAGCACGTTCTGGGCTTCGTTGATGACGATGTTGTTTTGCGTGGTCATGCCGATGGCGAGTTTGCCGTCGGTGTTGGGCACCAGGGCGCGGGCGTAGTAGTAGATGGCGGAGTTGGTGGTGTCGGTGCTGGCGGTGTAGCCGCCTTGCGACATGGTGGTGAGGCCGGGGTCTACGCTTTCCAATTGTGCTTCGCGCTCGTGTTCGGGGTCGGCCAGGGTGGTGAACAGGAGGCGCTGGCCGGCCTGCACTTTGGTGACGTCGCCTTCGGCAATCTGCATTTTATTGAGCATGCGGCCAAGGTCGGCAATCTGCACGATGGTGGGCGCGGTTTGGTTGGCATTCACGGTTTGGCCTTCTTCCACGCGCACGGACACCACGGTGCCGCTGATGGGCGCGGTGATGCGGGTGTAGCCCAAGTCGGCCTCGGCAGTGTTGATGGCGATGCGGGTTTGGCGGATCAGCGATTGCAGTTCGGCCACTCGCGCCTTGGCGGCGGCATGGGTGTCTTGGGCGTTTTCCAGCTCTTGGCGGGAGGTGGCGTTTTCGGCCATCAGCGCCTGCTCGCGGTTGAGTTGGCGGCCGGCGGTTTGCAGGGCGATTTGGGCGGAGGCGAGCTGGGCACGGTAGGTGTCGAGCTTGGCGCGGTGGGTGTTGAGGGCGTTGGCTTGGCTGGTGGCGTCGATTTCGGCAATCAGGTCGCCCTGTTTCACCTGCTGGCCGATTTTGACGTGCATCACTTTGATTTGGCCGGAAGCCTGCGCGCCCACGTCCACCAATTGGGCGGCGGAAATCTCGCCGGTGGCGGCCACGGTTTGACGGATGTCGCCGCGGCGGGCGCTTTCGGTGAGGTAGTCGGTTTGCGGCTCACGATCGGGGCTCAGCCAGAAAAAGGCGAGCAGCAGAAGCAATAAGACGGTAACGGCAATGAGCCATTTGGTGCGTTTTTTCATGTTTGCCAAAATGTTTTCGGGCGGATGCCGGGGAAGACTCGGCATTGTAGGGAAAGTGGCGCTTGTGTTAAACCGTCTTAACATAGGATTACCCGCCGCGTTGCCCGCAGCGGCGGCCTCCAGTAAACTGCCGCCCGTTTTTGTTTTTCAGGTAGCCTGAAAATGTCTGACGAGCGACCCCTGCTGCGCGTGGTGGCGGGCATTGTGTATAACCATGAGGGCGAACTGCTGCTGACTTCGCGTCCGGCCGGCAAGGCCTATGCCGGCTATTGGGAATTTGCCGGCGGCAAGGTGGAGGCGGGCGAAACCGAGTTGGCCGCCCTGCAACGCGAACTGGCCGAGGAGTTGGGCATCACGGTTCACCGCGCGCTGCCGTGGCTGGTGAAGATCCACAGCTACGAGCACGCCCGCGTGCACCTGCGTTTTTTCCGCATTCCGGCCGACGGCTGGCAGGGCGAGCTGCAGGCGAAAGAAGGCCAGCAATGGGCTTGGCAGCGGCCGGGGCGCTATACCGTGTCGCCCATGCTGCCGGCCAATGCCGCTTTATTGGACGCTTTGGCGGTGCCTGCCGCGCTTTCAGGCAGCCTGAGTGCCGGGCTGGGCGACGGTGCGGCCTATCGGGTGGTGCCCTATGCCTTGAGCGAAGCGGGCCATGCGCGGGTATTGCTGACGGTGGAAGAGGCGGCTAAACTCGGTCGTTTGCCCGAAGCCGACAGCGTGTGGCTGGCGGTGGCCGACGAAGCCGGTTTTGCGGCGGCGCAGGACGCCGATGTGGCGGTATGGACGGTGCGCGACGAGGCGGCGGCGGAAACCGTTTGCCGGGTGGTTTCGGCGGGGGTGGCGCTGCCGGTGCTGGCCTTGGCCGATGATGCGTTGGTTGAGCGTTACCGCGAGCGCTGGCTGGCCGCCGGCGTGCACGGCGTGGCAGTGGCGCAAGAGCGTGCTTACTGTTGAGGAGCAAAGATGTCCCGTTTGAGCCCGAATCAGAAAAAAGCTTTGGCCGTGGGTGTTTTGCTGTTGGTGTTTGCGGCGGCCAAACTGTTGGCACTGCAATGGTTTACCAACCAGCAGCCCGCCGCCGGCCAAACCGCCGCGCCGTGCGTGCCGGAACAGGGTTGTACCCTGCCCGACGGCAGCCGCCTGCATTTTGCCGCCCGGCTCAAAGGGCCGTTCGACATCGAATTGCGCCAAGTGCCGAACGGGGTGGAGAAAGTATCGGTGAGCTTTTCCATGCGCGATATGGACATGGGTTTCAACCGCTACGACCTGCGCCCCCAACCCGACGGCAGCTGGCGCGCCGAAGCCGTCCGCCTGCCGCTGTGCACCGACCGGCGCCGCGATTATCTGGCCGACATCACGGTGGGCCGGCAGGTTTTTCAGGTAGCCTTTGAGGCACGGTAGGGCGTTGGGGCGTGCCGTCAATCGGCCTTGCGGCGGGGTTTGGCCAAAAACGCCCGCCTGCGGGAGCGGAAATGCGCGTTCAGATGTCCAATCTTGCTGTGCATGCTTCCCGGCAGACATGGTTTTTGCCCGCCGAAACCGCTTCGCAGGCCGGGCAGCGGCACGGCTTAATGTAAAAATCGATTTGCATGAAATTAAATGATGTGTATGATGCGCCTTGCGTGGGCCGGCCTTTTGACAGACGGTCGGCTCCTCTACATCGCAAACTTAGGAGAATCATGATGTTGAACAAAAAAAATACTTTTTCGGCCTTGGCTTTGGCTGCGGTAATGTTCTTGGGTGCCTGCGGCGGCGGTTCCGCCGCGTCTTCCGGCAGCGCGCCGGCCGGCGGCAAAGAGTACATCGTCGGCCTGGATGCCACTTACGCCCCGTTCGAATATGAGGAAAACGGCCAAGTGGTGGGCTTTTCCGCCGATATACTCAAAGCGATTGCCGAAAACCAGGGCTTAAACCTGAAGCTCGTGAATACGCCGTGGGAAGGCATTTTCGCCACCTTGGACAAAGGCGACCGCGACATTATTTCTTCCAGCGTCACCATTACCGACGAACGTAAAAACGTGATGGACTTTACCGATCCCTATTTCGAGGCCACCCAAATGATTGCAACCACCGAAAAAGGCTCGGCCATCCAATCGTTTGACGATTTGAAAGCGCGCACCGTATCCGTGCAGAGCGGCACCACCGGCGATTTGGTGATGCAGAAGCTGCAAGGCGAGCAAAGCGCCATGATCAAGCGTTTCGAAACCATGCCGCTGGCGCTTAAAGAGTTGTTAAACGGCGGCGTGGAGGCTTCCGTGGGCGATAACGGCGTGGTGCAGAACTTCGTCAACAACAACCCCGATGCCAAGCTGCGCACCTTGGTGGACACCGGTTTCGAGAAAGAATATTACGGTTTCGC
>JAUMZB010000011.1 GCA_030528345.1 Eikenella sp.
ACATTCTGCTTGTAAGGCAGACGCTCTACCAACTGAGCTAATCACCCGGTGAAACGGTTTCCGCATCGCTGCGAAGCGCGTATTAAAACAAAATCCCGCTGCGGTTGCAAGCCCTTTCTACGCCGGATACACGCCGCATCGGCAAACAACTGAAAACAATCAGCTTAAAATTTCATTCAGGTATCTAAACAGGCTGCCTAATCCAAGCAGGCCGCTGCGGATGGCGGCGGCCTGCAAAACCAGCCGGTTTACTGTTTCAGTTCTTTAGCCAGATAGAGCCAAGTTTCAATCACGGTATCGGGGTTGAGGGAAATGGTTTCGATCCCCTCTTCCACCAGCCATTTGGCGAAATCCGGATGGTCGGACGGGCCTTGGCCGCAAATGCCCACGTATTTGTTCAACTTGCGGCAGGCCTGGATGGCCAGGTGCAGCATCACTTTTACCGCCGGATCACGCTCGTCGAATGTGCCGGCAATCGGGCCGCCGCTGTCGCGGTCCACGCCCAAAGTGAGCTGGGTCATGTCGTTGGAGCCGATGGAGAAGCCGTCGAAATACTTCAGGAACTGCTCGGCCAGCACCGCATTGGTGGGCAGCTCGCACATCATGATCAGGCGCAAACCGTTCTGGCCGCGCTCCAAGCCGTTTTCCTTCAACGCCTTGATCACGGCCTCCGCTTCATGCAGGGTACGCACGAAAGGAATCATGATTTCCACATTGGTCAGACCCATGTCGTCGCGCACGCGCTTCAGGGCACGGCACTCCAAAGCGAAGCAGTCTTTAAACGCTTCCGACACATAGCGGGCGGCGCCGCGGAAACCCAGCATCGGGTTTTCTTCATGCGGCTCGTACAGATTGCCGCCGATCAGGTTGGCGTATTCGTTGGATTTGAAATCGGACATCCGCACGATGACTTTTTTCGGATAAACCGAAGCGGCCAAAGTAGACACGCCTTCGGCAATTTTATCCACATAGAAATCCACCGGTGAAGCATAACCGGCAATACGGTCGGCAATCACGGCTTTCAAGTCGCCGTCCTGACGGTCGAATTCCAGCAGGGCTTTGGGGTGGATGCCGATCTGGCGGTTGATGATGAATTCCATGCGTGCCAAACCGATGCCTTCGCTGGGCAGGTTGGCAAAGCCGAAAGCCAGTTCGGGGTTGCCCACGTTCATCATGATTTTGGCCGGCGCTTCGGGCATATTGTCCAGAGCCAGATCAATCACCTCTACTTTCAGCAGGCCGTCGTAAATCAGGCCGGTGTCGCCTTCCGCGCAAGAAACGGTCACTTCTTGGCCGTCTTTCAACACCTCGGTGGCATTACCGCAGCCGACCACGGCCGGAATGCCCAATTCGCGGGCGATGATGGCGGCGTGACAGGTACGGCCGCCGCGGTTGGTCACGATGGCGGAAGCACGTTTCATCACCGGCTCCCAATCGGGGTCGGTCATGTCGGTCACCAGCACATCGCCGGCCTGAACCTGATCCATTTCGGAAGCGTCTTTAATCAGGCGAACTTTGCCTTGGCCCACTTTCTGGCCGATGGCGCGGCCTTCGCACAATACTTCGGATTTGCTGTCGATGCGGTAACGGCGCAGGGTGCTGTTGCGGTCTTCCTGCGATTTCACGGTCTCGGGGCGCGCCTGCAGAATATACAGCTTGCCGTCCACGCCGTCGCGACCCCATTCCACGTCCATCGGGCGGCCGTAGTGTTCTTCGATGATCAGCGCATATTTGGCCAATTCGGTGATTTCTTCGTCGCTAATCGAGAAACGCTTGCGCTCGGCTTCGTCCACATCCACCACCTGCACCGATTTGCCGGCCTCGGCGGTGTCGGTGAAGGTCATTTTGATCAGTTTGGAACCCATGGTTTTGCGCAGAATGGCCGGACGGCCGGCGCGCAAAGTGGGCTTGTGTACATAGAATTCGTCGGGATTCACCGCGCCTTGCACCACGGTTTCGCCCAAGCCGTAAGAAGCGGTTACGAAAACCACTTGGTCGAAACCGGATTCGGTATCCATGGTGAACATCACACCGGCCGCACCGCTGTCGGAGCGCACCATGCGCTGCACGCCGGCGGACAGCGCCACCACGTCGTGGGCAAAACCTTTGTGCACGCGGTAGGAAATGGCGCGGTCGTTATACAGCGAGGCGAACACATGCTTCATGGCCGCCTTTACATTTTCCAAACCGTTGATGTTGAGGAAGGTTTCCTGCTGGCCGGCAAAAGAGGCATCGGGCAGGTCTTCAGCGGTGGCGGAAGAACGGACGGCCACGGAGATTTGGTCGGTGCCCGCGTCGGCCACCATTTTTTCCCAGGCTACCTGAATATCGGCATCCAAATCGGCCGGGAACGGGGTATCCAAAATCCACTGGCGGATTTCTTTGCCCACCCGTGCCAGCTCGGTCACGTCTTCCACATCCAATGCGGCCAGCACGGCAGAAATGCGCTCGCCCAAGCCTTCGTGGGCCAAAAATTTGCGGTAGGCATCGGCAGTGGTGGCAAAGCCACCCGGCACGCGCACCCCTTTTTCGGTGAGCTGACTGATCATTTCGCCCAAAGAGGCGTTTTTGCCGCCAACGCTTTCCACGTCGGTCATGCGCAGGTTTTCAAACCAAATTACATTGTTACCGGCCATTGCTTGTGTTCCGTTTGTTTAGGATGCCGAATCCGGCGGCATCCGCAGGTTGAAAAAGGAAAAATCCAAGTAAAGAAAAGCGGCGTTATTCTAACGGTTGGGATACTTTCTGTCATGCCCTTTTATGCACTTATCCGCCGATTACCGGGCTCAAGCATCTACTCTATCATCATGATTCCTAAACCACTTTTCAGATACCGCCAACCAAGTGCCGCAACTTAGCCAAAAAAAACAGACACTTCTTCCGCCTGTTTTTGCTGCATTGCAACAGCGCCTGCCGCCGGGCGGCGCAGAGGCCGGGGCGGCACAGCGCACAAAATGCTAAAATGCGCGCTTTCCATCGGGCTACCTGAAAGGAACGCACCATGCCCCACTGCCGCCACGCCATCTTTATTTCCGACCGCACCGGCCTCACCGCCGAAGGCATGGGCGACGCCCTGCTCAACCAATTCGACGGCATCGAATTCAAACGCCTCACCTACCGCTTCATCGACAACTCCGAAAAAGCCGAAAAAGCAGTGGAAGACATCAACCGCATCGCGGCCGAATGCAATCTGCGCCCCATTATTTTCACCAGCATCGTCAATGAAAACATCCGCAACATCGTCAAAAAAAGCGCCGGCCTGCACCTGAGCTTTTACGACGCCTTCATCAGCCAGCTGGAAATCGAACTCGATGTGGCCGCCAACCACCAAGTCGGCCGCACCCACGGCATTCAGGACACCGAGCGCTACGATGCGCGCATGGAGGCGGTCAACTTTTCGCTCAACCACGACGACGGCGTGTCCGCCAAAGACCTCGCCCATGCCGATGTGATTCTGATGGGCGTCTCCCGCAGCGGCAAAACCCCCACCTGCCTCTATCTGGCTCTGCAATACGGCATCCGCGCCGCCAACTACCCGCTCACGCCCGACGATTTGGCGGTCACCGAACTGCCCAAAATGCTCAAGCCCTTCAAAAACAAAATCTACGGCCTCACCATCGACCCCGCCCGCCTGCACCACATCCGCACCGAGCGGCGCCCCGACTCCAAATACGCCAGCGTGGACAACTGCCGCAGCGAAGTGAACGAAGCCGAATCCATGTTCCGCCAGCACGGCATTCCGTTTACCAGCACCACCCACAAATCGGTGGAAGAGTTGGCCGCCAGCATCATGCTGGCCTGCAAACTGCAACGCCGCTTTTGATTGGCTGCACACTCATCCACAAACGGCCAAGGCTGCCTGAAACGCTTTCAGGCAGCCTTTGCTTTGATTGTGTATTGTTTAAGAAATCAACGCAGCGCAATCAAGGCTTTTCGCCCAGCAATTCTTCGCGCGTCAGCAAAAACACAAAACCGTCGCCGCCGGAAGTGTCCAACCAAGTGAAAGGCAGCTCGGGATAAGCGGCTTCCAAGGCCTCGCGGTTGTGGCCGATTTCCACCAGCAGCACGCCGCGCGGATTGAGGTATTTGGCGGCGCACAGCAGGATTTGGCGGGTGGCGTCCAAGCCGTCTTCCCCGCTGCCCAACGACAACTCCGGCTCGTGCAGATACTCCTCTGGCAAGGCCGCCACGCTGTCGGCATCCACATAAGGCGGGTTGGACACAATCAGATCGTAAGTGCCTTCCAAACCCTCAAACAAATCGGTGTGGATCAATTGGATGCGCGCTGCCAAACCGTAGTTTTCCACATTGACGGCGGCCACTTCCAAAGCATCCAGGCTGATGTCCACCGCGTCGATGTCGGCATCGGGATAATGATGCGCCATCTGCACCGCCAAACAACCGCTGCCGGTACACAAGTCCAGCGCACGGTGCACCAACTCCTCATGCTCGATCCACGGCCGCAGCGGCTCGCCGAGCAACTCGTAAATAAAAGAACGCGGCACAATCACCCGTTCGTCCACATAAAAATCGAAACCGCCCTGCCAAGCCTGACGGGTCAGGTAGGCAACCGGCACGCGCTCTGCCACCCGCCGCCGCGCCAAGGCCAGCACCGCATCGATTTCCTGCGGCAACAGCACAGCATCGAGATAAGGATCGAGTTGGTCCAAAGGCAGATGGAGGGTGTGCAGAATCAGATAGGCGGCTTCGTCGTGCGCATTGTCGCTGCCGTGGCCGAACGCCAGCCCGGCTTCGTTGAAACGGCTGACGCAGAAGCGCAGCAGATCGCGCACGGTTTTGAGATGGGAAGAAGCGGAAGCAAACATCGGTGCGGTTCCTTCAATCAGGATAAGGGGCGGCCAAGCGGCAACAGGATACGGCAACGGGCTGCTTTCAGGTAGCCTGAAGCGGGATTTAGGGCGTCTGTTTCAGCAAAGCCAGCAAAATCTGCCAGCAGTCGGCCACGCTGTCGATATGCAGCCGCTCGCGCGGCGTGTGCGCGTCTTCGATGGTGGGGCCGAAGGAAACCATTTCCACCTGCGGCAGACGCTCGCTCATCAGCCCGCACTCCAAGCCGGCATGAATCACCTCTACTTTCGGTTCGCGGCCGAAATGCGCACGGAACACTTCTTGGGTAACGGCAAACAAGCGGGACGTCGCATCCGGCGTCCACGCCGGATAATCTTCCGCCAACACCAGCTTGGCGCCGGCCAAATCGGCCACCGCAGCCAAGCGGCGGCTGAGCGCGTCTTTCGGGCTTTCCAAGAGCGAGCGCATCAGCAGGCAGAGATGCAGCTGCCCGGCATCGCTCTGCGCCACACTGAAGCAGAGGGACGTTTCCACGATGCCGGGAAAATCGTCGCTCCAACGCAGCACGCCGTCGGGCAGCGCACACAGCAAGGCCGCCGCACGGCGGCTGTCTTCGGCGCAGAACGCCCGGCCGTCATGCGCCACCGCTTCGGCGCAGATAAAAAACTGCGCGGCATGGCTGCCCAACTCGGCACGGGCGGCGTTTTCCGCCTCTTGCAACAGCGCGGCCAATGCCTCGCCCTGTCCGGCGGGCAACACGATTTCCGCCACCGCTTCGCGCGGAATCACATTGCACAGCCGGCCGCCTGCAAACGCGGCCAGATGCCAGCCGGGGCTACCTGAAAGCCGGTATAAAGTATCGGCCAGCAAGGTAATCGCATTGCCGCGCCCGCGGTGGATGTCGATGCCGGAATGGCCGCCGCGCAAACCGCCCACGGTAATGCGCCAGCGCTCACCCGCCACCGCCTCCCGCCGCAGCGGCAGCGTGATTTCCGCATCGCGCCCGCCGGCGCAGCCCAGATAAATGCTGCCGTTTTCTTCGGTGTCCAGATTGAGCAGATAACGGCCGTTCAGCCAGTCGCCGCGCACCCCGCGCACCCCGCCCATGCCGATTTCCTCTTCCACCGTCAGCAGCACTTCCAGCGGCGGATGCTCGATGTCGTCGGCAAACAGCACCGCCAGCGCCATGGCGGCGCCGATGCCGTTGTCCGCGCCCAAAGTGGTGTGGTCGGCATACACCCAGCCGTCGCGAATCTGCGGGCGGATGGGGTCGCGCACGAAATCGTGCGCCGATTCGGGCGTTTTCTGCGCCACCATATCGATGTGCGCCTGCAAAATCACACCGGCCTTCTCCGCCATGCCCGCCCCGTACGCCGGCTTGGACAAATACAGATTGCCGGTTTCGTCTTGGCGCACCGACAAGCCTTGCTCCTGCGCGCGCCGGCTGATCAACGCCGCCAATTCGGCCTCATGGTAAGTAGGGTGCGGAATGGCGCAGATGTCGGCAAACCATTGCCAAACAGAGGCCGGCTCAAGGGTGCGGATGGGCATACGGCGTTCCTTCGCTGGGGCGGAATCAATAAAAAGCGGCGCAGTATAGTCGGATGCCGCCGCCGCTGTCGATAGCCCGCCCCGCAACCGCCTCCCAAGGCTACCTGAAAACACAAGACAGGAGTTCCCACGCGGTCGGCGCTTTCAGGTAGCCTGCCGCCGCGTTTGCCCGGATTTCGCGTTTATAAGATAATGCGCGCCGTTTCAAACCACTCCGACAAAAAGAGCAAACAAATGGCCTTTCTGAAACTGACCGAACAAGACGTGCGCGGCAAAACCGTGCTTATCCGCGCCGACCTCAACGTGCCGCTGAAAGACGGCCAAATCGGCGACGACACCCGCATCCGCGCCTCCATGGCTTCCGTGCGCTACTGCCTGGAAAACGGCGCCGCCGTGATTCTGATGAGCCACTTGGGCCGCCCCACCGAAGGCGTATGCACGGTCGAAGACGATCTGGCGCCGGTAGCCGCGCGCGTGGGCGAACTGCTGGGTTTGAAGGTGAGCGTGGCCGGCGATTGGCGCGCCCATCCGCCCAAACCTCAGGCCGGCGAAGTGGTGATGCTGCAAAACGTGCGCGTGAACGTGGGCGAGAAGAAAAACCGGGCCGAGCTCGGCCAAGCCTACGCCGCCCTGTGCGATATTTATGTGAACGATGCCTTCGGCACCGCCCACCGCGCCGAAGCCTCGCTGGTGGCCGCGGCCGAAGCCGCCCCGCTGGCCTGCGCCGGCGTGCTCTTGGCCGCCGAACTCGACGCGCTGGGCAAAGCACTGCAAGAACCCGCCCGCCCGATGGTGGCCATCGTAGCCGGCGGCAAAGTCTCCACCAAGCTCACCATTCTCGACAGCCTGGCCGACAAAGTGGACCAATTGATTGTGGGCGGCGGCATCGCCAACACCTTCCTGCAGGCCGCCGGCCACCCCATCGGCCGCTCGCTGGCCGAGGCCGATCTGGTGGACGAAGCGCGCAAAATCACCGCAAAAATGGCGGCCAAAGGCGGCGTGGTGCCGCTGCCCACCGATGTGGTGTGCGCCAAAGAATTTGCCGAAACCGCCTCCGCCCAAATCAAGCCGATTGGGGAAGTGGCCGACGACGACCTGATTCTGGACATCGGCCCGCAATCGGCCGCCGCCTTGGCCGACATGCTGAAACAGGCCGGCACCATTGTGTGGAACGGCCCGGTGGGGGTATTTGAGTTTGCCCCATTCGCCGAGGGCACCCGCGTGATGGCCGAAGCGATTGCCGCAAGCCCCGCGTTTTCCATCGCCGGCGGCGGCGACACCTTGGCCGCCATTGCCAAGTTCGGCATCACCGAACGCATCGGCTATATTTCCACCGGCGGCGGCGCGTTTTTGGAGTTTTTGGAAGGCAAACAACTGCCCGGCGTGGCGGTGTTGGAAAAACGCGCCCAAGGCTGACACCGTTTGCCCGAAACGAAACAGGCTACCTGAAACGCTTTCAGGTAGCCTGTTTGGCCTAGGGCGTTGCCGTCAGCCGCCAAAGCGGCAACGCCGGCTCAAGCGCCCACTCGCCGGCGGTTGGCTTCGGCCATCAGCGCCAACAACTCTTCGGTGGCTTCCCAGCCGATGCAGGCGTCGGTAATGCTCTGGCCGTAGGTTTCCGGCTTGTCTTGGCGGCCTTCCACCAAATGGCTTTCCACCATGATGCCCATAATGTTGTCTTCGCCGTTTTTCAGCTGCGCGGCCACATCGGCGGCCACTTCCATCTGCCGTTTGTAGTCTTTGCGGCTGTTGGCATGGCTGAAGTCCACCATCAGTTTGGGGCTGACGCCGGCTTTGCCCAACTCGGCGGCGGCGGCTTTCACGTGTTCGCTGCCGTAATTCGGCTCTTTGCCGCCGCGCAGAATTACGTGGCAATCCGGGTTGCCGGCGGTGTGCACAATCGCCGAATGGCCGGCTTTGGTGACCGACAGGAAATGGTGCGGATGGCTGGCGGCGCCGATGGCGTCGATGGCGATTTTCAGATTGCCGTCGGTGCCGTTTTTAAAGCCCACCGGACACGACAGGCCGCTGGCCAACTCGCGGTGCACCTGGCTTTCGGTGGTGCGCGCGCCGATGGCGCCCCAGGCAATCAGGTCGGCATAATATTGCGGCGTGATCATGTCGAGAAATTCGGTGGAGGCCGGCATGCCCAAGTTGTTGAGCTCCAACAGCAGGCGGCGCGCCTGGCGCAGGCCGTAATTGATGTCGAAAGTGCCGTCGATGTGCGGATCGTTGATCATGCCTTTCCAGCCCACGGTGGTGCGCGGTTTTTCAAAATACACGCGCATCACGATCAGGAGCTCTTTTTCATACTGTTTTTTCAGGGGCAGCAGGCGGGCGGCGTATTCCAATGCCGCTTTGGGGTCGTGAATCGAACAGGGGCCGATGATCACCAGCAGGCGTTTGTCTTCGCCGTGCACCAGCTTGGCAATCTGGGCGCGGGTGTCGGCCACCAGATTTTCCGCCTCGCGATTAATCGGCAACTCGTACAGATGGGCAATCGGCGGCAGCAGTTCGTGAATGTCGTTGATGCGCACGTCGTCGGTGCGGGTTTTGGCGTGGGGGGTCATTTTTGTGGTCGCAATCGTTGTCAAAGGCGGCTATTGTGGCCTGTTTGGCCGACACCCGCAAGCCTCAGAGACAACAAGTGGCACAATATGGCTTTCGCCGGCTATGAATCTGTATTCACAAGTATTTAATGTTCAAAAACCTCGCCATTAAAGAATTTTATTCTTGGCAATAGCAAAAATAAATCAAATGTTTGACCGCCGGTTCAAACACCGTATAATGGCCGCCCTTTAATTTCCCCCGCCGTGGTTCGCAAACCTCCCACGTAAAAAAACTAGCACACCCATGAGAACTTCAAACGAGCTCGACGGCCTGACGCTGTTGGGCAAGCAACAAACCGCATACCGCTCCGATTACGCGCCCGAAGTGCTGGAGGCCTTCGACAACAAACACCCCGGCAACGACTACTTCGTCAAATTCGTCTGCCCCGAATTCACCAGCCTGTGCCCGATGACCGGCCAGCCCGACTTCGCCACCGTCATCATCCGCTACATTCCCGATAGCAAAATGGTGGAGAGCAAATCGCTCAAACTCTATCTGTTCAGCTTCCGCAACCACGGCGACTTTCACGAAGACTGCGTCAACATCATCATGAAAGACCTCATCGCCCTGATGGATCCGAAATACATCGAAGTCTTCGGCGAATTCACCCCGCGCGGCGGCATTGCCATCCACCCCTTCGCCAACTACGGCCGCCCCGGCACGCCGTTTGAAAAAATGGCGTACAAACGCCTGCTGCGCCACGACATGCGGTAAACCCGCCGCCGACGGTGCCGCAGCCTCTATTCAGAAAACCTCTACTTCAACCATCGACAACACCAACACGTCCGGCCGCACCGGACCGCTACCCTATTCATTTATGACAGACTTTATTCAGGAACTCAGCAAATGCCGTGCTTACGGCACCCCGGTCCCTTTCCGCCCCGCAGCCGTACGCGGCTATACCGAGCAGGAAATCGAACGCATCAGCCGCCGCTACAACCTCAACATCCACGGCCAGTTCCGCCAACTGCTGTTGCAGATGGGCCGCTGCTCGGGCGGCCTCGTGTGGAGCGACGAAATCACCCTCTACGACCACCGCTGGCAGCCGCGCCTGTTTCGGCAATATCAGGCCGCCGAATCGCAAGCCATCCGCGACGATGCCGCCATCCAAACCGGCTACCTGAAATCGGGCATTCACCCGATTACCCACAAATTCTTCCCCTGGCGCTTCCGCAACGACCGTGCCGCCGCCTACTGTCTGGTCACCGAAGAACGGGACGACTACCTGTGGCACCAATACGACGACGGCTTCACCATCAAAAAAACCGCATTCACCCTGCTGGAAGACCTGCGCCACACCGTTGAAGCCGTCACCAAACGCGCCTTAGGCCTGGGTTACGGCTATACGGAAGAAGACTTCAAACTGTTTACTACCGGCCGGCTGCTGTAAACGCCTGTCGGAAGCCGTCCGCCCCCATTTCCCTTTTCAGGCAGCCTGCCATGCACGACACTTTCTCTCCGCAGCAACAAAGAAAAGCCCTGCTTTGGCTGGCCGGCTTCCACATCGCCGTCATCGCCGTGAGCAATTATCTGGTGCAATTCCCCTTCAGCCTCACCCTGCCCGGCGGCTACACCGTCCACTCCACCTGGGGCGCCGTCAGCTTTCCCTTTATCTTCCTCGCCACCGACCTGACCGTGCGCATCTTCGGCCGCCGGCTGGCGCGGCGGATTATTTTTTCCGTCATGCTGCCCGCCTTGCTGCTGTCCTATCTGGTGTCGGTGCTGTTTTATCAAGGCAGCTGGCAGGGCCCGGCGGCTTTGGGCACATTCAACGGTTTTGTCTGGCGCATTGCCGCAGCCAGCTTTGCCGCCTATGCGCTCGGCCAACTGCTCGACATCACCGTTTTCAGCCGCCTGCGCCGCCTGCGCGCCTGGTGGGCGGCTCCTTCGGCTTCTACCGTGGCCGGCAATGCCGCCGACACCCTGCTGTTTTTCGCCATCGCCTTCCACGCCAGCAGCGACGCCTTTATGGCCGCCAACTGGCCGCACATCGCCTGGGTGGACTATCTGTTCAAACTCACCGTCTGCGCCCTCTTCTTCCTGCCCGCCTACGGCGTGCTGCTCAACCTGCTCACCCGCAAACTGACCACCCTCCAACAGCGCGAAGCGGCCCTGCGCACCGCGCCCTAAAGCGGATACGCCCAAACAAACAAAGGCTACCTGAAAGCCGTTTCGCTTTCAGGTAGCCTTTATATTTAAACGGCTCAGCCTTCTCCGCCGCCGAACAAGCCTTTAAACCACAGCACAATGCTGTCCCAAGCACGGCCGAAGAAGCCGGCTTCCGGCACGTCGCTGAGCGCCACCACCTCTTTCTGCGCCAACACCTGCCGGTTGGCATCCACAAATTTGATGGTGCCCAACACCTGGCCTTTGGCAATCGGCGCCAACACCGGCTGCACGGTTTCCAACAGCGGGGTGAGGCGTTTGCCTTCGCCGTGCGGCACGGTGATGTAGGCCGCTTCGGTGAAACCCACGTTTACGGTATTGCTGCCGCCCTTATACACTTTCACCTGCGAAATCGCCTGCTCGGCATCGTACAGCTTGGGGGTGTCGAAAGCCTGCAAAGCCCAGTTGAGCAGCTTGCTGCTCTCGGTGGCCCGCGCCTGCATGCTTTCCGTGCCCATCACCACCGAAATCACACGGCGGCCGCTGCGTTTGCTGGAAGCCACCAAATTGTAGCCGGCGCTGGCGGTGTGGCCGGTTTTCATGCCGTCCACATTGGGGTCGCGGTAGAGCAAGAGATTGCGGTTGGGCTGGTTGATGTTGTTGTAGCTAAACGATTGCAGCGAATAAATCGGGTAATGCTGCGGATAATCGCGGATGATGGCGGTGGAGAGAATAATCAGGTCTTTTACCGAAGTGTAATGCTCCGGGCCGGGCAGGCCGGTGCTGTTTTCAAAACGGGTTTCCGTCATGCCCAAACGCTGGGCTTCGGCATTCATCAGGCGCACAAATTCGGCCTCGCTGCCGGCCACCGCCTCGGCCAGCGTCACCGCCGCATCGTTGCCCGACTGCACAATCAGGCCTTTGAGCAGCTCGTCCACCGAAGCCGGTTTTTTCGGATCGAGAAACATACGCGAGCCTTCGGTTTTCCAACCCTGCTCGGAAACGGTGAAGCTGTCTGCCGGCTTCAAACGGCCTTCTTCCAAGGCTTTGAACACCAGATAAGCCGTCATCAGTTTGGTGAGCGAAGCCGGCTCCACCCGCTCGTTGAGGTTTTTCTGCGCCAACACCTGGCCGCTCTGCACGTCATACACCGCATAGGCGGCCGCCGCGATGTCCGGCGCTTGCGGCATGGCCGCCGCCGGATTCTGTGCCGCCGCCGGCAACGCGGCCGCCGGCGCGGAAGCCGGCGCGGCCGTCGGCGGGTTTTGCGCTTGAACGCCGGCCGCTGCCAACAAAAGGGCGATGCTGCCGAGGGCAAATATCTTCTTCATACACGTCTCTCGATTGGGGAAACCGCCGCCTTAAGGTGTGTCGTCATAATGCTTGCGAAGCGTTTTTTTAGCTTCGCCGGTCCGCTGCGCTACCGAGGCAAAATTTGCAGCAAGATTGGACATCTTGCGGGCATTTTCTGCGTCCCCTTGGGGGATACGCCGCAGATGCGGGTTTTGGGCAAAAATACCGCCGCAACGCTTGGTGACGACACGCCCTACAGCGCCAATATGGCGCGCCGGCCGCTTCCGTGATGGTTCTTGCGTTCGGGCTGGCTGAAAACAGGCCGGCCGCAAACCGTTGTGCCTGCCGGCCGCCAGGCCGAATCCGGCAGGGCGTCTGCTGCACCACAGCATCGGCAAAACGGGCGGATTATAACGGCTAACGCCCCTCGAAGCAGCCGTTTAACGTGTTTTTTCCGCCCCGCTGCCGGACAAGCCGCCGCCGCACACCTGCCTCAAGCCATCCCCGGACACCGTCCGCAGACAATCCTTTTTCAGGCAGCCTGCCCCTTGCCAGCCCGGCCGCTAAGCGTTATCTTGCCCGCTTTGCCCCAAACACACGCCGCCATGAAGCCCGCCTACACCGACTACCTCACCCGCATTCTCACCGCCTCCGTTTACGACGTGGCGCAGGAAACCCCGCTGGATCCCGCGCGCAACCTCTCCGCCCGTCTGAACAACCAGATTTTCCTCAAGCGCGAAGACCTGCAGCCCGTGTTTTCCTTCAAAATCCGCGGCGCCTACAACAAAATGGCCAAGCTGCCGCCCGAAGCATTGGCCAAAGGCGTGATCACCGCCAGTGCCGGCAACCATGCCCAAGGCGTGGCGCTTTCCGCCCAGCAGCTCGGCTGCCAAGCCACCATCGTGATGCCGGAAACCACGCCGCAGATTAAAGTGGACGCCGTGAAGGCGCGCGGCGGCCAAGTGGTGCTCAAAGGCACCTCTTACAACGACGCCTACGACCACGCCGCCGAGCTGACCGCCGCCAGCGGCCTCACCTATATCCCCCCCTTCGACGACCCCGATGTGATCGCCGGCCAAGGCACCATCGGCCTCGAAATCATCCGCCAACACCCCAAACCGATTGACGCCGTGTTCGTGCCCATCGGCGGCGGCGGCCTGGCGGCCGGCGTGGCCGTGTTCATCAAACAGGTGCGGCCGGAAATCAAGGTCGTCGGCGTGCAGACCGACGATTCCTGCGCCATGAAAACCTCGGTCGATGCCGGCCGGCGGATTGAGCTGAAAGACGTGGGCCTGTTTGCCGACGGCACCGCCGTCAAGCTGGTGGGCGAAGAAACTTTCCGCCTGTGCCGCGACCTGCTCGACGACATCATCACGGTGGACACCGACGCCGTTTGCGGCGCACTGAAAGACATTTTCGACGACACCCGCAGCATCTGCGAGCCTTCCGGCGCCCTTTCCCTGGCCGGCCTGAAAGCCTACATCGCCCGCGAAGGCGCCGAAGGGCAAACGCTGGTGGCGATTGCCAGCGGCGCCAATATGAACTTCCACCGCCTGCGCCACGTTTCCGAGCGCAGCGAACTGGGCGAAGGCAACGAAGGCATTTTTGCGGTCAGCATTCCCGAGCGCCCCGGCAGCTTCCTCCAATTCGTCAATATCCTGGGCAACCGCAACATCACCGAATTCAACTACCGCTACGGCGACGAGCGCACCGCGCATATCTTCGTCGGCATCCAGAGCGCCGGCGCGCAGGACCTGGCCAACATCAGCACCGAATTGAGCGCCGCCGGCCTGGAGAATACCGACCTCACCCACGACGAAATGGCCAAAATCCACATCCGCTACATGGTGGGCGGCCGTACCGGCAAAGTGGCGCACGAACGCCTGGTGAGCTTCGAATTCCCCGAGCGCCCCGGCGCACTGGCCCGCTTCCTCGGCCGGATGCAGACCGACTGGAACATCACCCTGTTCCACTACCGCAACCACGGCGCCGACTACGGCCGCGTTTTGGTGGGCATCGACGTGCCGCCCAAAGACGATGCCGCCTTCTCCGCCTTTTTGGAAGAGCTCGGCTACACCTACGCCGATCAAACCGGCAACGCCGCCTACCGGCTGTTTTTGGGCAAATAAGCCGCCGCCGAGAAAGGGAAACGCATGCAGCCGGCCTATACCCGCATCCGCCGTTTTACCGCCCAAACGCTGGGCCTGATGTTTGCCGGCCAAGCAGCCGCCTTTTGGCTTACCCCCTATTTCGGCCTGCTCAAAAGCCTGCTGACGGCCGGCTTCGTCATGCTGCCCCTGCTGATGGCCCTGCCTTTTCTGTTTGCCGGCAATCCTCTGCGCACCCTCGGCGCCGGCATCGCCTACCTGCCGCTGCTGGTTTTCTGCTATTACGCCGAATTTCTCGCCCCCGCAGCCTCCGGCGGCGCCCCCATGGCCTATGTGGCGGCATTTCTCTACGGCGTTCCGCTCATCTTGCTGGCGCTGTGGCTGTCGCCTTATGTGTTCCGATGCTTCGGCATCACAGCGGTAAACGACAAGCCGGCGGAATAAGCCCAATACCATAGGCTGCCTGAAAGCCTGCCGCACCTTTTCAGGTAGCCTCCCCATTCTCCCAACCCACGGAAAGATTTCCCATGCACACCCTCCGCGCCGCCGCCATCCAACTGGTTTCCCACACCGATCCCGCCGTCAACCGCGCAAGCGTCAAACGCCTGGTGGCCGAAGCCGCCGCAGCCGGCGCCGACTGGGTGCTGCTGCCCGAATACTGGCCGGTCATGGGGCGGCACGACACCGACAAACTGGCCTTGGCCGAACCGTTCGGCAACGGGCCGCTGCAAGACATGATGGCCGCTTTGGCCGCCGAGCACGGCATTGTGCTGTTCGGCGGCAGCATTCCGCTGGCCGGCGGCACGCCCGACAAAATCCTCAACAGCCTGCTGGTTTACGGCCGCGACGGCCGCTGCCTGAGCCGCTACGACAAAACCCATTTATTCGGCTTCACCGGCTTGGGCGAAAGCTACCGCGAAGCCGACACCATCGAAGCCGGCCGCCGCATTCCCCCCGCCGGCGAAGCCGACGGCTGGCGTTACGCCCAAGGCATCTGCTACGACCTGCGCTTTCCCGAATTTTTCCGCGCCCAACAGCCGTTCGACGTGCTGCTGCTGCCCGCCGCCTTCACCCACACCACCGGGCTCGCCCATTGGCAGATGCTGCTGCAGGCGCGGGCGGTGGAAAACCAATGCTATGTGATCGCCTCCGGCCAGGGCGGCCGGCACGCCAACGGCCGCCGCACTTTCGGCCACAGCATGATCATCGACCCCTGGGGCGAAATTCTGGCCTGCCAAGCGGAAGGCGAAGGCATGGCGCTGGCCGAGCTCAAACCCGAACGCCTGCGCAGCGTGCGCAGCAAACTGCCCGCCCTGCAACACCGCCTGTTTTAAATACCCGCCCGCAACACGGCACACGATAACAAACACGCCCCGGCCGGATTTGGCCGGGGCGTATCGGTTTTGCCAAGCGCCCGGGCTACCTGAAAGCATCAGGCACTCGGCTGTTCGGTCGGCTCCTGGCCGGCGTTTAGCGTTTGCCGTAAGCGGCGTCGAAGATGCCGATGATGTCGTCCAAGCCGGCCTGTACCGGGTTGGTCAGGCCGCAAACGTCTTTCAATGCGTTTTCGGCCAAAACGGCGAAGTCTTCGCGTTTCACCCCCAGCTCCTCCAGAGATTTGGGAATGCCCACCAAATCGGCCAGTTTCTTGATGGCGTCAATCACGTCCAAACCGGCCAAATCGGCATTGTTGGCGGCCAAGGCTGCGCCCACTTGGTTCAGGCGCGCTTCGGCGGCACGCATATTGTAGGCCTCCACATGCGGCAGCAGCAGGGCGTTGCAGACGCCGTGCGGCAGGTCGTAGAAACCGCCGAGCTGGTGCGCCATGGCGTGCACATAACCCAAAGAGGCGTTGTTGAAGGCCATGCCGGCGAGAAACTGCGCATAGGCCATTTGTTCGCGCGCTGCCTGATTTTTCGGCTCGGCCACGGCGGTGGGCAGGTAGGCGGCAATCAGTTCGATGGCTTTGATGGCGCAGGCATCGGTAATCGGGGTGGCGATGGTGGACACATAAGCCTCCACCGCATGGGTCAGCGCGTCCATGCCGGTGGCGGCGGTCAGCGGTGCGGGCATGGCCTCCATCAGCGAAGCGTCGTTGATCGACAGGGCGGGCGTCACGTGTTTGTCGACAATCGCCATTTTTACGTGGCGGCCCTCGTCGGTGATGATGGTAAAACGGGTCATTTCCGAAGCGGTGCCGGCGGTGGTGTTGATGGCCACCAAGGTCAGCTGCGGTTGGCCGGATTTGTCCAAACCTTCGTAGTCTTCGATTTTTCCGCCGTTGGTGGCCACCAAGGCGATGCCTTTGGCCGCATCATGCGGCGAGCCGCCGCCCAGCGACACCACAAAATCGGCACCGCTCTCTTTCAATGCAGCCAAGCCGGCATTCACATTGCCCACGGTGGGATTGGGCTGTACGCCGTCAAACACCGCCGATGCCACGCCTGCGGCGGCCAGTTTGTCGGCCACCAACTGGGCCAGACCCAGCGACACCAAGGGTTTGTCGGTCACAATCAAGGCTTTTTTAAAGCCGAGGCGGGCAATTTGAGCCACGCCTTCGTCCAAGGCGCCGGCACCGATCAGGTTGCGGGTGGGCATGAAAAATTGAGAAACGGCCATGCTTATGTTCCTTGTATCAGTAATGGTGATAGCCAACCCCGTGCCAACCGGTTTCAAGACGGCGGATAGCGGGGCGGTGTGGCTCAGGAAGCCGGATACGGCTGTTGCCTGACTCCGCTTTGGATTGTACGCCGACCCGGCAGTTGCGGCGTGCCCCCACTTTGCGCCAAGTCAAATACTGCTCAAAAAATACGGCACCGCACAAACCAAAAGGCGGCAACCTGAAGTTGCCGCCCGATCTGCCGACATCTTTCATCTCAGGCGCTGTAATGCGCCAAGAGGCCGGCAAATACCACCCAGCCGATGCGGTTGTTGCTGAGGAAGGTGCGGAAATGCTGCCAACGGTCGCCCTGCCGCATGGCGAGGTATTGCCCCCATTGGTGGCACAGCACATAGGCCAGCGCCAGCCAATACGGCCACAGCGCGCCAATCCACAGCCCCACCGCTGCCATCAGCAGCACAAACAGCCCGTGGCAGAGCATGGTGGCCGCCACATCATAAGCGCCGAAGGTGATGGCCGAGGTGCGAATGCCGATTTTCAAATCGTCTTCCTTATCCGACATGGCATACACCGTATCGTAGGCCAGCGTCCAGGCCGCATTGGCCGCAAACAGCAGCCAAGCCTGCCACGGCACTTGGTTTTGCACCGCCGCAAACGCCATCGGAATGCCGAAGGAAAAGGCCAGCCCCAAATAAAACTGCGGCAGCGGAAAAAAGCGTTTGGTAAAGGGGTAAGTGAGCGCCAAAAACAGCGCCGGCAGGCTCATCAGCCAAGTGAGTCGGTTGAGCGGCAGCAGGCACAAAGCCGCCAGCAGGCACAAAAAAGCCGTCAGCCACAGCGCTTCTTTTTCCCGCACGCGGCCGGCGGCAAATGGGCGGGTTTTGGTGCGCGCCACCGCGCCGTCGAAATGACGGTCGGCAAAATCGTTGATCACACAGCCTGCACTACGCATCAAAAACGTGCCCAAAGTAAACGCGGCCACAATCGGCCACGGCGGCAGGCCGTCGGCGGCAATCCACAAGGCCCACCAAGTGGGCCACAACAACAACAGCGTGCCGATGGGTTTGTCGGCACGCATCAGCTGGAGATACACCGCCAGGCGGTCTGCCAAACGCGGCGGCAAGGCGGCGGAAACGGTTTGCATCATGGCTGCGCTTCCTCCGCTCAAACCGCGCGCCCGTAGCCGCTGGCTTCGATTAAGAAGCCGAAGCCCAGCAGCAGCAACACGGCCAGCAGCATGCCTGCCGCCATCAAAATCAGATAGGCTTTGCAGAAATTGGCCTTGTTCGGGTGGCTGCCGCTGCCGAAAGCCCACACCAACACCAGCACCACATTCAACACCGGCACGGCGAGCAACAGCAGGGTGCGCAGCCATTCCCCCACCGTCATCACCGGCACAGCGGCCTGTTCCGGCACGGGCGGGGCGTAGTCGGGGTGCTTCATGGTTTGGTTTCCTGTTGCAAACGATTTCATCGCTTGATCCAACTTTCAGGTAGCCTGAGACTGCGCCTGGCTACCGGCTCACGATTAGCGGATACGCACCGGCACACTACAACCGGCATGAACGACTTCGCAGGTATGGCCGCCATTTGTGCAGTTTTTTTGCATATCCCGAATGGCTGCCTCGCGAGTGTCGCTTCCGCCGAAGTAAGCACCCCCTCCACTCTGTCTCGTATACCCGGCCGCCAAACAGCCATTGACTACCTGACCTTTGATTACACAGCCGCTACCGCCCCCGCAGCGTTCAATGGCCAACTCCCTAGCGCTGCGACGGCTGTTTTCATTTTCGGCAATGCCAAGCCCACCCGTGGCCGGATTCAATGCCATGGCACCGTATTTGTTTTCCCAGAATTCATCAGGCAGGCGTTGTTGCGGCAGTGCTTTGTTATTGCAGCCATCATATCGTTGATGACAATCCAGCCCGTGTTGCCGCATCATTTCATGCTGATTGGGGCTGACTTGGGCAGAGACAGCAGAAGCCACAAAACACAGCGCCAAACTGAGCAAGCAATACAATTTCTTCATCATACACTCCTCTATCATTCCTGATTTTTTTTCAGCCGTCAGTCGGGCATGTTTGCCCGACGTGTGTTTAGCGTCTGTTCAAAGTCTCCATGGCGGCGGCAGGCTAGCTGAAAAAACCTTGCAGGGCAGGCAGAAAGCATTCGGTCAAGCCCAACACTTCGCCGCCGGCGGCAAACACGGAACGGCGCGCCCACACGCTGCCTTCTGCGCCGTCCAGCCAGCCGGCCGGCACGCGGGCAAAAGCAAAGGGGCTGCGCGCGGCGCGAATGCCGCCGCCAAACAACCGGGCGCCCAAAGGCTGCACGCCGCAGTCGAGCACCTGCTTCCAGCCCGCCGCATCATCGGCGCACACGCTGCGCGCCCACACCACCGGCACGCCGTCCAGCAGCAAATGCACTTCGCGGGCATAAAACGCTTCTGCTTCGGCCGGCAGGCATTCGTCTGCCCACAAATCCTGCGCCCGCCCCTGACGGCGCACGTCCACGGCAAACGCCGCTCCGGTGGCCATCAGAGCGGCGGTAAGCGATTGCCGGCGCATCAGGGCGGCCAAGGCGGGTGCCACGCCCTCGAAGTGGGACTGCCAATCGAGCGGCGGGCGCAAAGAAAGGGGGGTCATCGGTTTCAGGTAGCCCCTTGGGGGCAAAAACGCTAAGATGGGCGGCATTGTACACCGAAAGGAAATCCCCATGAATCTGATTCTCTGGCGGCACGCCCAAGCCGAAGAAGGCTGCGACGACCTCGCCCGCCGCCTCACCGCCAAGGGCCACGCCCAAGCCCAAGCCGCCGCCCGCTGGCTGCGGCCGCAACTGCCCGCGCATGCCGAAGTGTGGGTGTCCGAAGCCCTGCGCAGCCAGGAAACCGCCGCCGCCCTCGGCCTGCCCCAACACATTTTGCCCGCGCTCAACCCCATCAATGCGGTGGAAAAACTGCCCGCCCTCCTGCACCCGCGCGGCAAACAGGCCTGCTTGGTGTGGGTGGGGCACCAGCCCTGGATCGGCCAGCTCTGCGCCTATCTGCTCAACCGCCGCTGGCATTATGAGCAATATTGGTCGGTGAAAAAATCCGGCATTTGGTGGTTCGAGCTGCATTTCGATGCCGAATGCCGCCCGCTGGCCAAACTGAAAGCCGCCGTCACCCCGCAAATGCTGCCCGCCGATGCCGGCGAAACTTGAAACCGCAGGCAGCACACCCATGTAAGGGCGTGTTCCCCATCATGATTCAGAGGATCCGCCATGTCCGAACCCCGACCGCCCCGCCGCCCCGAATTATTCGTGCCTGAGTTTCGCCGGCGCCGTTTCGACGAAGGCGGCTTTTTGCGCAAGCTCAAACGCTTCGCCCTGCGCCTCGGCCGCCCGGCCGTGCAGCAATTGTATGCGCTTTATTTTCTGTTTCAGTCGCCGCACACCCCCAAGCGCGCCAAGCTGATTATTGTGGGCGCGCTGGCCTATTTTCTCAGCCCCATCGACAGCATTCCCGACCTGCTCGGCCCCCTGGGCTTCAGCGACGATTTGGCCGTGATTGCCCTGGTGTATGCCCAAATGAAGCAATACCTCACCGAAGACCTGAAAACCCGCGCCAAAATCGCCGCGCAAAAGCTGATCGACAACAATTCATAAGCCACGCCCTGCTTTCAGGTAGCCCGCCACAGGCTACCTGAAAGCCTTTTTCTACAACATAAACACCACACACACCATGTCTCTCTCCCTGCTCCCCCCGCGCCTGCACGCGCTCGATTTTCTCGGCGAAACCGTGCGCCCCGAAGCCTTGAGCGCGCCCCAACTGCCCGTATTCAGCCCCGCGCTGGCCGCCGAACTCGGCATACCCGCCACCGTGTTCGCCCAAACCGACACCGTGGCGCAATTAAGCGGCAGCGCCGAGCGCTACCACCCCGCCCCCATCGCCACCGTTTACAGCGGCCACCAATTCGGCGTGTATGTGCCGCAATTGGGCGACGGCCGCGCCATGCTGCTGGGCGATGTGGCCGCGCCCGACGGCAGCTTGTGGGAAATCCAGCTCAAAGGCAGCGGCAAAACCCCATTTTCCCGCTTTGCCGACGGCCGCGCCGTGCTGCGCTCCAGCATACGCGAATACCTCGCCTCCGAAGCCATGCACGCGCTGGGCATTCCCACCACCCGCGCCCTGGCGCTGACCGTTTCGCCCGACCCCGTTTACCGCGAACAGCCCGAAACCGCCGCCGTGCTCACCCGCGCCGCGCCCGGCTTTCTGCGTTTCGGCCATTTCGAATATTTCTACCACCGCCGCCAACACCAGCACCTCGCCCCCTTGGCCGATTATCTGATTGCGCAACACTACCCCGAATGCCAGGCAGCCGAGCAGCCCCATCTCGCCCTGTTTGAGGCCATCGCCCGCCGCACCGCCGACCTCATCGCCCAATGGCAGGCCGTCGGCTTCTGCCACGGCGTGATGAACACCGACAATATGTCGCTGCTCGGCCTCACCATAGACTACGGCCCCTACGGCTTTCTCGACGGCTTCAACCGCCACCACGTCTGCAACCATTCCGACGCCGGCGGCCGCTACGCCTACAAAGAGCAGCCCTATGTGGCGCAATGGAATCTGCTCAAACTGGGCTCCGCCTTCCTGCCTTTGGCCGCCGAAAGCGAGCTCATCGCCGTGATCGAAGGCTTTGCCGGCCGCTACCAAACCGGCTACCTGAACCTCATGCGGCAGAAACTCGGCCTCACCCGGCCGCAGGCCGACGATGGCGAACTCGTGCACGATCTGCTCGATGTGCTGCAACAGACCGAAGCCGACTACACCCTGTTTTTCCGCCACCTGGCCGACATGCCCGCCGCACACGGGGCCCCGCTGCCCGACCGCCTGCTGCGCCTCTTTCCCCACGCCGAGCGCCTCATTCATTGGAGCGGCCGCTACAAACGCCGCCTGCGCCAGGAAAACCTGCCCGGCGCCGAGCGCAAACGGCAGATGGACGCCGTGAATCCGCTGTATATTCCGCGCAACTACCTGCTCGAACAGGCCATTGCCCAAGCCCGCGACCACGGCGACTTCAGCGGCGTGCGCCGCCTGCAAACCTGCTGGCAAGACCCGTTTACCGAGCGCGCCGAATACGCCGATTTGGCCGACACCCCGCCCGCTTGGGCGGCCGACATCTGCATCAGTTGTTCGAGCTAGAGCCAAACAACAATCGGGCTACCTGAAACCGTTTCAGGTAGCCCGCAACACAAAACAAAAGCAACATCAGCAATATTCTTCGGTGACGCGAAATTGCATATCCACGTTGGTCACATATCCTCCCGGATTGGTGTCAAACAGATAATAAGTGTGCTGCACGGCGCACACCTTGGAATAATAGTGGGTATTGCCCCGCCAGCCATGACTCACTGTTTTGCCCTGATACATCGGTTCGCTGACAAAATGGTAAACATAGCGGTTGTCTGCCGCGCTGTATCTGTATTGCCTGAACTTATTGTGGTTTTGCACCACGCTGATGTGTTGGCCGACAAAAGTTCTGCGCAGCCAGCCCTTCTCAACCAATGTAACGGGATCGTAACCCAAACAGCCCGACAGCAAAACCGAAACGGCACCCAACACACAGAAACGCTTCGTCATGGTGCGGCCAATAAAACGCTGAGAAAAAGTCAGATACGCCATACTTAAGCTCCTTAATATAAGGAAAAAAGAAAAACGGTTGGGGATCGCAATACTACCGCTTTTCCCCTGCCCCTGCCACACCGGCCTTGCCATTCCGGCGCAGGCTTGAAATAATCCCACCGCTTCGGCCCCAAGCCGCCCCATACCAATAACACAGACACAGGAGAAACCCGATGAGCGCCATCTGCAGCGTGATCGTCTTGTCCAAAGACGGCACCAGCCCCCTCAAAGACCAAATGCACATCACCGGCAGCATGACGCTGGTGTTCGACAACCACCCCTTCGACAACTGGGAAGCCGCCTTGGGCGATCCGCGCGTGCAGGCCGTGGTGCTGGACGCCGCCAAGCTCACCCAAAAACAGCTCAAAACCCTCAGCGACGCCCGCCAAAGCCTGGGCTGGCGTGCCGAAGTGCCGCTGTATTTGTGGAGCGACGACGAGAGCAAAACCGCCCACTGCCCCGCCGCCCGCCGCCTGCCGCTGTCGCGCCGCGACGGCAACGCCGTGCGCGATGCGGTGGCCGCCGATTTGCAGGCACAAAGCGCCACCCCGTTTTATTCCGCCCTGCAAAGCTACGTCAACCGCAAACCCGATTCCTGGCACACCCCCGGCCATTCCGGCGGCGACTCGCTGCGCCACAGCGCCTGGGGCAGCGATTTCTACCATTTCGTCGGCCAAAGCATGTGGCAGGCCGATTTGTCGGTGTCCGTGCAAAGCCTCGATTCCCTGCTCCATCCCGAAGGCGTGATCGAAGAGGCGCAAAATCTGGCCGCCCAAGCCTTCGGCGCACGGCGCACCTATTTCGCCACCAACGGCTCCTCCACCGCCAATAAGGTGATTCTGCAAACCCTGCTCACCCCCGGCGACACCCTGCTGCTCGACCGCAACTGCCACAAATCGGTGCACCACGGCGTGATTTTGTCGGGCGCGCGGCCGGTGTATCTGGACAGCAGCACCAACGAAGCGCTCGGCCTGTTCGGCCTGGTGCCCAAGCAGACCATTCTGCGCGCCATCGAAGAACACCCCTACGCCACCGCGCTCATCCTCACCAGCAGCACCTACGACGGCCTCTGCTACGACCTCAAACCGATTATCGAAGCCGCCCACGCCAAGGGCATGAAGGTCATCATCGACGAAGCCTGGTACGGCTTTGCCCGTTTCCACCCCGCCTTCCGCCCCACCGCGCTGGAACTGGGCGCCGACTACGTGACCCAAAGCACCCACAAAACCATGTCCGCCTTTTCGCAGGCCAGCATGGTGCATGTGAACGACCCCGCGCACGACCCGCACCTGCTGCGCGAAACCTTCAATATGCACGCTTCCACCAGCCCGCAATACAGCATCATCGCCAGCCTCGACGTGGCGCGCCAGCAGATGGTGATGGAAGGCTACGGCCTGTTGTCTCAAGCCCTGGGCATCGCCGCCATGCTGCGCGAACGCATCAACGCCCTGCACCATTTTCAGGTAGCCTCCATCGACGAATTGATGCCCGACAGCATCCGCCGCGACAATGTGCGCCTCGACCCCACCAAAATCACCATCGACACCCGCGCCAGCGGCTTTTCCGGCAACCAAATCCAACACATCCTGTTCGAGCGTTTCAATATCCAGGTGGAAAAAGCCACCTTCGCCACCGTCAGCGTGCTGGTGACCATCGGCACCACCGCCGAAAAAGCCATGCGCCTGATCCACGCCCTCAACACCCTGGATCAGGAAAAGCCCAAACGCAAAGCCAGCCTCAAAGCGCCGACGCTCAAAGTGCCGCACTTCAGCCGCCTGGCCTGCCTGCCGCGCGACGCCTTCTACAGCGACGGCGAACGCCTGCCGCTGCTCAAAGGAAAAAAAGCCAATCCCGCCCTGATCGGCCGCATCTGCTGCGACCAAATCGTGCCCTATCCGCCCGGCATTCCCGTATTGGTGCCCGGCCAGGAAATCAGCGCCGACATCCTCGATTTCCTCGCCCGCATGCAGGCCGGCAGCGACGACAAAGAAATCCACGGCCTCACGCCCGACGGCAGCATCCGTGTGCTGAGCGCCGCCGAACAGGCCGAATTGTCGGCAGCATAAGCCGGCCTGAGCTGTGCAGCAGGCTGAGACCTTTGCCAAACCCCCGGAGGTGGATGCCGTTCAAGGCGTAGCAGCGTAGTGAGCGTGAACGCTAGGAATCCCTGTGGGACAGACATACCATGAAGGTAGGCAAGCGAGCGAGCAGCGCACAACGCAGAAATGCGCCGCAGATGGGGATTTGGCAAAGGTCTCAGGCTACCTGAAAGCAGCATTAACAGGGCGGGCAAAGTCCCCGCCCTGCTCTGTTCAAACCGTTTGCCCGTCATCAACGGCAGGCTTTGGTGTATGATGCCGCCCTATCCGCCCATTGTCCGCACAAAGGAGCCTTTATGTCTGCCCAAGACGAACTCAAACGCATTGCCGCCCGAAAAGCCTTGGATTTCGTGCCGGAAAACGAATACATCGGCATCGGCACCGGCAGCACCGTCAATTTCTTTATCGAAGCGCTGGCCAACAGCAGCAAACGCATCAAAGGCGCGGTGTCCACTTCCGCCGCCACCAGCGCACTGCTGGCCGAATTCGACATTCCCGAAATCCGCCTCAACGAAGTATTGGGCCTGCCCGTGTATATCGACGGCGCCGACGAGGTAAACCGCTCCCTGCAAATGATTAAAGGCGGCGGCGGCGCTTTGCTGGCCGAAAAAATCGTGGCCAGCGCCTCCGAGCGCTTTGTCTGCATTGCCGACGAAAGCAAATACGTTGCCCGCCTGGGCAAGTTTCCGCTGCCGGTGGAAGTGATTCCCACCGCCCGTTCTTTGGTGTCGCGCCAACTGCTCAAACTCGGCGGCCAGCCGGAGCTACGCATCGGCTTCACCACCGCCAGCGGCCACGAAATCGTGGACGTGCACGGGCTGACCATCAACGAGCCGCTCACGCTGGAAGACACCATCAACAAAATCCCCGGCGTAGTGGAAAACGGCCTCTTCGCCCGCCACCCCGCCCATGTACTGGTATTGGGCAAAGCCGGCGGCGCGGAAGTGATCCAAATCGGCGGTTGGTAAGCCGCTCTTCCCTATCGCACAGAAGCAAAAAACAGGCTACCTGAAACTTTCAGGTAGCCTGTTTGCCGTAGTAGCCCGATTCAGGCGCTCAAATTAGGCAAACACCAACCGGCCGTCTTCCGCTGCCACTTGAATTTGGCTGCCAGCGGCATAATCGCCGGCCAGAATGCGCTTGGCCAAGGGGTTTTCGATTTCGGCCTGAATCGCGCGTTTGAGCGGACGGGCGCCGTAAATCGGGTCGAAACCGGCCTGCGCCAACACGTCCAGCGCCGCATCGGACACTGCCAAATGCAATTCCTGCGCCGCCAGCCGGCGGGTGAGGCTTTGCAGCTGGATTTGGGCGATGCTGCGGATATGCTGCCGGTCGAGGCCGTGGAACACCACCACTTCGTCGATGCGGTTGATCAGTTCGGGACGGAAATGCTGTTTCACGTCTTCCATCACCACCGCTTTGAGCGCGTCGTAATCGGCGGTGCCCATCTGCTGGATGTGCTGGCTGCCGATATTGGAGGTCATCACAATCACGGTGTTTTTAAAATCCACCGTGCGGCCTTGGCCGTCGGTGAGGCGGCCGTCGTCCAATACTTGCAGCAGGATGTTGAACACATCGGGGTGGGCTTTTTCCACTTCGTCGAGCAAGACCACGCTGTAAGGCTTGCGGCGCACCTGCTCGGTGAGGTAGCCGCCTTCTTCGTAGCCCACATAGCCCGGCGGCGCGCCGATGAGGCGGGCGATGCTGTGTTTTTCCATGTATTCCGACATATCGATGCGGATCAGGTGGTCTTCGCTGTCAAACAAGAAGCCGGCCAGGGTTTTGCACAACTCGGTTTTGCCCACGCCGGTGGGGCCGAGGAAGAGGAAGCTGCCGTAGGGCTTGTTGGGGTCGGAGAGGCCGGAGCGGCTGCGACGGATGGCGTCGGCCACAGCGCGCACGGCTTCGTCTTGCCCCACCACGCGGCGGTGCAGCACGTCTTCCATTTTCAGCAGTTTTTCGCGCTCCCCTTCCATCATTTTGCTCACCGGAATGCCGGTCATGCGCGATACGATTTCGGCCACTTCGTCCGCCCCCACTTTGGTGCGGAACAGGCGGTTGCTCTGGGTGCCGCCGCTGTTTTCGGCCGCTTTCAGCTGGGCTTCCATCTGCGGCAAATCGCCGTATTGCATGCGGGCGGCCGCTTCCAGATTGCCTTGGCGTTTGAACTGCTCGATTTTGATTTTGATCTCGTCGATCCGCTTTTTGATGTCGGCGCTGCCGGAGGTGGCGGCTTTTTCGGCTTTCCAGATTTCGTCCAAATCGGCGTATTCTTTTTGCAGGGCGGCGATTTCCTCGTCAATCAGCAGCAGGCGTTTTTTGCTGGCCTCGTCGCTTTCTTTTTCCACGTGCATTTTTTCCATTTTGAGCTGGATAATGCGGCGGTCGAGTTTGTCCATCTGCTCGGGCTTGCTGTCCAGCTCCATTTTGATGCGGCTGGCGGCTTCGTCGATCAGGTCAATCGCCTTATCGGGCAGGAAGCGGTCGGTGATGTAGCGGTTGCTCAGTTCGGCCGCGGCCACAATGGCGGGGTCGGTGATGTCGATGCCGTGGTGGATTTCGTAACGCTCCTGCAGGCCGCGCAGAATGGCGATGGTGTCTTCCACGCTGGGCTCGGACACCAGCACTTTTTGGAAACGGCGCTCCAAGGCGGCGTCTTTTTCGATGTATTGGCGGTATTCGTCCAAGGTGGTGGCGCCGATACAGTGCAGTTCGCCGCGTGCCAGCGCAGGCTTGAGCATATTGCCCGCATCCATGGCGCCGTCGGTTTTGCCCGCGCCCACCAAAGTGTGGATTTCGTCTATGAAAATCAGGGTGTTGCCGTCGTCTTTAGCCAAATCGTTGAGCACGGCTTTCAGGCGTTCTTCAAATTCGCCTCGGTATTTGGCGCCGGCAATCAGGGCGGCCAAATCCAAGACCAGCAGGCGTTTGTTGCGCAGCGATTCGGGCACTTCGCCGTCCACAATGCGCTGAGCCAAACCTTCCACAATCGCGGTTTTGCCCACGCCCGGCTCGCCGATTAAGACAGGGTTGTTTTTGGTGCGCCGCTGCAATACCTGCACCGCGCGGCGGATTTCGTCGTCGCGGCCGATCACGGGGTCGAGCTTGCCTTCGCGGGCGCGCTCGGTTAAATCCAAGGTGTATTTTTTCAATGCTTCGCGTTGGTCTTCGGCATTCGGGTTGTCCACGCTCTCGCCTCCCCTCACTTCGTCAATCGCCCGGTTCAAACCGGCCTCGTTCACGCCGGCGTCTTTCAAAATACGGCCGGCGGTGCCGTTTTCCTGCACCAGTGCCAGCAGAAACAGCTCGCTGGCAATATAGGCGTCGCCGCGCTTGGCCGCGGCTTTGTCCATCAGGTTGAGCACGTTTTGCAGCTCGCGGCCGGGCATCATCTCGCCGCCTTGGCCGGATACCTGCGGCAGGCTGTCGAGCTGCTGCTGCACCGCACGCTTGATCTGCATCACATTGCCGCCGGCTTTCACCAACAGGGCAGACATGCCGCCGTCGGTGTCGTCCAGCAAGGCTTTGAGCACATGCACCGCTTCCAGATAGCCGTTGTCTTTGGCCAAAGCCAAGCTCTGCGCTTCTTGCAGCGCCTGTTGGAACTTGGCGGTGAGCTTGTCGTATCGCATATTGTTTTTCCTCATAGAATGGTTGACTAGCGGCTATATGGGCATGGCGGTTTTTTTGTCAAGCGGCGGCGGAGAAAATTTTTCTATCGCGCTGTTTCCCAGGGCGTGTCGTCACAATGCTTGCGAAGCGGTTTTTTAGCTGCGCAAGTCCGCTGCGCTACCGAGGCAGAATTTGCAGCCGCCGGGCTCACTCGAAGAGGGCGGTTTGACACGCTGCGCCAGTCAAACCGGCCGGCGCAGCAAGATTGGACATCTTGCGGGCATTTCATTGTCCCCTTACGGGATTAACGCCGCAGCTGCGGGTTTTGACCAAAAATACCGCCGCAACGCTTGGTGAAGACACGCCCTACGCCGCAGGCTGCCTGAACGCCCGCCCCGCCCTGCCGGCAAATCCGTTACAATGCCCGCTTTTCCGTTTCAGGTAGCCCGCCATGTTTTTCGTGCTCTCTCCCGCCAAAAACCTCAACGAAACCGATGCCGCACCCATCGCAGAACACAGCCTACCCGCCCTGCTCGATCAGGCAGAACAGCTGCTGCCGGTGTTGCGCGCCCTCGCCCCGCAGGACATCGCCGAATTGATGTCGGTGTCCGACAAAATCGCCCGCCTCAACGCCGAACGCTTCGCCGCCTGGCACACGCCCTTCACGCCCGACAACGCCAAGCAGGCGGTGTTTATGTTCAACGGCGACGTATACGAAGGCTTGGACGCCGCCCGCCTCACACCCGCCCAACTGCATTGGCTGCAACAGCACGCCGGCCTGCTCTCCGGCCTCTACGGCCTGTTGCGCCCGCTCGACCTGATGCAGCCCTACCGCCTGGAAATGGGCACCAAGCTGGCCAATCCGCGCGGCAAAGACCTCTACGCCTTCTGGGGCGATCGGATCACCGCAGCCCTCAACCAACGGCTGGCCGAAACCGGCACCGATGTCTTGATCAACCTCGCCTCGCAGGAATACTTCAAATCCGTGCGTCCGCAGACGCTCAAAGCGCGCATCGTCACGCCGGTTTTCCAAGACGAAAAAAACGGCCGCTACAAAGTGATCAGCTTTTACGCCAAACGCGCCCGCGGCCTGATGCTGCGCTATGCCGCCGAACACGCCCCCAGCCAACCCGAAGCCCTGCAGGATTTCGACAGCGAAGGCTATGCCTTCTGCCCCGCTGCTTCGTCTGAAAACGAATGGGTATTCCGCCGCGCCGAACACGCCGCTTAAGCAGCCTAAGGGGGTTAAACAATCCATGCCATATTAAAATCGTTATTCGATTTTCTCTGCGTTTCACTTTTCAGCCACGTTGACTACGCCAGCCCGTCCGCCGGCGCCGCCGAACGGAGCAGGCTTTTCGGAGAAACAAGGCTGCCTTCGGCGCGCAGCGACCGGCAGCCGCCCCGAAAAGCCTGCGGAGAGAGGGTAGTTTGCGCAGCAAACCGGCAACTGCGGCCGCCTTTCTTTTGCCTTCTTTTCTTTGGCGGCGCAAAGAAAAGTAAATAAGCCGCGTGACCGCAGGAAATCCCCGTGGAACGGCCATGAAGCGCAAAGCCTAAGATTCAGTAAGGCTAACCCACGGCGCAGCAGAAAACACAGCAACCGTAAAAAATCAGATTTAACAACTTTGTCATGACTGTTATGTTAAATGTCAGCAGTCCCAAGGCTACCTGAAACCATGTCTGCCGCCCGCCTGCTCACCGTCTGCCTCGCCGCCGAAGACTGCGCCGCCGGCTACCGCGCCGATGCCTTGTGCGCCCCCGACCGCCGCCGCCTCGCCGAACATCCGCAGTTGGCCAAGCGCCCGGATTGGCAAACCAGCCGCTTTCTGCGCCGCATCATGCAAGATGACGGCTGCGGCTGCCTGAGCCACAGCGGCGGCTGCGCGGCCTGGTCGCCCGCCGGCAGCGGCATCGATTTGGAAACCCTGCGCCCGCGCCGTTTCAACGCCTGGGCGGAATTGGTCTGTTCCGCCGACGAACAAAACTGGCTGCGGCAACACGGCGCCACCACCGAGGCGCATTATCTGCTGTGGACGCTGAAAGAAGCCCTGCTCAAAGCCGCCGGCCTCACTTGGGCCGACCTGCCCCGCGTCGGCCTGCGCCGCCGCTCGGCAGACTGGGTACTCACTGGCGGCGGTCAAAACTGGTACGGCGAAGCCGTCCGCATCAACCGCAGCCATCTGGCCGCCTGCGTGTGGCCGCCCGCGCTGGCCGACACCGTATACTGGCAGGCTTTCGGTGCTTGGCAGCAGGCCGATATTCAAGTGCTCGCGGCTTTCAGGCAGCCTGTTTGCCTACCGCACCTCCCCCAAGTAAAAACAACCTCAGAAACGTTAAGCCGCTTGTTATGACAGCAAACTGCCGCTGCCAGGCTAGCTGAAACCCTGATTGTGCAATCGCCCGTGCTGTGCTTTAATTCAGCCCGCTTTTTCTTTGTCTGCCCGCCCATGAATACGCCTGCCTGTTGTTTCCACATCGCCGCCTGGCATGCCGTGTCCACCCGTCTGCATTCGGAAGCGGAATGGGCGGCGTGGGCACGCGGAGAATTGTGTGCCGACAGCCTGCCCGACACCAAACCCGAAGTGGCGTTTCTTCCCGCCATGCAGCGGCGGCGCTTGGGTTTGTCGGCGCGGCTGCTGTTTCAGGCCGCGCATGCCGTGATGGGCGAACACGGCCCCTGCCCCTTGGTGCTGGCCTCGCACGACGGCGAAATCAACCGCAGCTTCGATTTGTGGCAGCAGTTGTTGCGCGAAGGCAGCGTGTCGCCCACCTCCTTCGGCCTGTCGGTGCACAACGCCACTGCCGGTCAGTGGTCGATGTTGCGCCAAGACATGAGCGAGTGTACCGCGCTGGCGGTGCAGCAGGACGGCTTGGAAACCGCCGTTTTGGAAGCCGCCGCCCTGTTGGCCGAAGGCGCGCCCAGAGTGCTGGCGGTGCTGACCGACGAACCCTTGTCGGCCGACTACCCCGCCCAACCCGCCTTGCGTGCGCCCTTCCCCTACGCGCTGGCTCTGCTGCTGGAGCCGGGCGGCGATTGGTCGCTGACGCCGGCATCAAAAGATGCGGCAGAAACGGCCGACACCGCCGCCGGCTATTGGGGTGCGCTCGCCTGGCTGCGCCGCCATTATCTTGGCGAATACGAATGGCGGCAGCAATACGCCGGCGGCCGCGCCTGGCATTGGCGGCGGCAGGCATGAAGCGGCGGCTCAACCGGTGGTGGCGGCTTCTCGCCACCGCGCTCGGTTTCGTGATGTTCGGCGTGTTCGGCGTGCTGTTTCAAATCGTGCTGCTGCCTTATCTGCGTCACCCCGAACGCCACAGCGTGACCCGGCAGAAAAAAGCGCGCCGCCTAGTCACGCGCAGCTGGCTGTGGTTTACCCGCTATCTGACGGGCAGCGGCATCGTGGCGGCGCATTTCGAAGGCTTCGAGCGCCTCGGCCGCCCCGGCCAGCTGATTGTAGCCAACCACCCGTCACTGCTGGATGTGGTGTTCCTCCTCAGCCGCGTGCCCGAAGCCAACTGCATCGTGAAAGCCGACTTGCAGCACAATCCGGCCATGAAAAGCCAAATTGCCGCCTGCGGCTACCTGCCCAACGAAGAAAGCCTGGAATTTGTGGACACCGTGCACGACATCCTGAGCCGCGAATGCCTGCTGGTTTTCCCCGAAGGCACACGCACCGGCTGGGACGGCGAAGTGCGTTTCCACCGCGGCGTGGTGTCCATGGGCTTGCGCAGCGCACAGGTGATCACGCCGGTGGTGGTGCGCATGCGGCCCTTAAATTTCAAAAAAGGTCAGCCCTGGTACCGCATTCCGCTGGAAAAGCCGGTCTACCGTTTCATCGTGGGCGAAGACATCGACCCGCACACCTGGCTGGCCGAAAAGCCGCTGCCGATTGCTGCGCGGCGGCTGAACGACCATCTGCAACACTATTTCAACGAGAGAACCCGCCATGAACCCACTACATGAAGAAATCAAACAGCTGATTATCGACAGCCTCGGCCTCGAAGACCTGACCGCCGCCGACATCGACAGCCACGCCCCGCTGTTCGGCGACGACGGCTTGGGCTTGGATTCGGTGGACGCGCTCGAGTTGGGTCTGGCCGTACAAAAACACTTCGGCTTCAAGCTGGACGGCGAAAACGAAGAGCTGCGCCAAAGCTTCGCCAGCGTGGCCACCCTGGCCGATTTTGTCACCCGGCAGCGCGCCTGACGCCCGCCGGATCAGGCTGCCCGAAAGCCGTTTCACGCTTGCAGGCAGCCTGCCGTTTTGCCCCATCCCACCACTTTGAGCACCACAACCCACGCCATGACCGAAAACGACATCCGCCAAATGCTGATGGACGCATTGGCCAACCTGTTCGAAATCGACACCGCTAATGTCACCGGCAGCAGCAACCTCTACGAAGACTTGGAAATCGACAGCATCGACGCGGTCGATCTGCTCGACCACATCAAACGCCAAACCGGCCACAAACTGCAAACCGAAGACTTCCGCAGCGTGCGCACGGTAGACGACGTGGTGCAGGCCGTGATGAAACTGGTGCGGGCCGCCGAATGAACACCGCCGCGCGGGTGTGCCTGATTCTGCTGAGTCTGGCCTACCCCGCCCTGTGGTATTACGGCCGCGCACACGGCTGGTTTTTCTGGCTGGCCGGCCTGATGGCGCTGCTGTGGGGTCTGCGCGCCCTGACGCAGCCGGAGCGCGGCCAACGTGCCGTATCCGCTTTGGTGGCCGTTTTTTTTCTGACGGTGCTGCTGTGGCAGCGGCAGGAAAGCATGTATTGGTACCCCGTGTGGGTGAACGCCTTAATGCTGCTGCTGTTCGGCGGCAGCCTGCTGCACGGCCGGCCGCTGGTGGAACGCCTGGCCCGCCTGCAAACGCCCGACCTGCCGCCGCAGGCCGTGGCCTACACCCGCCGCGTCACCCAAATCTGGTGTGCCTTCTTCCTGCTCAACGGCGGCACCGCCGCCGCGCTGGCCCTGACAGAGCGCCACAGCTGGTGGGCGCTCTACACCGGCATCGTGAGCTACCTGCTGATGGGTCTGCTGATGGGCGGCGAATACGCCTACCGCAAACTGGTTTTGAAAGTTTAGCAGCGGTTGCCGGCCGGCACGGCGGCTGTTTTCGGCACCGAAAACACTTCGCCGGCCAAGCGGCCACGCCTTTGCCCCAGGCTACCTGAAACCCGTTTCCCCTTTTCTTTTCCCTACCCTCTCCGATTGCCCCAGCGCCGCCATGTCCGTATTAGCCCTCGTCCCCCACTACCGCCACTCCGGCACCCTGCCCGCCGTGGTGGCCGCCCTGCGCGCGCACGGCCTGCCCGTTTTGGTGGTGGACGACGGCTCCGGCGAGGCCTGCCGCCCCGCCTTGCAGGCACTGGAAACAGACGGCGTTCAGGTAGCCTTCAAGCCGGCCAACGGCGGCAAGGGCAGCGCCATGAAATGGGGCTTCAAACTGGCTGCCGAGCAAGGCTACAGCCATGTACTGCAAATCGATGCCGACGCCCAGCATTGTTTCGACGACATCCCCAAACTGCTGCACGCTTCCGCCGGAGAACCCGAAGCCTTGGTGTGCGGCCGCCCGGTTTACGGCAGCGACGCGCCGAAATCCCGCCGCTACGGCCGCAAAATCACCGATTTCTGGAACATGCTGCACACCGCCTCCTGCGACATCAAAGACGGCATGTGCGGCTTCCGCCTCTATCCCGTGCCGCCCGCGCTGGCCGTGATTTGGTCGGAAACCGTGGGCGAGCGCATGGATTTCGACAACGACATCCTGATCCGCCTCTATTGGCGCGGCACGCCCCTGGTGTGGATAGACACCCCCGTGCGCTACACCCCCGGCGGCGTTTCGCACTTTCACGCCTGGCGCGACAACCTCTTAATCAGCAAAATGCACGCCCGCCTGTTTTGCCGCATGCTGGCCCGCCGCTTAGGTGGGCGCCCATGAGCCTGAATGCCGAGCATTGGGCGGCGCAAAACGAGCGCGGCCACCGCGTCTTCCTCCGCCTCACCGAATGGCTGGTGCGCTATCTGCCCGTGCCGGCGATGCGCGTCTGCACCGCCTGCGTCTGCCTGTATTTCTACCTCACCGCCCCCGCGCAACGCCGCCACATCCGCCAGTACCAAAGCCGGCTGCAACAGCATTTCCCGCACGTCAGGCTGCCCGAAAGCCTGCCGGTGTACCGCCAGTTTGCCGCCTTCGGCGAAGCGCTCACCGACCGTTTTGCCGTCTGGCAGCGGCGCATCAGCTATGCCGACCTGGTGGTGGACGACCCCGACAACCTGTATGCCGACATGGACAACCCCGCCCTGCGCGGCCAGATTCTGATCTGCTCGCATCTGGGCAACGCCGAAATCTGCCGCGCCCTGGCCGACGGCGGCCACCATCCCGGTTTCAAACTCAACGTACTGGTGCACAGCCGCCATGCCCAAGCCTTCAACCAAGCCTTGAAAAACGCCGGTGCCAGCGAACTCAACCTGATTCAGGTAGCCGAACTCGACACCGCCGCCATGCTGGCTCTGGCCGAACGGCTGGACAGAGGCGAATGGCTGGCGGTGGCCGCCGACCGCGTGCCCCTGCGCGGCGAAAAAACCGTGGCGGTGGATTTTCTCGGCCACCCCGCCCGCCTGCCGCAAGGCGTCTGGCTGCTGGCCGGCCTCTTGAAAGCGCGCACCAACACCCTGTTTGTGCTCAAACAAAACGGCCGCTATCATCTCAAACTGCGCCGCTTCGCCGACGTTCCGGCCTGGCCGCGCGGCCGCCGCGCAGCCGAAACCGCCGCCGCCGCCCAACGCTATGCCGACCGTCTGGCCGAACACGCCGCCCAAGCCCCGCTGCAATGGTTCAACTTCTACGATTTCTGGAACAGCGATGCCTAAACACGTTTACTGCCGCCACCGCAGCGAGATTCTGGTGCCCTTTTTCGACGTGGACACCATGCACATCGTCTGGCACGGCCATTATGTGAAATACCTCGAAATCGCCCGCTGCGCCTTTCTCGACGCCTTGGGCTACAACTACGACACCATGCGCGAACACGGCCATGCCTGGCCGGTGGTGAAAATGGACCTGAAATACATCCGCCCCGCCCGCTTCAATCAAACGCTATATGTGGACTTGGCGCTGGTGGAATACGAAAACTGCCTGCGCCTCGACTACACCCTCAGCGACGCCGAGAGCGGCGAAAAACTCACCCGCGCCGGCACCACCCAAGTGCCGGTGTCGCTGGCCGACGGCGAAATGCAATACCAAACCCCCGCAAGCTGGCAGGCCGCCGTGCGCCGCTTTGCCGGCTACCGCCCGCATCCTTAATTCATCTTCCGAATCCATCTCCCGCCCTTTAGGCTACCTGAAAACCGAAAGCCCCTTATGCCGAACGCCTCCCCCGCCGCCGAAGCCGCCGTCCGCCTCTCCAAACGCATGGCCGAACTCGGCCTCTGCTCCCGCCGCGAAGCCGACGGCTACATCGAACAAGGTTGGGTAACAGTAAACGGCCAAACCGCCGTACTCGGCCAAAAAGTGCAGCCGCACGACCGCATCGAGCTCAACAAACAGGCGCACGAGCGGCAGGCCGCCCGCGTCACCATTCTGCTCAACAAACCCCTAGGCTACGTCAGCGCACAAGCCGAAAAAGGCTACGCCAGCGCCGCCGAACTGATTACTGCCGACAACCACTGGCCGGGCGACAGCAGCCGCATCGCCTTCCAAGAAGCCCACCGCCGCGGCCTCGCCCCGGCCGGCCGGCTCGACATCGATTCCGTCGGCCTCTTGGTGCTCACCCAAGACGGCCGCATCGCCAAACAGCTGATCGGCGAGAACAGCGGCATCGAAAAAGAATACCTGGTGCGCGTGCGCGGCCGCCTGAGCGAAGACGGCCTGCGCCTGCTCAACCACGGCCTCTCGCTCGACGGCGAAGCCCTGCGTCCGGCCAAAGTCAGCCGGCAAAACCAAGACCAGCTGCGCTTTATCCTCAAACAGGGCAAAAAACGCCAAATCCGCCGCATGTGCGAATTGGTCGGCCTGCGCGTGGTCGGCCTCAAACGCATCCGCATGGGCAAGGTCAAACTCGGCGCCCTGCCGCCCGGCCAATGGCGCTATCTGGCGCCGAACGAGCGTTTTTAGGGTCTGTTGGCATTCGGCAGCGGGGGGCATCGGCCTGCTCGGCCGTTCAGGTAGCCCGAAGCCAAGTTTTACGCATTCGAATACAGGCTGAAAGCAGAAGCCGCCCAAGCGGATGCCCAAGCCGAGCCATCCGATTCGGGCTACCTGAAAACAGCAGAACCGCCCCACCGAAGCCCGGCAAAACAAAACGGCCGCAATATGCGGCCGTTTTTGCATCATGATCCCCATCCGTCGCCAATCCATCCGGAAAGTCCTCCCCTCCTGCTTCGCCGACCAACACACCCTCTGCCGGCAAAACAGCCGCTACCACTGCGGCAGCCAGCGGGAAACCGTGTAAATCAGCAAGCCCACCAAGCCGCCGACCAGGGTGCCGTTGATGCGGATAAACTGCAAATCGCGACCCACGCTCAATTCCAGCTTGTCCGTCATCTGGCGGCTGTCCCAGCTTTTCACCTTTTCCGCCACAAACTGTGCCCCGCGGTGTTTGTAACGTTCCACCGCATCGCGCACCAACAGGGCGATGCGGGCATCGATGCGGCGCATAAACTGCGGATAGGCATCGGCCTGATGCTGCATATGGCGCAGCAGGCGCGTCAGCTGGGCCACGGTGAGCGAATCGGCGCGGCACACATCGCGCCCGCTCCAGCGGATCAGCCCCTGCCACAGCAGCGCACACTGGCGGTAGAGCGCCGGCGAAGCGGCCAGCTGCCGTTTGCCGCTTTCCAAACGGCGGTGCCAATCCGGCGATTCGCGCAGATTCTGCATCAGCGCCGCATATTGCGCCTCAAAGCCGGTGCGCAGGGGGTGCCGTTCGTCGGCCAGCGCCGCGGCGGCGTAGCTGTCGGCCCAATCCAGCGCCTTCTGCGCCACCCAGCCGTCCACCCGGCCGACCAAGCTGCCTTTGAGCTGGGCTTTCAAACGCGCCCAGGTATCGGGTTGGCCGCTTTCGATTTTCTGCGCCCACTCCAGCAGATTGGCTTCCAGCAGGGCGCGGGTCTCCGGCTGCCGCAGCCAGCGGCGCAACTGGGTCAGCCCCGCCGTCAACAGCACTTGGTGCAGCCCCTGGCTGCGCAACAGGCCCAGCATCTCGGCCGATGCTTTGCCGATTTTGTCGCCGCTGTATTGTTCGGCCAACAGCCGGGTGGCAAAACGCGCCACGTGTTCGGGCTTGGCGATGCGCAGCAGCACCGGCAGTTTGGCTGCCAGCGCCGGCAGCCAAACGCGCAGGCTTTCTTTCTGCGTGAACCACGCCAGCAGGCGGTCGGACGGATGCATGCGGTACACGCGCAGGGCAATCGGCCGGCCGAGCAGAAAGTTGTTTTCGATAAAACGCCCCAACTCCTCGGCAATCCGCGTTTGGCTGCGCGGCAGGATGGCGGTGTGCGGAATTTTCAGGCCGAGCGGATGGCGGAACAGCGCAGTCACCGCAAACCAATCCGCCAGCGCCCCCACCATGGCGGCCTCGGCAAAGGCTTTCAGGTAGCCCAGGGCGGGATAACGGCCCAGCAGCACGGAAGAGAGCACCAACAGCGCCGCCGCCAGCAGCAACAGACCCAAGGCCCACCGGCGGGCGCGGCGCAGGCGGGCACGGGCATCGGCTTCGCGGCTGTGTTCGGTCAGGATACGGCTCATGGCGGTTGGCTCAGAATCTGTTCAAAGTCTTCATTGCGAAGCGGTTTGGGGCGACAAAAACCACGTTGCCGGGAGGCACTCGAGGGCGGTTTGACACGCTTCGCCAGCCAAGCCGGCCGGCGCAGCAAGATGCGGCATCTTGCGGGCATTTCCCTTATCCCGCAAGGGCGACGCAACAGGCGGGGACGGTTGCCCCCAACGCCGCCGCAATGGAGATGGTGAACGGGCTTTTTCAACGGGGAAAGGAAAACAGCGGAGGTCGGAACAATACGGCCGCAGGGCAGAAATCAGGCTGCCCGGAAGCCGCCGTATCGGCTGTGCGGGCGGCTTGGGCACTCAGGCCGGCACCGCCAGCGCGATACCGCCGATTCAGCCGGCCGCTTTGCCGCTGCGCCCGGCTTTGCGCGCTTCGCGTTCGGCCTTCAACTCGGCTTCGCGCTGGCGGGCCTTTTTCAGCCAGCCTTCCCACTGCTGCGGGGTTTCCAGCGTGATGCGGCCGATTTGGCCGTCGCGGAAATCGGTGAGGGTGATTTCGGCGGCTTTCTGATAATTGCTGCGGCCGCCGCCCAATACGGCGCCGCGTTTTTTGGCAATCCAATCCAACCAGGCGGTGTCGTCCCAATGGCTGGAGGGGTCTTTGTCGGCCTGATAACGCGCCTGCAGCAGCGGCAGATAGTGGCGGCGCAGGTAGTCGAGCAGCTCCAGCGCCACTTCTTCTTCGTCCAAGGCATTGCGGCCGACCGCGCCGCCGGCGGCCAGATGGTAGCCGCCTTCGGGTACGATGATTTTCGGCCACAGCATGCCCGGGGTGTCGTAGAGCCAGAAGTCGTCGGCCAGAAACAGGCGCTGCTCGGCCTTGGTGATGCCGGGCTCATTGCCGGTTTTGGCCGATTTTTTGCCGAGCATGCCGTTGATGAGGGTGGATTTGCCCACATTGGGAATGCCGCAAATCAATACGCGCAGGGGTTTTTCGATGCCGCCGCGCCGGGGCAGCATGGCGCGGCAGGCGGCCGCCAGCTTTTGCGCCGCCTGCCTATCGCCGGCATCGAGGGCGATGGCGCGGGTGTCGCTTTGGCCGTTGTAGTGCGCCAGCCAGACGGTGGTGCGTTCGGGGTCGGCCAAGTCTTGCTTGTTGAGGATTTTCAGCTTGGGTTTGCCGCGCGCAAGCTGGGCCAGCAGTGGGTTTTCGCTGGAAGCGGGCATGCGGGCATCCAGCATTTCTATCACCATGTCCACGCTTTTGAGCCGCTCGGCAATCGCCTTTTTGGCTTTGTGCATGTGTCCGGGAAACCATTGGATGGCCATCGCTGTCTTTCTGCAAAGGGTTTCAGGTAGCCTTTACACCCGGAGAAACACGGCAACAGGCTACCTGAAAGATTATTCGGTGGTGTTGAGCTGGCGGTGGCGCACCAGCACGGGGTAGTCGCGCAGGCGTTCGGCCACGGCCTCGGCCACGAACACCGAGCGGTGCTGGCCGCCGGTGCAGCCGATGCCCACCGTCACCACGTGAATGCGCGTTTGGCGCGCCAACTCGGGCAGCCAGCGGTTCAGGTAGCCACTGATGTCGGCCACCATCTGCTGCACAATGCGGAATTGGGCGAAGTAGGCGCGGATGGGCTCGTCCTGACCGGTAAACGGGCGCAGGGCTTCGTCGTAATGCGGATTGGGCAGCGCGCGCGCGTCGAACACAAAATCCAGATTCAGCGGCGCGCCGTATTTGAAGCCGAACGACTCCAGCACCACCTGCACGCCGGCATGCTCCAAAGCCAGCCATTCCTGAATGCGGAATGCCAATTCTTCCCGGCTGGCTTCCCGATTGTCCAAACGGTAGGCCATGTCCCGCCACGGCGCCATCATTTCGCGCTCGACGGCAATGCTTTCGGCCAAAGTGAGGTTGCCGGCAGACAGCGGGTGGTGGCGGCGCGATTTGGCGAAACGGCGCATCAGTACTTCGTTGGAGGCATCCAGAAACAGTATGCTCACCCGATGCCCCCGATGGCGCAATTCGCCGATGTAGCTGTGGATGTTTTCCGGCGAACAGCCCACACGGATATCGAGACTGATGGCCAGTTTGTACACGCCGCTGTCGGCGGCGTACTGCTCCACCAGCTGCGGCAACAGGGCCGGCGGCAGATTGTCGACACACAAAAAGCCGAGCTTTTCCAATAATTCCAGAGCGAGCGATTTGCCGGTGCCGGACAAACCGCTAATCAGCACGATCCTCATGGCGGCGTTCATCCTCCTTCAGCATGGCGGTGTGGCGCTCCAGAAACTCCTTGGTGCTGTCCTTGCCGCGGGTTTGCAGGATGTAGTTGCGCACGGCCGCCTCCACCAATACCGAGAGGTTGCGGCCCACGGCCACCGGCAGGGTAACCGAACGTACGGCAACGTTTAAGATGGTTTGTGTTTCGCTTTGAATGCTCAGCCGCTCGAAACCCTGCATATAGTGGTTGTCGGCCAGCACGAGATTGATGATGAGCTTGAGGGGTTTCGAGGGGCGCACGGCGGTTTCGCCGAAGATGGTGCGGATATTGAGCACGCCCAAACCGCGCACCTCCAGAAAATCGCGCAGGGTGGCCGGACAGCGCCCCTCCAGCAGTTCCGGCGCCGTGCGGTGCAATTCCACCGCGTCGTCGGCCACCAAGCCGTGGCCGCGCGAAATCAGCTCCAGCGCCAATTCGCTTTTGCCCAAGCCGGATTGGCCGGTAATCAGCACGCCGATTTCGAATACGTCGAGAAACACGCCGTGCTTGACGGTGGACACCGCCAGCGCCCGCTGCAGATAAATCCGCAACACGTCCATCAGAAACGGGCTTTCTATTTTCGAGGTAAGCAGCGGCACCTGATGGGTGTGGCAGTAGTCGCGCAGCATATAGGGCACGGGCAGACCGTTGGCCACAATCACCAATGCCATGGTGAGGTCGAACAGCCCGTCGAAGCTGGCTTTGATGTCGCCGGCCTCCATTTTGTTGAGGTAATCCACCTCGGCCACACCCAACACCTGCACCTGATTGGGGTGGATAAAATTCAAATGGCCGACCAGCGCCAAAACGGGCTTGTCGGCATCTACGCTGATGCGCTTGTCCGCACCGGCCGTTCCCGCCGCCCAAGCCAGCTGCAGCTTGGTCTGGTTGTCTTGGTAAAGCTTGCGGACGGAAATACTCGGCATGGGTTTATTCTGCGATCAGGATTTTGCGGGCGGCTTCCGGCGACCCGCAGCCCAGCAGCTGCTCGCGCACCGCCTTCACGGAAAACTTGTCGGCCAGCGCGGCCAGCACTTCCAAGTGGCTGCCGGCACCGTTTTCCGGCACCAAAAGCACAAACACCAGCGACACCGGCTTGCCGTCGGGTGCATCAAACGCCAGCGGCTCTTTGAGGCGCACAAAGGCACCGGTGATCTGCTGCACCGCCGCATCGCGGCCGTGCGGAATCGCCACTCCGTGCCCCAGCGCGGTGGTGCCGAGCTTCTCGCGGGCAAACAGGCAGTCGAACACTTCCGCCCGCCCCAGGCCGGCTTCGTTTTCCAGCAGCAATCCCACCTGCTCGAACAGCCGCTTTTTACTGCCCACTTCCAAATCCAGCACAATATGGCCCAGCGGCAGAATGGTTTCAATCACACTCATGTCATTTGTCTAAAAGGTAAAACGGGGCGGATTGTACCCGCCATGCAGGGGAAGGACAATCATCCCGCCGCCGCCGGCCAAACGTAAAACCATATAAAACATTGAAAATAAATTACTTTAAAGCCCGTCAGGCTACCTGAAAGCCCGACGTCCGCCTTGCCGTTTTCCCGGCCTTTCAGCTAGCCTGCCACCCTTCGCCGCCGCCCCATCAAGTTTGCGCTTTTTTGCACAGCGCCTACCGCCCCGCCGCAGGTTTGCCGCTACAATGCGCGGCGCGGCCGCCCGGCCGTTATCGCCCACACACCGACACCCGCTCAGGCCGCCTGAAAAGGATACCCTCATGCTGAAACGCCTCTTTGCCCTCCTGCTCTGCCTCACCTTCCTGCCCGCCCGGGCCTTCGACACCGCCCAGCTGACCACCCAGCTGCAACAACCGGCCACCGTACAGGGCAGCTTCACCCAACAGCGCTTCCTGCGCGCCCTCAGCCAACCCATGCAAACCGAAGGCCGCTTCGCCCTGAAAAACCGCCACGGCCTCTATTGGCAGATCGACCAACCCTTCGAGCTGCGCCTGCGCGTGCGCCCCGACGGCATCGCCCAATGGAGCGGCGGCCAATGGCGTCCCACCCGCCAAAGCGGCCAGGCCGCCCAAGTCAAACTCTTTATGGCGGTGCTCGGCGGCGACATGCGCGAGCTGCAGCGCCAATTCGACACCCGCCTCAACGGCCACGCCGGCCAATGGCGGCTGCAACTGACGCCGAAAACCGCCCTGATGCGGCAGGTGTTCGACAGCATCACCGTAGAAGGCGGCCAACTGGTGCGGCGCATCGAACTGAACGAAAAACAGGGCGACCGCACCGTGATACAGTTCCGCCAACTGCAGGCCGACAAAACTCTCAGCGGCTCCGCCGCCCAAGCGCTGACACCGTAACGGCTGCAGGCTACCTGAAAGCCAACCGCCATGTCAGCCTTCCATCACTATCTGTCGCACCGCCTGCACTGGCTCTCCGTTCTGGCGCTGCTGGCCTTTTTTATCAGCCAAACCCTCGGCGCCGTTTTCTGGCCGGCGGAATTATTCAGCCATTTCCTGCCCCACTATACCGCGCTCTTTGCCGCCGCCGCGATCTTCACCCCAGGCCGGCGGCGCCGGATTTGGCTGGGCAGCGCCCTCGCCGCAGCCGTTTTGATGGGGCAGCCTTTCTCTTCAGACGCCCCGCTGCCCGCCCCGGCCAAGCCCGCCTGGCGCATGGTGTGGTACAACGTCCGCCTCGACAATCCCGACCCCGCCGCCGAAACCGCCGCCCTCTTGGCACAAGAGCCCGATGTGTTGGCGCTGGCCGAAATCCAGGCCGACGACCCGCGTTGGGCCGAGTTGCGCCGCCGCCATCCGCACGGCTGCAGCCATCAGGAACACAGCCCGTTTGCCTTGGCCGTCTGGTCGCGCCAGCCCTTGGCCGCCTGCGACATCCGGCAGCATCAGGATTTCGCCTACATCCGCGCCGAACTGCCCGACGGCACCGCCGTGTACGCCCTGCACCCGCCGCCGCCCGTCAACAGCCGGCTGGCCGCCGCACGCAGCGCCTATCTGGCGCACACCGCCGCCGAAATCGGCCGCGAACCAGGCAAAGTGGTGGTAGTGGGCGACTTCAACAGCAGCCCGTTTTCCCCACTGTTCCGCCGCTTTACCCGGCACAGCGGCACACCTCCCTACACCCCGATGATGCAGCCCACCTGGCGCCCGCTGCTGATCAACATCGACCACGTGCTCGCCAACTTCCCCCTGCACACCGTCGCCCTGCCCTGGCAGCATTCCGACCACCGGCCGCTGCTGCTGGCTTGGCCGCGTCCCTAAAGACCCGTTCACAAATCCTCTTGGGCAGTCATTGCGCGGAATAAACAATAAACCGACACCGTTGCCGCCCAAGCAAACACGGTGTCGGTTTTTGATTTCAGGCAGGCAACGCCCTCCGGCTTTCAGGTAGCCTCTTGTGCCAAAACGTGAAGCGGATATTGCCCCCGCAGGCTACCTGACAACCGCCGGTACGCCGTTTCAGGCGCAAGCCGCTTCGCCCACCCGCACCACTTGATTGTGAAACCCGTTCAGGCTGCTGCGGTGGCCGACGCTCACCACCATGCTGCCGGACAGTTCGCGGCGGAGCAGACCGTACAAGGCCGCTTCCGTTTCCTCATCTAAGGCCGATGTGGCTTCGTCCAGCAACACCAACTGCGGCCGGCACAGCACAATCCGCACAAAAGCCGCCCGCTGCAATTCGCCGGGCGAGAGCTTGTGCTGCCAATCGTCTTCCTTGTCCAAATAGGCTTTCAGGTAGCCTAAGCGGCAATCGTCCATGGCCTGTACCAAGGCGGCTTCGTTTGGCTGCAAATCGGGATAGCAGAGCGCCTGACGCAAACTGCCTTGCGGCATATAGGGGCGCTGCGGCACAAACAGCGTGTGTTCGTGCGCCGGCGCACGGATGCGGCCGCTGCTGCCAAACGGCCACAGGCCGGCCAGTGCCCGCAGCAGGGAAGTTTTGCCGCAGCCGGAAGGGCCTTGGATCAACAATGCGTCACCGGCGGCCACCCGAAAGCCGATGTCTGCCAGCAACACACTGCCGTCGCTGCGGTATAGGGTCAGCCCCTCAACCGCCAGCCCGCCGGCGGCGGTTTCGGTATCCGGCAGGCGGTAAGGCAGGCTGTCTTTCATGTGGCTCAAAAAACCGTGCAGGCGCTCCACCCGCGCCTGATAGGCAGTAAAGGCCTCATAAGTATTGCGGAAAAACGAGAGCGCACGCTGGAGGCGGTTGAAAGCCTGCACGGTTTGGTGCATATCGCCGATTTTCACTTCGCCGGCGAAAAAGCGCGGCGCCTGCAGCATCAGGGGCAGCAGATTGGATATTTGCGTCACGCCGGTATTGAAGCCGTTGAGGCGTAGGCTGCGGTACACCATTTGCCAGCGGTTGCGGATGATGCGCTCAAAACGGCGGCGCAGATTGTCTTGCTCGGCCGCCTCGCCGTTGTAGAACGCAATGCTTTCGGCATGGTCCCGCACGCGGATCAGCGCATAGCGGTAGTCGCCGTTAAAGCGCTCGTTTTGGAAATTCAGCCGCACCAAGGGCCGGCCTATCCACACCGAGGCCAGGGTGGCGCCGGCGATAAACAGATAGATAAACATCACCATGCCGCGCGGAATATCCACGCCCAGCAGCGTCAGCACGCCGGACAAGCCCCACAGGATAATGGTGAATTCCACCACCGACACCACTGCATTGATCAGCCCGCGCACCATCTCCACCGTGGTAACGATAAAGTCTTGCGCGTCTTGCTGGATACGCTGGTCGATATTGTCGGGCGCGTGGCGGCGCATATGCAGGCGGTAGTAGTTTTTGTGCGCCAGCCAGGTTTCGGTGAGCGCTTGGTTGAGCCGCTCCAGCCAGCGGATCATAAACACCTGCTCCAAAAAATCGTTGAGCACGGTGTGCACCACTTTCACCGCCATCAGCGCCGCATTGATGAGGGCGAAAAACCAAAACGCCTCCGCCGCCCCGTCTTGCAGCGAACTGTATAAGCCGTTGTAGAAAAAGGTGTTCAACACGCTGATGCGTACTTCCACCAACACCATCAACAAGAGCAGCAGCATCAGCGCCGCCGCTTTAAACGCGCCCGAGCCGCGCAAACAGGGGCGCACGATTTGGCCAAACTGGCGGCCGAAGCGGGTGCGGCTCAGCAGCAGCGCCGCCAACAGGCAAAACAACAGCACACCGGCAAAACTGCCCAACAGCCACACAGGCGTGTCGGCCAGCTCAATTTTCCATTTTTCCTGATTCATTTTTCCACCATGCGGGCAAACCGCAGCCTGCCGGCAACGGCAGGCCAAACCGGAACAGGCTACCTGAAAGCACGACAAGGGCTTTCAGGTAGCCTGATGGTTATCGGCCATTAAAACGTCAATTTGGCCGACAGGCTGATTTCGCGCGGATTGCCGATGGCAATCATGGGGAAATGCGCCGACGAAGCCACGGTGGAAGTGTAATACAGGCGGTTGCTCAGGTTTTTGCCGTTGAGGCGCACATTGAGCCGGCTGCCGCCCAACCGGGTATCGTAGGAAAGAAAGGCGTCTGCCGTGGCGGCGGAAGGGATTTTCCACAAGCCGCCCTGGGTGTTGCCGATATACCAGCTGCCGTTGAATTTGCCGCCCAAGCCGCCGCGCAAATGGCCGCCGGCCACGCAGCCGAAATCGTAAGTGAGATAGAGGCCGAACTGATTGCGCGGCGTGTTATTGAGCGGCAGACCCGCCACGCCCGGCTCCGCCTCCACGGCTTGGGTGCGGGTGTAGGCATAATTGGCGTTGATGCCCAAGCGATCGGTGATTTGGCCGCCGATTTCGGCTTCCAAGCCGTAGGAGCGGGCTTTGCCGGCAAAACGGGCTTCGGTTTGGCCGCCCACGGTGGTGGTGTAGCGCACGTTTTCCTTCTCAATGTGGAAGGCGGCCAAGGCGGCAGACAAACGCTCGTTTGCATATTTGGCGCCCACTTCAAAGGCGCGGCCGCGTTCGGGCTTGGCGTCGCCGGGAATTTCGTTGCCAATCGACACCTGCGGGCGGAAAGAAGTGGCGTAGCCGGCATAAACCGACCATTGCGGGTTGATGCGGTACACCGCGCCGATTTGCGGCGACAGATTCCAGCCGTGGTTGTCGGTGTTCACCCGAAACTCATGCGGCAGCCCCTTGGTGTTGCGCCCCGGCTTGGCGCCGTTTTGGCGGCCGGCGTATTGGTCGTAATAATCCAGGCGCAAACCGCCGGACACAATCCATTTGTCGCTAAGATAAGCGGTGTCGTGCACATACAGCGCGGCGGTTTTCAGCTCCTCGGTTTGGCGGGTGTTGTTGCCCTGCCCGTCTAGGGTGTTCACACCGGGCTGCGGCGTGATGCTGCCGTAAATCGGGTTGTACATATCGATGGGGCGGTTGTTGCCGGCGGCATTGCCTTGGTAGATTTGGGCCAGCAGGCGGTCGTTGCGCATGGCTTCAACACCGAAAGACAGCTTGTGGCGCACGCCGCCCCAATTCACGTCGCCGTTCACGCCCAAGGCGAGATTGTGCACGCGCAAACGGGCGTTCTGCGTGCCGTCTATGCGGCGCAACACTTGGCCGGTGGCGGTGTTGATGCCGGCGGCCGTGTTTAGCACGCGCGCTTTCCAGTCGTCGTAAGTGTGATACGTCAAACCGTAGTTGAAGCGCATTTTCCATTGCTCGTTGAAATGGCGGTCGGCCGTGAATTGGAACAAATGGTTTTTGCCGCTCTGCTCGCTAAAGGGTTCGTCCAAACGGCGTTTGGCCGGAATCGCCAACGGCTTGCCATAATTGGCGCTGCCCGGCGTGCTGTCGATAAAGGTGCCGCGGTCGAAAGGCACGGTGTAGTCCAGATATTCGTAAGACGCGCTCAAAGTGGTGCCGTCGCCCACCCATTTGATGGCAGGCGCCAGCGTGGTTTGTTTGCGCTCGCCGAAATTGCGCCAGTAATCGCTTTGGCGGTAATCCGCAATCAGGCGGTAGGCCAGGCCGGTGTCGCCGATAGGACCGGTAAAGTCCAAGCCAAACTGGCGGCTGCTGTGGCTGCCCACCGCAGTATCGAAGGAGTAAGACGGTTTGAACTGCGGCTGCTTGGTGACCACATTCACCACCCCGCCCGGGTCTTGCACGCCGTAGAGCACGGAAGCCGGGCCTTTCAACACCTCCACCCGCTCGGCGGTGGGCGAAAACAAATGGGTTTGCGACATCTGCATGCCGTTGCGCAAAATGGAATTGTCGCGGTTGCCGCCGAAGCCGCGTTTCACCACCGCGTCCAGCGTGCCGGCCAAAGTATTGGCCTGGCGCAGGCCGCTCACGGTTTGCAGCGCCTCGTCCAAAGAGCCGGGGCGGCGGTCTTCCAACACCGCCGCCGTTACCACGTTGACGCTGCGCGGAATGTCGCTTAAAGGAATATTGCCGCCGCCCACCACATCGGCGGCCACCGGCTGATAGCCGTTGGCATAGCGGTTTCTTGCCGTGACTTCAATGCTTTCCAATTCGGTGGCCGCACCCTCCGCCTCAGCGGATTGGGCAAAAACAAAGCCCGGCACACCCGAGGCAGCCAGGGCAAAAACCAGTGTTTTGACGGGAAACAGACAGGCAGGATATTTCATGGGACGTCTCGCCTCAGATTGGTTAATCAAATAGAAATCATTCTTGATTTAAGAAAATTCGGCATTGTAATAAAACCTCTCCCGTCCGCCAAGCAGGAAAGCGGCTTCGCCAGGACTGCTGACAACGAAACTGTGGCATGATAGCGGCATTTTTGTTTTCACAAAGCAATCAGAATTAACGCAAACAGACAATCAATGCTCAAGCCAACGCTTCAGGCTGAGACCTTGGTAAAACCTCCAGATGTGGATGCAGTTCCAGGCGTAGCAGCGCAGCGAGCGTGAACGCCGGAAATCCCCGTGGGACAGACATACCATAAAGGTAGGCAAGCGAGCAGTACCCATAGGGCATAAACGCACAACGCAGAAATGCGCCGCAGATGAGGGTTTGGCAAAGGTATCAGGCTACCTGAAAACCCTCCCCGCTTTTCAGGTAGCCCGCACCTTGATTTTCCTCCGTCCGCCGCCATTTGCCGCTCCATTGTCAGCCCAAAGGATTCGCCCATGAGCACCACCGCCATGATGACCCCGCAAGAAATCGTTCACGAACTCGACAAACACATCATCGGCCAAAACCAAGCCAAAAAAGCCGTGGCCGTGGCACTGCGCAACCGCTACCGCCGCGCCCAAGTGGCCGAACCGCTGCGCAGCGAAATCGTGCCGAAAAACATACTGATGATCGGCCCCACCGGCGTGGGCAAAACCGAAATCGCCCGCCGCCTCGCCCGCCTGGCCAATGCGCCGTTTATCAAAATCGAAGCCACCAAATTCACCGAAGTAGGCTATGTGGGCCGCGACGTGGACAGCATCGTGCGCGACCTGATGGAAACCGCCCTCAAAAACCTGCGCGAGCGGGCGGTGCAGAAAAACCGCGACCGTGCGCAAGACGCGGCCGAAAACCGCATTCTCGACGCCCTGCTGCCGCCGCCCCGCCAAGCCGGTTTTGCCGGCGAAGCCCCCGAGCCGCCGCCGGAAAGCAACACCCGCAAAAAATTCCGCGACATGCTGCGCCGCGGCGAGTTGGACGACAAAGAAATCGACATCGACCTCGCCCACACCCCCGCCGGCGGCATGCAGGTGATGGGGCCGCCCGGCATGGAAGAATTCAGCAGCCAGTTGCAGGAAATGTTCAGCAAAATTCAGCAGGGGCGCACCAAAACGCAAAAAATGAAAGTGGCCGCCGCCATGAAGCTGCTGCTCGACGAAGAAGCCGCCAAGCTGGTGAACGAAGAAGATTTGCGCGAACAGGCCGTGCGCGCGGTGGAGCAGCACGGCATTGTCTTTCTTGACGAAATCGACAAAATCGCCACCGACAGCAGCCGCCACGGCGGCGACGTCTCGCGCCAGGGCGTACAGCGCGACCTATTGCCGCTGGTAGAAGGCACCACCGTGCAAACCAAATACGGCATGGTGAAAACCGACCACATCCTGTTTATCGCCTCCGGCGCCTTCCACCTGAGCAAGCCCAGCGACCTGATTCCCGAACTGCAAGGCCGCTTCCCCATTCGCGTGGAGCTGGAAAGCCTCACCGTGGACGACTTCCAAGCCATCCTTACCCGCACCGACGCCTGCCTCACCAAGCAATACCAAGCCCTGCTCGCCACCGACGGCGTGGAGTTGGTGTTTGCCGACGACGGCATTACCCGCTTGGCGGAAATCGCCTTCCACGTGAACGAAAAAACCGAAAACATCGGCGCCCGCCGCCTGCACACGGTGTTGGAAAAACTGCTGGAAGACGTTTCCTTCCACACCCCCGCCGGCACCACCCATGTGGACGCCGCCTATGTGAACGAACGGCTGGAAGAAGTGGCCGAACAGGAAGACTTGGCCCGTTACGTGCTGTAATATACCGCAGGCAACAACAACGGCCTCCCGCTGCATCACAGGAGGCCGTTGTTTTATTGCCATTCGGCCGCGCTGTTGTTTTCAGGTAGCCCCAAACCGCATCAGGCTACCTGAAAAACAAAAAGCCGCACCATCGGCGCGGCTTTCCATTCTCATCAACGGTTTACACCAGCGGGCGCACTTCCATGCCGAACATGGCGCGGGCGGTGTTCAGCATCTGGCAGCTGAAGCCCCATTCGTTGTCGTACCAGGCCAGCACTTTCACCATATTGCCGTTGGAAACCTTGGTCAGCGTGCTGTCGAAGGTAGAGGCTTCGGTACTGTGGTTGAAGTCAGACGACACCAAAGGCAGGGTGTTGTAGCCCAAGATGTGTTTCATCGCCCCTTCGCTGGCGGCCTTCACAATGGCGTTGACTTCCTCCACGCTGGTCTCGCGGGCAGCTTCAAAAGTCAGATCCACCAACGACACATTGATGGTGGGCACGCGCACGGCAAAACCGTCGAGCTTGCCTTTTAGCTCGGGCAAGACCAGGCCCACGGCTTTGGCGGCGCCGGTTTTGGTGGGGATCATATTGTCCACCGCGCTGCGGGCGCGGCGCAGGTCTTTGTGGCGCACATCGGTGAGCACTTGGTCGTTGGTAAAGGCGTGGATGGTGGTCATCAGGCCTTTGACCACGCCCAAGCCGTCGTGCAGCGCCTTGGCCACCGGCGCCAAGCAGTTGGTGGTGCAGGAAGCATTGGAGACCACGGTCATGTCCGGGGTGAGCACATCGTGGTTGACGCCGTATACTACGGTGGCGTCCACATCGTCGCCGCCCGGGGCGGAAATCAGCACTTTTTTGGCACCGGCATCCATATGGGCTTGGCATTTTTCTTTGCTGGTAAAGGCGCCGGTGCATTCCATCACCAAATCCACACCCAAATCGCGCCACGGCAGCTCGGCCGGATTGCGGGTGGAGAAGAAGGGAATGCGGTCGCCGTTCACAATCAAATGGGTGTCGTCGTGGCGCACATCGGCGGCAAAGCGGCCGTGCACGGTGTCGAACTTGGTCAGGTGGGCATTGGTTTCCAAGCCGCCGCTGGCGTTGACCGCCACGATTTCGAATTGGTCGCGCAGATTGTATTCGTAAATGGCGCGCAACACTTGGCGGCCGATGCGGCCGTAGCCGTTGATGGCAATTTTCAGGCTCATATATTTCACCTTTCGGAGGGAGAAGTCTGAGGAGACGGGCAAATGAGGCATTATAACGGCAACATGGCGGAAATTACAGACAATCACCGGCAAAATACCGCCCGCAGGCTGCCTGAAACCCGGTTGGCATCACCGAGGCCGCCGCCCGCCCAAACAAAAAAATTCCAATAAATAACAGACAACAAAAAAATTTTTCCCGCCCGCGGCTTGACTGCACCGCCAATCGCCCTATAATGGCGTCCTTTCGCGAGTACGGCACCGCCGGAAAACGCGCGATGCGGGAATAGCTCAGTTGGTAGAGCGCAACCTTGCCAAGGTTGAGGTCGCGAGTTCGAGACTCGTTTCCCGCTCCAGA